>JAEULQ010000028.1 GCA_016792685.1 Tabrizicola sp. | reverse complement strand
GTCTCGATCCGGAAATTCAAGAAGGACAAGCTCAGGATCGAGGACCTCGTCCGCTTCGGCGCCTTCACCGAGGAAATGGCCGCCTATCTTCAGGCCGCCGTGTCCTGCCGGCTGAACATCATCGTCTCCGGCGGTACGGGTTCGGGTAAGACGACCACGCTCAACGCGCTTTCCTCGTTCATCGACAACCACGAGCGCGTGCTGACGATCGAGGATACGGCTGAACTTCAGCTCCAGCAGGTCCATGTGGGCCGGATGGAAAGCCGCCCGGCCAACGTCGAAGGCAAGGGCGCGGTCACCCAGCGGGACTGCTTGCGCAACGCGCTTCGTATGCGTCCGGACCGCATCATCGTGGGGGAAACCCGGGGTGAAGAGGTCATCGACATGCTGCAGGCCATGAACACCGGTCACGACGGTTCAATGACCACGATCCACGCCAACAACCCGCGCGACGCGATCAGCCGTCTTGAGAACATGGTCGCCATGGCCGGGATCGAAATGCCGCTGAAAGCCGTCCGCAGCCAGATCGCATCGGCCGTCAACCTGATGGTTCAGGCCAGCCGTCTGCAGGACGGTACCCGCCGGATGACCAGCGTCACCGAAATCACCGGGATGGAAGGCGAGGTCATCTCGATGCAGGAAGTCTTCCGCTTCGAGCGCCTCGGTGTCGAGCCCTCTGGCAAGATCATCGGTCGCTTCAATGCGACCGGGCTTCGGTCGGCCTATTCCGATCGCTTCCGCCAGTGGGGCTTTGACCTGCCGGCATCGATCTACGAACCCATCGTCTGAACGCCATGCAAATCAGCGCAGCCCCCCTTATCTACATCCTGATCTTCGTCGCCGTCGTAGTAATGGTGAACGGGATCTATCTTCTCGTCTTCGGCAAATCGATCAGCCTGAACAGCCGCGTGAGCCGCCGTCTGGCGCTGCTGGAGAAGAATGCGAACCGCGAACAGGTTCTGGAACAGCTTCGCAAGGAGATGAACCAGCACCTGAACGCAAAGAACATTCCGCTCTATTCGATGCTGGCCAAAAAGGCGCAGCGGGCGAACATCGCCTTCTCGCCGCAAGCCCTGATCGGGATCATGGCGGTCCTTTCCGTGGTCGCCTTCTTCCTGCTGACCTTCTTCACCGCGGCCGAAGTGGGCCTGCGGATCGTCATGGCCATCGCGATGGGCGTGGGCGGAGTCTATGTCTGGGTGAACCGAACCGAGAAGAAGCGGATCAACCTTCTGGAAGAACAGCTGCCGGATTCGATCGAACTCATGGTCCGGAGCTTGCGCGTCGGCCACCCGTTCTCGACGGCAATCGGGATTGTCGCCAAGGAGATCCCCGATCCTCTGGGGACCGAATTCGGCGTGATCTCGGACGAAGCCGCCTATGGTCGCGACGTATCCGAAGCGCTGAAAGCCTTTGCCGAGCGCATGGACAGCCAGGACTTGCGGTTCCTTGCCGTGGCCGTCGCAATCCAGCAGCAGTCGGGTGGTAACCTGGCCGAGATCCTTGAGGGTCTGTCCAAGGTGGTCCGGGCACGGTTCAAGCTCTTCCGGCGCATCCGGGCCATCACGGCCGAAGCCAAGTGGTCGGGCATGTTCCTGTCCGGCTTCCCGATCGTGGCGCTTCTGATGATCAACGTCATCAAGCCGGACTATTATGACGGCGTCCGCGAAACCTCAGCCTTCGTCCCGGCAGCCCTGTTCGTCGTCACCTTCCTCATCATCAACATCATCTACATGAAGATGATGACCAACATCAAAGTGTAGGCGAGCCATGGAGTTCCTCACAAGCATCCCCGCGGCCCTGACCGAACGCTTCGGCCCGATGGGTCCGCTTCTGGCCATCGGCCTGCTGGGCATGTTGCTCATCCTGCTGGCCCTGCCCATCGTGATGAAACGGCAGCGCGACCGGTTTCGCGAGCTCAAGGACCAGCAGCCCAAGGCCGAGGGCGACAAGAAGCGCCAGCTGCGCCGGACCGAGAAGGTCGACAAGCTGGAGCGCTTTGCCCATTTCCTTGAACCGCAGAAGAAAGAGGAACTGTCAGCCGCAAAGCTGACGATGCTGCGCGCGGGCTACCATTCCAAAAACTCGGTGCGGATGTTTCATGCCATCCAGTTCCTGCTGGCGATCACCTTCCTGATCCTCGGCCTTATCTATGGCATCGTGCAATCTCTGACATCGGATGAGCCGATGAGCGCGAGCAACCTGATGCTCTACAGCCTCTTGCCCTGCGCAATCGGCTACTACCTGCCGCGCTACTATGTGAACAAGCGCGTCACCAAGCGTCAGACCGAGATCATCCAGGGCTTTCCCGATGCGCTCGACCTGATGCTGGTTTGCGTCGAGGCCGGGCAGTCGCTTGACCAGTCGATCATCCGCGTCGGCAAGGAAAGCCGCGCTGGCTATCCCGCGCTGGCTGACGAATTCGACATGGTCGCGCAAGAGGTCAAGGCCGGCAAGGAACGCACCTCGGTGCTGAAGGACCTGGCCGAACGTGTCGGCGTGCCGGATGTGGCCTCTTTCGTCACGACGCTGGTCCAGTCGGCGACATTCGGCACCTCGGTCGCCGACGCCTTGCGGGTTTATTCGGCGGATATGCGCGACAAACGGGTCATGCGGGCGGAAGAGAAAGCCAACATGTTGCCAACCAAGCTGACCTTGGGCACAATGCTCTTCACGGTTCCGCCACTTCTGGTCATTCTAATCGGGCCTTCGGTGCACGGAATGGTTGTCATGCTGACGGAACTTGCCGGCGGCCTCTGACGGTTCCGAAGAGAAGTGAGTTGCGCCAAGCGGCCGTTGCCATCTTTTGCTCTGCCCTGTTTCTGGCCGGCTGTGTGCCGGCCGGAGGCGTTTCACGCAACCAACCCTATGGGGTGGACGCGCGCGGCGAAGCCGTCGACGGCCTGATCGTTGGACACCGGCTCATGGAATCCGGCGAGCATGAGCTTGCGCTGAAGGCCTATCTCCGCGCCGCCGGCGAGCGGGGGGTCAACGCCGATGTGCTCTCGGCCATCGGCTCTGCAAACCTGGCCCTCGGTCGGCTTGGACAGGCTGAACAGATCCTGCGTCGCGCACTGGAACTGGACCCGAACTTTGTCCCGGCGCTGAACAATCTGGGCGTGGTCCTGATGGAAAAGGGCCAATCCGGCGAAGCCAAGGTTCTCTTCCAGCAGGCCTTTGCCCTTGATAGTGGCGAAACGGACTCGATACGCGAAAATCTCATGCTTGCTATCGCACGAAGCGAATCAAGCGTGTATGATCCCGCTCAAGAAGAAAAAAATGGCGAGTTCCGCCTCGTCCGGCAGGAAAAAGGCAAATACGTGCTTCTTTCCGACCTGTAGGCGGCGCTCCGGGCAGTCAAGAAAGAGGACGCGAAACATGCGCCACCCTGTTCTGGTTTTGCTGTGCCTGGGCAGCACAGTCGCCTTGTCGGCCTGTCAGAAGAATTCTGACGCTCAGGTGGAAAGAGCCCTGAAAGACGTCAACGTCATCGACGAATCCAACCTGAATGACGTCATGCTGACCGTGGGCGACCCGAACGAAGCGGTCGAGTACTTTGCCCGGACACTCAAGCAGAACCCAGACCGCATCGACGTCATGCGCGGGCTGGGCCGTTCGCTCGTGCGGGCGCAGAAACCGACCGAGGCCGCTCAGGTCTGGCGTCAGGTTGTCGCCCACCCCGAGGCTACGGCCGAAGATCGGGTGATGCTGGCCGACGCGCTGATCCGTTCCAACAGCTGGTCCGAGGCGAAGGCCGAGCTCAACCAGATCCCGCCGACGCATGAGACATTCGATCGCTACCGGCTTGAGGCCATGGTGGCGGACTCGGACAAGAACTGGAAGAAGGCGGACAGTTTCTACGAAATCGCGGCGGGGCTGACGACGACACCGGCCGGAGTTCTGAACAACTGGGGCTTCTCGAAGCTGACCCGTGGCGAACATGCCGGGGCCGAAAAGCTGTTCATGGAAGCGCTGACCTACGATCCGTCGCTTTTTACTGCCAAGAACAACCTGGTTCTCGCGCGCGCGGCACAGCGCAAATATGATCTGCCGGTCGTGCGAATGACTCAGACGGAACGCGCCGAACTGCTTTATTCCATGGCGCTAGCCGCCATCAAACAGGGTGACGTTTCGGTCGGCAAAGGCCTTCTGAACCAGGCGATCGAGACCCATCCTCAGCATTTCGAGGCCGCAGCCCGCAGCCTTGAAGCACTTGATGCCAACGTGAAGATGTGATGCTGGAACCAAACGACGCGCTGATCCTTCTGGTTCCGGTCCTGCCCATCGCTGTCTGGGCTGCGGTTGCAGACATGAAGCGGATGAAGATCCCGAACCGGGCTGTTCTGGCAATGGCCGCGATCTGGCCCCTTGCCGGATGGCTACTTGTGCCGTGGACGGCGTGGTTCTGGGGCCTGGCCCTCATGGCCATCGTCTTCGTGGCCGGTTTCCTTCTGTATCTGACCGGAACGTTCGGTGCTGGTGATGCCAAGTATTCGGCTGCCATGGCGGGCTTCTTCGTAGGCGGAAACATCGGCGAGATCCTGTTGATCATCTTTGTCTGCATGATTTCGTCGCTGGTTGTTCACCGGCTCTTGCGCAGCATCCCGGCTGTCACCCGCGCAACGCCGGATTGGGAAAGCTGGACCAAGCGCCGGTACTTCCCCTTCGGCCTCGCGCTGTCGGGAATCCTGATCTTCTACCTTGTTGCCGCCATCTGGCCACAGGTCTGACACAAGTCACGTTTACGACTCAAATCGAAGCCCTCTGCCTCGATTGTCCACGGAGCTTGTCGAATGAACGCTGAAGCCCCGGTGTCGAACGTCACACCACCGCCTTCGCCCCGCTCGTTGAACGATACGGGCCTGTCCACCGTGATGATGCGCGACATCCTGCTGAAGTCGATGTTCCGCACCAACCAGGATCAGGTCTCGGTGCTGTCGAAGATCATTTGCCTGCCAGTGCCGCTGACGCAGGAACTGGTCGACCTTGCGCGGACGCAGAAGCTGATCACCGCGACCGGCACGATGCATGCCACTGCCGGCAACGAAATGGGCTACGAGCTGACCGATGCCGGCAAGGCCCGCGCACTGGATGCGCTGTCGCAGTCGGAATACTACGGCGCGATGCCGGTGCCGCTGGACCAGTATTCGGTGCAGATCAAGCGCCAGTCGGTGCGCGACATCCGCCTGAACCGCGAGCAGCTCTTGTCGGGCATGGGGCATCTGATCCTTCCGCCGGACCTGATCGACAACCTCGGCCCCGCCGTGACCTCGGGCCGCTCGATCCTGCTCTATGGCCCGCCCGGCAACGGTAAGTCCTCGATCTCGCACGGCATCCGCGCGGCCCTTGGCGACAAGGTCTATGTCCCCCGCGCCATCGAATATTCCGGCCAGATCATCAGCGTCTATGACCCGATCGTGCATTCCGCCGCCGAGGCAGCGGTCGACGATCCGAACTCGCTGCGCCGGACGTCCAACAAGTTCGACAACCGCTATGTCTTCTGCGAGCGTCCCTCGGTGATCACCGGCGGTGAACTCAGCCTCGACATGCTCGACCTGAACTACAACCCCACGGCGCGGACCTATCAGGCGCCGCTGCAGCTTAAGGCGACCGGTGGCATCTTCATCATCGACGACCTTGGCCGCCAGCAGGAGCCGCCGCAGAAGATCGTCAACCGCTGGATCGTGCCGCTGGAAGAAAGCCGCGACATCCTGGCGCTGCAGTCGGGCGAAAAGTTCACCGTGCCCTTCGACACGCTGGTGATCTTCTCGACCAACTTCCACCCGAACCAGATCTTCGACGGCGCGGCCTTGCGTCGTATCTTCTTCAAGATCAAGATCGACGGGCCAAGCCAGGAAAACTTCCTGAAGATCTTCGCCATGGTCGCCCGCAAGAAGAAGATGCCGCTGGACGAAGACGCGCTGATGCATCTGATGAAGGTCAAGTTCCCGACCATCCAGAACAACTATGCGAACTACCAGCCGGTCTTCCTGATCGACCAGATGATCGCTGTCTGCGAGTTCGAGAACATCCCCTACCAGATGACGCCAGAGCTGATCGACCGCGCCTGGGGCAACATGTTCGTCCGCCAGGAAGACATCGCGCACTGAGGAAGGGCGCAAAAGTTTTCGAAGACTTTTGCAAAATCCTTCGAAGGATTTTGGGGCGTCACGCGAAAACCGTGACGCCCTTTTCCGTCACCATCGCGTCCAGCCGCTGGTCGGTTGCGTCGATCGGGACTTCCGCCACCTCCTGCGCCGCAAAGGCAAAACCCACCGCCAGCACCGGCCCCTTCGCCCGCAGCCCCTCCAGCGTCCGGTCGTAGAACCCGCCGCCATAGCCCAGCCGATAGCCCCGCGCGTCCCAGGCCAGAAGCGGCACGATCAGCACTTCCGGCTCGACCCAGGCCCCTTCCTCGGGGATCATCGCCTTGAACGCGCCTTCCACCAGCCGGCACCCCGGCGACCATTCGCGGAAACGAAGCGGGCTGGCCTTGGCCAGGATCACCGGCACTCCGACCAACCCCTGATGCGCTGCCATTGCCGGCAATGGGTCAATCTCGGACCGCATCGGCATGTAGCCCGACAAGACCTTTCCAGCATGGGGCGCCAGGAAATCCGCCAGGATCTCCGCCGCCTGCCCCTGCCCCGCCGCAAAGGCCGCGGCCCGACGTGCAAAAGCCTCGGATCGGGCCAAAGCCTTGATATCGCTCATATCAGCATCACCGACGCAAGGCCCAGAAAGGCAAAGAAACCGATCACATCCGTCATCGTTATGACAAATGTGCCCGAGGATAATGCCGGATCGAACCCCAGACGGTTAAGCAAAAGCGGCACAAGAACTCCCGACAGCGCCGCGACGATCAGGGTGATGATCAGCGCGAGGCCGATCACCGAGCCGACCATCGGCGCTCCGAACAAGAGCCAGGCCGCCAACCCCATCACTGCGGCAAAGCAAAGCCCGTTGATCAGCCCGACCACCAGTTCCCGTCGTACGACCCGCCAGGCATTCGCGCCCGTCAGGTCTCGAGTTGCAAGGGCCCGCACCGCCACGGTCAACGACTGGGTCGCCGCATTGCCCCCCATGGCCGCGACCACCGGCATCAAGGCCGCTAGCACCACGATCCGGGCGATGACCGCTTCGAACTGCGAGATCACCAGCGCCCCGATGTTCGCCGTCACCAGCGAGATGGCGAGCCAGGGCAGGCGCGACTTCACCGTGTCCCAGATTCCGTCCGAGATCGAGCTTTCCTCGCCCACGCCCGCCAGACGCAGCATGTCTTCCTCATGCTCCTCGTCCAGCACGTTCATCGCGTCATCGATGGTGATCACGCCCACAAGCCGCCCTGCACCATCGACGACCGGGCAGGAAATCAGGTGGTACTGGTTGAAGATATAGGCCACATCGGCCTCTTCATCCGAGGCCGTAACCGTGCGAAAGCTTTCCTCGCTGATATCGCGCAACTTTGCGTCCCGGCCCGAGGACAGAACCCGACCAAGGGTTACATACCCCACCGGCATGAGCCGCGGGTCGACCAGGATCACATGGTAGAACTGGTCGGGCAGATGATCAGCTTTCCGCAGGAAATCAATCGTTTCGCCCACGGTCCAGTGTTCGGGCGCCACGACAAGCTCACGCTGCATGAGGCGACCTGCGGAATGTTCCGGCCAGGCAAGCGCCTGCTCCACCGCGACCCGGTCGGCCGCATCCATCGCCCCCAGGATCCGGCCCTGGTCCTCGGCCTCAAGGTCTTCGACGATGTCGACCAGGTCATCCGAGTCGAGGTCGCGCAGTGCCTCGGCCACCACGTCATCGGGCAGCGCGTCCAGCACCTCCTCTCGGATCGCGTCCGAGATTTCCGACAGCACATCGCCGTCGATGACCGCCGAACCCATGGCAAGCAGCGCCTCACGGTCATCCTGCGAGACCTGTTCAAGAAGGTCGGCAACGTCAGCGGGGTGGACTGGCTCAAGCAGGGCTTCGACGCGGGCCGCATCGCCTGCACGCGCGGCATCCAATGCTGCGTCAAGGGTCGCCTCCAGAAGCTCGGCGTCCAGCGCGTCCGGTGTGGTCCTGACCGTCGTTTCCGCCATGCTTCCCCCGTCGATTGGCCCGACCTTAGTGCGCTTTGGCGCCGAGTTCAAAGCCCGCGTCCGGCCACCAATCCCTGATTGCCGCACTTCGCTCTTATGCGAAACAGTTTCAAGGCCCAGCGCATGTTGGAAAAATTTACCCGGACCCTGAAAGCTCCTACTCTGGCCCGGATCAAGAGGCGTGACATGACCGATCTTCTGCTGGGCCAAGTGCTTTGTTATGACGGCGACCCCTTCCTCCAGGGCCTGTCCGCGGCCAAGGTGATCCGGCAGGGCGCGGTCGCGGTTGAGGCGGGCCGCATCCTGGCCGTGGGCGAGGCGACTGTCCTGCGCGACCGCTATCCCGAGGCGCGGCTGCACGACCATGGCTCAAGGCTGATCTCGGCCGGCTTCATCGACGCCCATGTGCACTACCCCCAGACCGCAATCATCGCGAGCTGGGGCAAGCGACTGATCGACTGGCTGAACACCTATACCTTCCCCGAGGAGATGCGGTTCCACGACCGCGCCTATGCCGATGAGGTCGCCGCGCGCTATCTCGACCTCGTGCTCGATCGCGGCACGACGACGGTCTGCTCCTTTGCCACGATCCACCCGGAAAGCGTCGACGCGATCTTTTCCGCAGCCCAGTCGCGCGGGATGCGGGTCTTTGCGGGCAAGACCTGCATGGATCGCAATGCACCTGAAGGCCTGCGCGACACCGCCCAATCGGCCTATGACGATTCAATGCGTCTCCTGCAGAAGTGGCATGGGGTTGACCGGCTTTCCTATGTGATCACTCCCCGCTTCTCGCCCACCTCCACGCCTGAGCAGCTGGCTGCGATGGGGGCGCTCTGGCGGGAATATCCCGATTGCCTGATGCAGACGCATCTGTCGGAACAGACCGATGAAATCGCCTGGGTGAAGGAGCTTTTCCCCCAGTCGCGCGACTACCTGGACACCTACGAAGCGCAGGGTCTGCTGCGCGAAGGTGCGGTCTATGGCCATGCCATTCATCTCACCGGACGCGAAAAGGCCCGGCTGGTCGAGGCCGGCGCAAGTCTGGTCCATTGCCCAACCTCGAATACGTTCATCGGCTCTGGGCTCTTCGACATGGGCCTGGCGCAAAGCCTGCGCGTGGGGCTTGCGACCGACACGGGCGGCGGCTCGAACTTTTCGATGCTGCACACGATGGCGGCCGCTTATGAAATCGGCCAACTGCGCGGCCAGTCCCTGCATCCAGCGCAGCTCTGGTGGCTCGCGACGCAAGGCTCGGCCCGGGCGCTTCGGTGCGAGGACCGGATCGGCAACATCGCTCCGGGCATGGAGGCCGATCTGGTGGTGATCGACCTTGCTTCGACGCCTGCCATCGAACAGGCGACGCGGCGGGCCGAAGATCTCTGGCAGCAGCTTTTCCCCACGATCATGATGGGCGACGACCGCGCGGTGGCCGAAGTCTGGGTCGGCGGCAAACGCCGCAGCGCCTGACCCGTTCTGCCGTCCCGCCGATCTGAATTTGCCCCGCCCGGCTTGGTTAAGTCCGCATGAATCGGCGGCCGCAAACCCTTGATTTCAAATGATCAGGGCCGCCTGTCCAACGTGGACACTAGTCTGCCAGTTCCCATCCATCCGGATAGAAGTCATGCTTCAGCGCGATCGCGGTCGCGATCCTTTCGTAGTGCCAGATATCCTCGGGCGTGACCGGGATCGGCCCGATCGAGGCCACCAGAGTCTCTCCATCCTTCAGCCGCCGGGTCCGGAACCCCTCCAGCCGAAGGGCACGCTCCAGCGCCGGCCATGAGGCATCCAGCTCCTCGATGAAGAAGGCATATTCGACCACCGCCGTCTTCGGCAGGCTGACGCCCTTCGACAGCTTGAAGGTCTGATAGGTTTCGCGCCGCTGGGCTTCGTAGTTGTGAGAGATCGGCTTTTCCATCCCGGTCTTCTAGCGCAAGCCTGTCCGCCCCGCTAGCTCCGGGTGCAGAAGCCCCGGTCGAAGGCCGCACCCCAGGTCCAATCGCTGGCGTTCAGCGCCTCGAACCCGACCGGCTCAAGCTGGCGCTGCCGGCCGTTGTCGATCGCAATCATGTTCCACAGGTCCACGTCACATTCGTAGGAATAGGGTTCGCCGCCGGGGTTGTAGAACCTTGAGAGGTGATAGTAGCCGGTAACCGTGTACTGCCCGTCGATCCGCTGGATCTGGGTGACCGACCGCCCCTCGGCGTCCTCGTCGGCAAACTCGACCACGACCTGCAGGATGCTGCCATTTGCGCTCTCGACCACTTCCAACGCCTGACGGGTGGCAAAAGCGGCAAGGTCGATCTCTCGGTTCTCGAATTCCGGGGTTCCCGCTGCAGTAGGCACGCTTTCATTGCCATTCCAGATCAGAAGGCCCACTCGGTCCTGTTCCTGCACCAGTTGGGCCGTGAAATAGAACCCCTGATTGGACGCGCCGGCCCAGTTGCCACTGGCTTCCGAGAGGACCATCTGAGCCGCAGCGGGCAGGGCGAGACACAAGGACAAGGAAAGGGCGGCAAGGCTGCGCAAGGCGGGACTCCGGTCGATTTCGACGCCGACCATGCCTCCTGGGCTTGGGACGGAAAAGGGCCGGAATACCTGACGTTACCCAGCCAGCCGGGCAGCCAGGTCCCGCTGCCGTTCCAGCACGCGGGGCAGGTCGAGTGTCATCATCTGCCCGTCCCGAACAATCTCGCGTCCCTCGACAATCAGGCCCTTTACCCGTGTCGGCCCGCAAAGGACCAGGGCGGCCACAGGGTCCCAGCTTCCAGCCGCCTCGACACCCGACATGTCCCATATGGCCAGGTCCGCCCGCTTTCCCGGCTCGATCGTGCCCAGGTCGTCGCGCCCCAGAACCTGCGCACCGCCAAGGGTCGCGATCTCCAGCGCTTCCCGCGCCGACATCGCGTCGGCCCCACGTGCCACACGCTGCAGAAGCATGGTCATCCGCGCCTCGGCAATCAGGTTCCCGGCATCGTTCGAGGCAGACCCATCCACGCCAAGACCAACCTTGACCTTGGCATCCCGCATTGCACGGACCGGGGCAATCCCCGAGCCGAGTCTACAATTCGAACACGGACAATGGGCTATGCCTGTCAAACTGCGCGAAAAAAGTTCAATTTCCGAACAATCCAGCTTCACGCAATGGGCATGCCAAACGTCAGGGCCGGTCCAGCCCAGGTCCTCGGCATATTGCCCGGGGCGGCAGCCGAACTGGGCCAGCGAATAGGCGATATCCTCGTCGTTCTCGGCCAGATGGGTGTGCAACATCACGCGCTTGTCGCGAGCCAGAAGGGCGGCATCCCGCATCAGGTCGCGGCTGACCGAAAACGGGGAACAGGGCGCAAGGCCGACCCGCACCATCGCCCCGGGATTTGGATCATGGAAGCGGTCGACGACACGGATCATGTCTTCAAGGATCGCAGCTTCCTTTTCGACCAGGCTGTCTGGCGGCAGTCCGCCCGCAGACTCGCCGATCGACATGGCACCGCGCGTGGGGTGAAACCGAAGCCCGGTCTGCGCGGCGGCCGCGATCGTGTCATCGAGGCGCGACCCGTTCGGATAGAGGTACAGATGATCCGACGTCATCGTGCATCCCGAAAGCGCAAGCTCGGCCAAACCCAACTGGGCCGAGGTGAACATTTCGTCCGGGCCAAAGCGGGACCAAATCGGGTAGAGTGTCTTCAGCCAACCGAAGAGAAGCGCATCCTGACCGCCCGGCACGGCTCGGGTCAGGGTCTGATAGAGATGGTGGTGCGTGTTTACGAGCCCCGGGGTGACGATTGAGCCCCGCGCCTCAATCACCTCGGCGCCCGGAACGTTTAGCCCCTGGCCAATGGCGCGGATCACTCCGCCCCCGATGTGGACGTCGGCCGTACGCAACTCCTGCCGCGCGGCGTTCATGGTGACGACGACATCGGCGTTACGGATCATGATATCTGGCATGGGTGTCCTTTCGACACCCTTCGGTTTCAACGGGAAACCTCTGCCTGCCGTCAGAAGGGAGAAGGACACGACAGGTGCGAAAAGAATACCTGCGCGCCCTTCGTTTTCAAGGGCAGAATCGGTGCGATTTGCGCTGGCCGGTTCAGCCGTTCAGCAGCGCCATAGCCTCGGCATGCAACTCGCGGCTGGCCGCCGCAAGAATCTGACCGCCTTCAAGGGCCGGGCGGCCTTGCCAGTCGGTGACCAGACCGCCCGCGGCCTCGATCACGGCGATCGGCGCCTGGACATCATAGGCCTGCAGACCCGCTTCGATCACCAGGTCGATCTGGCCGGCTGCAATCAGGGCATAGGCGTAGCAGTCGGTGCCGTAACGAACGAGTTTCGCTTTCGAGGCCACCCGTCTGAAGGCTGCCCCCTCGTCGGCCGTTCCGACCTCGGGGAAGGTGGTGAACAGGATGGACTGTGAAAGGGCCCGGGGCGTGCGCACCTGAAGCGTCGCGTCCCCCATCGGGCCACGGACCATGGCGCGGCCCAAGCCGCCTTCGAACCGTTCGCCGATGTAGGGTTGGTCGATGATGCCGAACAAAGGGCCATCCTGGTCGCGAACCGAGATGAGCACGCCCCAAGTCGGTGTTCCGGACAGATAACTGCGGGTGCCATCAATCGGATCAAGCACCCAGGTCAGGCCCGAAGTTCCCGAGGATTTTCCGAATTCCTCACCCAGGATGGCGTCATCCGGGCGACGGCGCGACAGGACTTCGCGCATGCGCTCTTCGGACAGGCGGTCCGCCGCAGTCACCGGGTCGAAGCGCGTCGTTTCTTTGGTTTCCGCCGCAAGATCACGGGTGCGAAAGTGGCTGAGGGTCGCAACGCGGGCGACATCGGCCAGTTCATGGGCAGTCGCGATCAGATCTGCTGCCAGAGCCTCAGAGACGCGCATGCCGACCTCCCGTGACCATCGGGACCGCAGGGGTCCACGCCCCCCCGGGCGCTAAACGCTCAGGGAGGCGAGGTCAAGGGTGAGTTCAGGCAGCTTCGGACAGAACACGAGCGAGATCGAACAGACGGCGGCGCTGTGCTTCCGGGATCGCATAATACGACCGGACGAGCTCCAGTGCTTCCTTGTCCGACATCATGTCGCCAGGTGCGTAGGCGCCGACTTGTCCTTCTGCGAGACCCTCGAAGAAGAAGGAGATCGCCACGCCAAGCGCATCCGCGATGTCCCAAAGACGCGATGCGCTGACCCGGTTCATGCCGGTCTCGTACTTCTGGATCTGCTGGAACTTGATGCCCACCTTGTCGGCAAGCTGCTGTTGCGTCATTCCGACCATCCAGCGGCGGTGGCGGATACGCTTGCCTACATGTGCGTCAACGGGATGCTTCATTCTTAACTCCAAACAAGTGTCCGTTCCCCTCGGATGTTTATAAGCAAGAACCGTGCCAAAGTTGCACTGAACCGGGCAACCTCAAGAAAAAAAATCTGCGGTGCGAAAACCTGTCCTTTTGGATATGTCGAATTACACAATCGGATAACACACGGATGAGTTGTCCCCATCTGCATGCCAAGCGAGTCTGGACGAATCGCTACTCGCCCTATGGGTGATTTGCATTTTGCGATGCATTTTGAGCATAGCCCCCGGATTCTTTGCGTTTTGCGAAGTAACAACCCTATGCGTTGCAAGAAACTGTACATAGGTGAAAAACGTTATACCTCTGGTAGTAAGAAACAAAGCCGTTTTGGGAGCGAAAAATGCGGGCGTGGCAGGTCGTTGAATCGAACCAGGAACCAAGACTCGCGGACGTTGTAGAGCCAATACCCGCGGAAGGCGAGGTCGTTGTCCGTGTGGAAGCAGTCGGCCTCAACTTTGCGGATACTCTCGCGATTCAAGGTAAGTACCAGGTCCGCCACCCCCTTCCCTATATCCCCGGCATGGAATTCTCGGGCGTCGTCGAGCAGCTCGGGCCGACCATAAGGGGGATCTCGGTCGGGGACCGGGTCCTCTCGACCTGTCCCTGCGGTGCGCTGGCCGAGCGGATTTCGGTCCCCGCGGCGCGGATCAGCCGCCTTCCGGACACTATGGAGATGATCGAAGCGGCAGGATTTCCCATCGCCTATGGGACATCGCATCTGGCGCTGACGCACAAGGCACGGCTGCAGCCGGGAGAGACGTTGTTCGTCACAGGCGCAGCCGGGGGCGTCGGGCTTACGGCTGTCGAGATTGGCAAGCGGCTTGGCGCGCGGGTGATCGCCTCAGCCCGCGGTGCGGCGCGTCTCGAAGTCGCCAGGGCGGCCGGTGCGGATGTCCTGATCGACAGTGACGCGCCCGGACTGAAGGAGGCGCTGCGCGCGGAAGGGGGCGTCGACGTGGTCTATGACGCCGTGGGCGGTCCCGCCTTTGACGAGGCCTTGCGCGCGACCCGTCCGGACGGTCGGCTTCTTGCCATCGGTTTTGCCTCGGGTCAGGTCCCTCAGGTGCCGGCCAACCTGCTCTTGGTCAAGAACCTGACCGTGTCGGGCTTCTGGTATGGCGGCTATGAGAGTTTTGCGCCGGACCTCGTCACCGCCAGTCTGTCAAAGCTTCTGCAGTGGCGGGCGGAGGGGCTGATCCGCCCGCATGTCAGCCATGTCCTGCCTTTTGAAGACCTGCCAGACGGGCTTCAGCTGCTGCGCGATCGCAAGGCAACGGGCAAGGTGGTGATCCGGGTCGCCTAGCAGCCGTAGGCGCACCGCAATTCCGATACGAGATGGTCGACAGCCTCATCGCTGCGACGCGTATTGCGGTAAAGCGCCAGCTTCATCTCGCCGACCGGGGGAAGCTGGTTGTCGCCCGTAATCGGAGCCATACCCTCCGGAATGCTGCCGACCATGCGCACCGAAACCGCCAGGTCGGCAGCCACCGTCGCCTCAACCGCCTGCTCGCTTTCGCCTCCGGTGGCGATTTCCCAGGGAATACCCGCCGCTTCCAGGGAAGACTGAGCGCGCGCCCGGAAGATGCAGGTGTCCTTGAAACCCAGCCGCAGCGGCCTGCGCTGCCAGGCACTGCCGTCGGGCGCCCCGACCCAGGCCAATGCCCGTGAGGACAGGACCTCGGCACCCGCGTCGGGCGTCTCTTCGGTGGTCAGCATCACGTCGAACCCGCCCCGGGCAAAATCCTGCTTCATCAGCAGGGTGAAGGACGACACCAGATTGATGCGCACCCGAGGGTAGGCCTGCGACATGCGCCGCAGGATGCCCGGGATCGACGGGTAGACCACGTCATGTGGTACACCCAACCGGATTTCGCCTTCGCAGGCGGTCGACGACAGCAGCGACAAGGCCTCGTCATTCAGGGCCAGCATGCGGCGGCCATAGGACAGAAGTTGCTCTCCCTCGGGCGACAAGGCCAGCTTCCGGGCTGCGCGCAGGAACAGGGCAATGCCCAGGGACTCCTCCAGCCGCTTGATCTGCATCGAGACCGCCGACTGCGTGAGGTTCAGAAAACCAGCCGCGCGGGTCACGCCGCCAACATCGGCGACAGTCACGAACGACCGGAGAGCAGCAAGGTCAAGGTTGCGCGGCATATCACGGATCCTGATTCATTCGGTCACAATCATTCGTTTTCATTATGGACGATTCGAGGGCATCTTTCAACAATGATGATGGGGCACGCTCGTTCCATCACACTTAGGAATGATTGGACCCGCCATGAACACGCTGCACATGCTCCACATCGGTATCCGCAGGATGCCGTTTTCCGGCGCTCTGCGCGCATTTCTTGCCCGAAGCGCGCTCCGCCGCGAACGCAACCGCCTCGGCAGACTGGACGACCGTCTCTTGCGGGATATTGGCGTCACCCGCGAGCAAGCTCTGGCCGAAGCGTCGCGGCCGGACTGGGATGCGCCGACCCACTGGCATCAGTGAAAAAGCGATCGTTCCGGATTGAATGAAGCGGTCAAGAAGCTTGAAATCCTGAGACTTGACCCCAATATTCCGTGCACGAGGTCGCGCCGGTCCCCCCGGCGTTGCCCTTAGGGACAACATCGGAGGCTTCAATGGCTGAATATGACACGATCCGCAGCGTAGGCGTCGGCGCCCGCGCGCAGATCGACGAAGGGCTTCGCGCCCACATGAACAAGGTTTACGGGCTGATGTCCGTGGCGATGCTGGTCACCGCCGGCGTTGCCTGGTCGGTCGGCACCTCGGACGCACTTCTCTCGGTCTTCCGGGACCCGATGACGCTGCGCCCGAATATCCTGGGCTGGGTGGTGATGTTCGCGCCTCTGGCCATGGTCTTCGCGTTCGGCGCACTGATCAACCGGATGTCGGCGGCGGCGGCGCAGCTGTTCTTCTACGCCTTCGCGGCCGTGATGGGCCTGTCGCTGGCATGGATCTTCAAGGTCTTCACCGGCGTCTCGATCGCTCAGACCTTCCTCATCACCGCGATCGCTTTCGCGGGACTGTCGCTCTACGGCTATGTCACCAAGCGTGACCTGAGCGGCATGGGCACGTTCCTGATGATGGGTCTGATCGGCCTTCTGGTTGCGACGGTGGTGAACATCTTCCTCGCGTCCTCGGCGCTGGCCTTCGCCATCTCGGTGATCGGCGTGCTGATCTTCGCGGGCCTGACCGCCTACGACACCCAGAACATCAAGAACAACTACATCCAGCATGCGCAGGCGATGGACAGCGAATGGCTGGGCAAGGCCGCCATCATGGGCGCGCTGAACCTCTACATGGACTTCATCAACCTGTTCATGTTCCTGCTGCAGTTCCTGGGCAACCGGGAATAAGGCTTCGGCAGACAGAACCAACAGGGCCGGTCTTGGGACCGGCCCTTTCTATTTGCGCAGGCTTGTAAGGAACCCGGCGACCTCAGCCCGTGATCGCAGTCGTATCAGCTGGACGTTCTGCAGCGTCGAGGCACGCTGAAAAGCCCGGCCCGAATAAGTCTCGGCCCAGTCCAGCGCAAAGTAGTGCCAGTGCCCAAAAACCGGCTTCGCGGCCTGAAACGCGGCGATCCCGGTGGCATGCTTATGTCTGGCGGTGTACTTGCCCAGTCGACGCCGGACGATGTTCATGGCGCGAATGTGTGGAGGGATGTCCAGCCAGATCAACGTGTCGCAAGCGGCGGCGCGCTGCTGAAAGGACCAATCATGCCCGCCCTCGATGATGTAAGCTTCGCGTTGAAGCACCGCATCAAGACGGGCCTGGCATTCGCTTCGTGCCGTGACCTGGTCTTGGGATATCCAGAACAAGTCGTCCAGATGGACAACGGCCAACCCGAGGACTTCGCCCATTGCCGTAGCAAGCGTCGTCTTGCCTGCACCGGGGCCGCCAATGATCTCGATCTTTCGCACTGCCGTCCCATGAAAAAGGCCGCGCCCGAAGGTGCGGCCCGTTCGTCGCAAGATCAAAAGCTTACTTGATCTTGCCTTCCTTGTACTCGACATGCTCCCGCTTGACGGGGTCGTACTTCTTGATGACCATCTTTTCGGTCATCGTACGGGCGTTCTTCTTGGTCACATAGAAGTGGCCGGTGCCCGCGGTCGAGTTCAGGCGGATCTTGATGGTGGCGGGCTTTGCCATGGTCGTCTCTCCTGCATCGGGGAATCCGAAGTCCCCCGGTGAAATCCTTGAAGCCCGCCTTTTATCCGGCCAACCGGCAGAGTCAACAGCGAAACCGGCCTGCTGTGCAACACCTCCACCCGGTACGGATCGAAAAGCAGCAAGAGTCAGACCACCGCGCCGAAGAAATGGCCAACTGCCCAGGTGACGGCCATGGCAACTGCGCCCCAGAACGTCACACGCAGGACGGCGCGCGAGACCTTTGCCCCTCCCGCCCGCGCGCCAACAGCCCCGAGCAACGCCAGGAAGACCAGCGACAGGCCGGTGACCCATAGCGCGATCTGCGGCTCAGGTGCCAAGGCCGCCGCAGCCAAGGGCAAGGCCGCGCCGACCGAAAAGGTCAGGGCCGAGGCCCCGGCGGCGACCAAGGGCTGCGCCTCGGTGTGCTCCATGATGCCGAGTTCGTCCCGGACATGCGCTGACAGCGCGTCCTTGGCGTGCAGCGCCTCGGCCACCTCTCGGGCAAGCTCGGGTGGTACGCCCCGGTTTTCGTAGATGGTCGCCAGGGCGCGCAGTTCCTCCTCCGGGTCAGCGAGGAGCTCCTGCTTCTCGCGGGCAATGTCGGCGCCCTCGGTATCCGACTGAGACGAGACCGAGACATATTCGCCCGCCGCCATCGACAGGGCCCCCGCAGCCAGCCCCGCGGCCCCGGCCACGATGACTTCGGCCCGGCCAGAAGCCGCAGCCACACCAACGATCAGCGAGGCCGTCGACACGATCCCGTCATTGGCCCCCAGCACCGCAGCGCGCAGCCAGCCAACCCGCGCGACATAGTGTTCTTCCCGGTGATTGCGTTCCATGGTGCCCTCTTGTTCCCAATGCAGCAACGGCGATACCGCGGTTATCGTCAAGGCTTCCGCGACCGGCACTCATGAGCCCCCGCTTATCGCAACCTGACCACCGCGAATTGCATCGGGCAGCGCCCTGCGGCACGGCCCTGGATCGCGCGGAATGGCCCGATCCTGGGTGATCGTACCCACCAAGTACTAGCCTTGCTCGCGCGTGACGGGGTCCGATCCCTTGATGACCATCCTTTCGGTCATTGTGCAGACGGTCTTTCTTGAGCCCTTGGAAGGGGCCGGTGCCCACGGCCAAGTTCAGAGATAGTGGCGGGCCTCGGACCCAGTTTGGATCCTCGAATTCCGCCATCCAGTCGGCTTCCCGGCAGAACCAACCGCTATCGGCGGCCTCATTGCCACATGACGGCGCGGAGCTCCCATGGCGTGACCTTGCCGTCCTTGTCGGAATCGGCGGCCTCATACTGGGCCTTCTCGGCAGCCAGGAATTCGGCCATCGTGACCTTGCCGTCGCCGTCGCCATCCTTGGCGGCAAATCGCGCTGCATGGCGTTCCTGCATTGCGGGCATCATGCCCCAGGGGCTCATCATGCCCATGCGGCCGGCCCCAAACTCTCCGGCCTCCAGAGTGCCGTCGGCATTGTTGTCCATGAGGGCGAACATCGCTTCAGCATGGCTTGCCGCTTCCTCGGCCGAGATCTCGCCATTCTGGTCGGCATCAAGCCCGGCCATCATCATCCCGCGCCCCATGCCGCCCGGAGGCATTCCCCAGCCCTGACCGACCCCTGGCCCCATGCCATAACCCTGGCCAGGACCCATTCCGTAGCCTGGTCCCATGCCATAGCCCGGGCCCATCCCATAGCTCGGACCCATGTCCCAGCCCCAGCCTTGCCACCAGCCCTGCCCCGGTCCCCCGCCCCAGCCGGGCTGTCCCTGTGCCAATGCACCCGACGCAGCCCCGATTCCCAGCACCATGACGATGGTGAAAGCTCTCATGACCCGATCCTCCTCAGATCCCAATAGGAAGCGCATCCTGCGTTTCCGCGGGCATCAGAAGACCAGCCAGCCACGGCCGGCATTGACGCGGATCAATAGCACGCGAACGTGATCGAGGGTCCGAAGGGAACCAGCGAGAAAATGGATGCGCGGAGAGCCTGTAAGCCGGATTCTGTCCAAGGCTTTCGCCTCTGGATGACCATTCCTCTGCCAACCGTGTTGCCACGGCGGTCAAGCTGCCAACCCGGGCCTCTCGGGCGTTGGCGTCCCTGCGGGCGGTATCGGTTTCCCGACCGACCCCCGCGCGAGGCCCCTATTTGGCATTGCTCCGGGTGGGGCTTGCCGTGCCGGTCCTGTTGCCAGTCCCGCGGTGGGCTCTTACCCCACCGTTTCACCATCGCCCTGCCAAGCCGAAGGCGAACCTTCTCAAACAGCAGGGCAGTCTCTTCTCTGTGGCGCTTTCCCTGGGGTTGCCCCCGCCGGGCGTTACCCGGCACCCTTGCCAACGGGAGTCCGGACTTTCCTCGGGGCTTGCCCCGCGGCCATCCAGCCCTCCGCGCGGCTAGGGAGTTAGGCGCCCAAGGCCCCGCCGTCAATGGCAAAGCGGCGGGCGAGGTCGGCCGCAAGCGCGCGGTCGGTGTCGTCAAGCGGTCCGGTGGCCCATGGCCGGAAGCGCAGGCGGAAAGCCGAAAGCAGGGTACTCTCCGGCGCATCAGGATAGCCGAAAGCGCGAAGATCAGCCACGAAGTCGCCTGGCTTCGCCAGCTCGGGCCAGACCGACAGGCCCTGCAGTGCCAGCCGCCGCCAGTCAAAACGGGGGCCGGGGTCGGCCTTGCGGTCAGGGGCCATGTCGGAATGCGCAATCACCGCTGCAGGGGACAAATCGTGGCGGCGCAGGATTTCCGCTAGCAGGCGCTCCAATGCCGCGACCTGGCCTTCGGCAAAGGGTTCGAAGCCCGTGTTGGCAAGTTCGATCCCGATCGAGCGCGAATTCACATCGCCCTCGCCTGCCCAGGTCCCGGCCCCCGCATGCCAGGCGCGGGCCGCCTCGTCGACGAGGCTCAGCAGGGTGCCATCCCTGTCGATAAGGTAATGCGCGGACACCTCGACCGCCGGATCACGTAGCCGACCAAGCGCCTCAGTGCAGCTTGGCATAGCGGTGTAGTGCAGCACCACAAGCTCCACCCGCCCCCTGCCCCGCCGTTCTCCGAAGTTCGGCGAGGGGTGGGTCAGGCTCACTGCAGCGCGGTGCGGAACGGACGCGGATCCCAGGCACAGGCGAAACCGTCGCCATCCGGGTCGACTCCCATCCGGTCACGCTCAGGCCCGCCCTTGGCCAGGAATTCCTGCTGGGCCTGGTCGGGTGACGCAAACTTGGCGCAGGCCGAGTTCACATCCCGCAGACCGATGCCGCTGCGCTTGTACATCTGGACGCCCGGAGCGTGTTTCGTTGCCAGGGCAAATTCGACGATGTTCGGTCCGGTGTCGCCCGGCCGCTGCGGCAGGTCCTTGGGCTGGACGACAACATATTCGGCGCGGTTGCGTGCGATCCGTTCGGCGTCGCTTTCGATGGTCTCGCGGGCGGCGACGGCATCGAAGTCCTGCTCGTCCGAGATTCCGGTGTTGTTGTGCGCCACTTCGCCGGATTCTTCCTTGATCCCCGCCGGAGCACCGCCACGCGGACGCACGGCCGTATCGGTTGGCGGAAGGGCCGCGACATCGGCCGTCGCGGGCGGCAACGTGCCCTGGGCCCGGTCGATCGCAGCTGCGGCGGCTGCCGGATCAAAGCTGCCGCCCGGCGGCGGGATGGTCACCGGAGCCCCGGCAGGCGCGGGTGCGGCACCGCGGATATAGCTGTTGTAGTCCTGGAATCCGACACCCGCACCAGAGTCGGTCGTCGTCGGCGTACAGGCGGCCATCAGAAGCACAGCAAGAACTGCGCCGGTGGCGGGACCAAGGTTCATACGGCTCATCACTGCCTCGAAAGGGGTCGTTTGGCGCCCCTTACCACCATTTTTTCGCTTTGGCCACAAAGCCGGCGCGGCTTTCAAGCACATGTGCGTAATTCAGCAACTGCGCCTCATCCCACGGCCGCCCGATCAGCTGGAGGCCAAGCGGCAGGCCTTGCGCGTCCAGCCCCACGGGCACCGAGATCCCCGGAAGACCGGCCAGGTTCACTGTCACGGTGAAGACGTCGTTGAGGTACATCTGGATCGGGTCAGCATCCGACATCTCGCCCAGGCCAAAGGCAGCCGAGGGCGTGGCAGGCGTCAGGATCGCATCGACGCCATCGGCAAAGACCGTCTCGAAGTCGCGCTTGATCAGCGCCCGAACCTTGCGGGCGCGGTTGTAATAGGCGTCGTAGAACCCGGCGCTCAGCACATAGGTCCCGACCATGATCCGGCGCTGGACTTCCGGCCCGAAGCCTTCGGCCCGGGTCTTCTCATACATCTCGGTCACGCCATCGCCAGCGGTCAGCTTGGCGCGGTGTCCGTAGCGGACGCCATCATAGCGCGCGAGGTTCGACGAGGCTTCGGCAGGTGCGATGACGTAATAGGCCGGCAGCGCATATTTCGTATGCGGCAGGCTGATGTCGCGAACCTCGGCGCCCGCGTCCTTCAGCATCTCGATCCCGCGCGCCCAAAGTGCCTCGATTTCGGCGGGCATTCCGTCCATCCGGTATTCCTTGGGGATACCGATGACCTTGCCGCGAATGTCGCCGGTCAGCGCGGCCTCGAAATCCGGCACCGGGATATCGGCGCTGGTAGAATCCATCGGGTCATGCCCGGCCATCGCCTGAAGCATGATCGCCGCATCGCGGACTGATTTCGTCATCGGCCCGGCCTGATCCAGAGAGGAGGCAAAAGCCACGATCCCCCAGCGGCTCACACGCCCATAGGTCGGCTTGATCCCGACGATCCCGGTGAAGGCAGCAGGCTGGCGGATCGAGCCGCCGGTATCCGTGCCGGTCGCCGCTAGACACAGGTCCGCCGCCACCGCCGCCGCCGAGCCGCCCGACGACCCGCCCGGGGTCAACTGGACATTCGAACCCTCGCGCCGCCAAGGGCTGACTGCATTGCCATAGGCCGAGGTCTCGTTCGACGAGCCCATGGCGAACTCGTCCATGTTGAGCTTGCCAAGCATGACCGCGCCTGCGCCGAACAGCTTGGAGGTCACGGTCGATTCGTATTCCGGCTTGAAGCCCTTCAGGATTTTCGACGCGGCCTGCGACGGCACCCCCTTGGTGCAGAACAGATCCTTGATCCCCAGGGGAATTCCGCACATAGCCGGGGCATCGCCCGCCTTCAGCCGCGCATCGGCGGCCCGCGCCTGCTCCAGCGCGATTTCAGGGGTCTTGTGAACAAAGGCGTTCAGGTCATCGCCCGCGTCGATTGCTGTCAGACAAGACATGGTCAGATCGACAGCCGTGATCTCGCCCTTGCGCAGCGCGTCGCGTGCAGCGGCAATTGTCCAGGCGTTGGCACTGGTCATGGGCGCGCTCATTCCACCACCTTCGGCACGGCAAAGAACCCCTCGCGCGCGTCGGGCGCGTTCTTCAGCACCTGCGCCTGGATGTCGCCATCCGTCACTACATCCGCCCGCCGCTTGAGCCGCATCGGCGTGACCGAGGTCATCGGCTCGACGCCCGTCACATCGACTTCGTTCAACTGCTCCATGAAGCCAAGGATGCCGGAAAGCTGGCCTGCCAGTTTCGGCAGGTCAGCCTCTTCAACCCGGATCCGGGCAAGTTTTGCCACCTTGCGCGCGGTGTCGATGTCAATGGCCATGGGGCCCTCCAGTGCTTTGGCCCCGTTTAGCCGCCCCGGCCCCGCCTCGCAAGCACATGGCTTCCCGGTAGGGCCGGGGAACCGGCTTGCCAGCGGGCAAAGGAATGCCGGTCGCGGCTTGAGACCGGTGTCAACCCGACATAGAGGCGCAGATGATGGCGGGGCGAGACGTCGGAAACGGCGCCGGCGATCGGCGGAAGCTCCACGCCATGAGGGATCTCAGCTCTGGCCACAAGCCTCAGGCGTTGATGATCTCGTCCAAGGCGACGCTTGGCGCCGGTTTGGCGGGAAAGGAAGTTGGTTTCATATTGCGTGCCGGCGCTTTTCGGGCGTCAGGTCCGTATCGTGTCGTGAAATGGGGCCGACCCGGATACGGCGGACAGAATCGTGCCCTTGTGGGGTAAGAGGCGGCGATTGAGGAAAGGTTGGATTACGAGCGTCAGCGACGTCGGTTCAAGCTTGTATCAGCACAGGGTTGAAGCCAATACGAAGCGCCGTTGCACAGGCGGCGATTCCAAAGGCAATGCTCTGGCCTGCATTTTCAATGAACATGTCGCCTCCCTTGGTCGAGCGTTTGCAGGGCTGCTGCTCACACAAGGTTCAAGAACGAAGGAGCCTCTCACAGAGGGTAATAGACCGGCACGACTGTGCCGGTCCTGCCAAAGCCTCCGAGATCAGACCAAATGCGGCTTTGGGCAAATCGGGCCGATGCGTTGCGTCGAATGGCAGAGCCGATCCCGAGAATCCGCTTGCCAAACAGAGACATACCCTCAGGTACCTTGGCCGGTCGGAAGAATACCTAGTTCGCCCAGCAACGCCCGCGCCATCACTCTTGCATCGAACTGCACCAGCGCCCGTTCACGCGCCGCACTGCCGATCCGGTTTCGAAGCCCGGCATCCGAGACCAGGCGCCGCAGCGCATCGGCAATCGCGGTGACATCCTGCTGTCCAACCAGAAGCCCATCGACATCATCGGTGATCATGTCACCGGTGCCGCCGATACGGGAGCAGATCACCGGCAGACCCACCGCCATCGCCTCCATGACCGCAACCGGCGCAGCCTCGCCCAGACCGAAACTAGTCAGGACAAAGCCGTCTGCGCCCTGGAGTTCCTCCAGCACCTGATCCTGCGACAGCGAGCCCAACATCGTCACCTGCCCCTCCAGGCCAAGCGCGGCGATCTCGGCCTCTATCATCTCTCGGGCAGGGCCTTCGCCAGCCACCGCATAGTGCAGGGCATGTCCCTCATTCAGAATCTGCCGCATGGCTCGCAAAAAAAAGACATGGCCCTTGGTCAGGTTGAGCCGCGCGACCGACAAGAAACGCGGGATTGCATGAGACGCAGTAGGTCCGGGGCGGAAACGGTCAGTGTCCACCCCCATGGTGATCACCGGTACATGTACCTCGGGCGCAACCTCCAGAATCTGCGACCGGAGCGGCCGCGTCACCGCCTGGACCAGAACCGCTCTGGAAAACTTCGAAACGAAATCCGTGCCATAGACCTCCAGGTCGCCGTGAAGGGTCAAGGAATAGGGAAGATCATCGAGGATGTTTGCCAGTACCGCCAGATGGGCGGAATTGGCACAGGAATGGACGTGCAGATGCCGCACGCCATTGGCCCGCGCTTGCAAGCAAAGAGTCGCCGCGCTTGGCAGCATGGCGGCGATGCGCGCGCGATCTTTCAGGCTGCTTTGCGTGAGACCCGCAATATAGCGCAGGGCTGCGGCAGTGCGCAGCGGCCGCGCAGCGAGAAATCCAAGGGCCGAAGCGCTGGGTGGAAACAGGTAGCGTGTCTCAGCTCGTGCCGCGGCTGCGAAGTCGTGCAGGCACGCCTCGGGTGCGGGGGTGCGCGTCGACAGGAGAACCACCTTGACCCCTTCTGCCCGCATCGCCTGGACTTCGCGCCAGAAAAAGGCATGCGTCTGATTGGGAAATTCGGGCACTAAGTAACCAAGAGCGGTCATCAAGACCTCCGCTGTAATCAAGCCAACTATACTTGCCGCCGCAGTAGGCGACAAGGCATTGTTCCGATTGCTGGTTTTCCGCCCAAACTCCGCGTCCGACGTTTCGTTCCAGATCGTTTTGCGACGAACAAAACAAATTTCCGCCGATCGTCCCAAGCCCGTCCCAAAATCACTTGCCGCATGAGCTTGGAGAGGTTGGAGTGCGCCCCTCAGCGCAGAATGGAGACGCGTCATGCAGATCACTTGGCTGGGCCATTCCGGCTTTCGTATCGAAATCGAAGCGGCCGTGCTTCTGGTCGATCCCTGGATCACCGGCAATCCGATGCTGCCCGCCGAACGCGAGGATCAGGCCGTGAAGGGGGTGACGCATGTGCTCTTGACCCATGCCCATGGCGATCACGCCGCCGACGCCGCGCGGCTGGCAAAAAAGCTTGGGATCAAGGTCCATTGCATCCATGAGATCGCGGAATGGATGTCCGCCGAAGGGCTGGCCGAAACCGTGGGCTTCGGCAAGGGCGGCACCCTGACGCTGGGCGGGGCGAAAGTGACGATGGTCAATGCCAGCCATTCCTCAAGCATCGACTATCGCGGAGGCGCGCTTCTTCCCGCAGGCTCGGCGGCAGGCTTCATGATCGCAGGCGAAGGCCACACGATCTATCTTTCGGGCGACACCGACATCATGGCCGACATGGCCTGGATGGCGGAATTCCATCAGCCCGACATCGGCATACTCTCTTGCGGCGGGCATTACACGATGGACATGGAACGCGCCGCCTGGGCCGCGCGGAAGTGGTTCAATTTTCGCTGGGTGATCCCCTGCCACTACAAGACCTTTCCGATTCTGGCCCAGGATGCCAGCGTCCTGAAGGCAGGGCTGCCACCGGGTATCGAGGTGATAGAACCCGAGGTGCTGGAACCGATCCGGATCTAGCGCCGCGTGGCGAAGAAGTCCTTCAGCAGGGCTTCTGCCTCCCCCGCCCCGATCCCGTCATAGACCTCGGGCACATGGTGGCACTGGGGATGACTGAACACCCGTGCGCCCACAGCAACACCGCCCGACTTCGGATCGGCCGCTCCATAGTAAAGCCGTGCGACGCGCGCCGCCGAGATTGCCGCCGCGCACATGGGACATGGTTCCAGTGTCACATAAAGGTCGTGGCCGCCCAACCGCTCGGACCCCGCCAGGCGGCAAGCCTCGCGGATCGCGAGCATCTCGGCATGGGCGGTGGGATCGGCAAGCTCACGCGTCCGGTTGCCCGCGCGCGCGACAACCTCGCCCGCCCGCACGACCACAGCGCCAACCGGCACCTCGCCCCGCGCCGAAGCCGCCCGCGCCTCGTCCAGCGCAGCCGCCATGAACGACCGGAAGCCTTCGCGTTGCTCTTTCATCTTTGCTCAAATATCCTCGGGGGTCCGGGGGTGGAAAACCCCCGGGGCTGGCCACCCCGCGCCGAAGGATGAAGTCCATGGCCGGAAAAGAAAAGCCCAAAGCCCCACCGAAACCGCCCGCAAAGCTCGAGAAGACCACCGAAGGCGAGCGCATCGCCAAGGTCCTGTCCCGCGCCGGCATCGCCTCGCGCCGCGAAGCCGAGCGGCTGATCGAGCTTGGCGAAGTCAAGGTCAACGGCGCGGTCATCACCTCTCCGGCGCTGAACGTGACGGCGAAGGACAAGATCACCGTCAGGGGCGAGCCTGTCGGCGCCCCCGAGCCGCCGCGCCTCTGGCTCTACTACAAGCCCGAGGGGCTGGTGACCTCGGCTTCGGACGAAAAGGGCCGCGACACGGTCTTCGACCATCTGCCCGAGGACATGCCTCGGGTCATGTCAGTCGGGCGGCTCGACCTCAATTCCGAAGGTCTTCTTCTCTTGACCAACGACGGCGAGCTCAAGCGTCGGCTCGAGCTGCCCTCGACCGGTTGGCTGCGAAAGTACCGGGTGCGAGTCAAGGGCAACCCGACCGAGCCCGAGATCGAACCGCTGCGCAAGGGCGTGATCATCGAGGGCGAGCGGTTCCAGCCGATGGAGGTGAAGCTTGACCGCCACCAGGGCGCCAATGCCTGGCTGACGGTGGGCATCCGCGAGGGCAAGAACCGCGAGATCCGCCGCGCCATGTCGCATATCGGCCTGACGGTGAACCGGCTGATCCGGACCTCCTACGGGCCGTTCCGGCTGAACGAGCTGCAACCGGGCGAGGTCGAGGAAGTGCGGCCAAAGGTCCTGCGCGAACAGTTGGGCTTGAGCGAAGGTGATGTCCCTTCCGCGCCCCGGACCGGCCGCAAGCCCGATCCGAAGCCCGCCGCCAATCCCGGGGCTCGGGCAGGCGAGAAGCCCAGGGCCAGTGCCGCACAGGATCGAAGCGCCAAGGCTCAGGGGTCGAAGTTGAAACCCGGCGACGGCTTGAAACAGCTGTCTGAGACCTGGCAGAAGGCCACCCGCGGACCTTCGCGCAAGACCGAAGGACACGGCACCGATGGACCGGACGCCGGACGGCCAGCAAGGTCAGCTCGCCCCGCCCGCGCCCCCGCCCGCCCCGGAGCCCCCCGCAAGGGTTGATGCCCAGTTCGGGGGGGGAAGTTTGCCGCCGATTTCCCTCTGCCCTCACTGGCATGGTCCATGGGCTTAAGCTAAGGTCGGAGACAAGCAGAAAAACGGAGGGGTCGCGATGTCGGGTGGCGGAATTCGGACCCTGGCGTTTGCGCTTCTGATTGGTCTGATCGCCTATGTGGCCTGGTCTGGGGGCGTGTGATGGCAGAACGCTTCGGGGGGAAATACTCGCCCACGGGCAGCCAGTCGGTGACCGGCCCGACCTCCGGCGCCGAGCCGCGCGGAACCGGCCAATGGCGAACGACGCTTCTGTTCCTTTCGGCGTTCCTGTTTCTGTTTCCCGCCTTTGGTGACGGACCGCGCGAAATGCTCCTGGGCCTCGCCGCCGGTGGCCTTCTGGTCCTGTCCGCCTGGCTTACCCGGGAGGGTCTGCGGGCCGAGGCGGCCTTCAACACCCGCAAGCTGGCCCGTCGCCCGGCCTTTCCACGCAAGATCGCCGGGGCCGTCCTGACGGGAGCCGCCCTTGGCCTTGGCGGCATCATGACTGACACTGGGGTGATCTATCCTGTGCTTTTCGCCCTGGTCGGGGCGGGTCTTCACTTGCTTTCGTTCGGGCCCGATCCCTTGGCCGACAAGGGGATGGAGGGAATCGATACATTCCAGACCGGCCGCGTGGCCACTGCGGTCGAAGAGGGCGAGAAATATCTGGCCGGAATGCAGGATGCGATCCTGCGTGCCGGGGACCGGGCGCTGGAACGCCGCATCGCGCAGTTTGCAGCTGCGGCTCGCACGCTTTTCCGCACGATCGAGGCCGATCCGGGCGACCTTACGGCCGCGCGCAAGTACATGTCGGTCTACCTGATGGGCGCGCGCGATGCGACGGTCAAGTTTGCCGACCACTATGCCCAGACCCGCGACTCGGCCGCCCGTGCCGATTACGAAGCCCTTCTCGCCGATCTTGAGACCACCTTTGCCCAGAAGACCACCGCGTTCCTGTCGAACAACCGCAGCGATCTGGATGTCGAGATCGCCGTGTTGCGCGACCGGCTTAAGCTTGACCATTGACCCAGACCCAAGGGGGATTGCATGTCCGAGACCGTCCAAGCCAGCGCCGCCGCCTTTCTGACCGAAGTCGAGAAAGTCACTGCCGTCATCCTGCCCGAACCCATGGCCGAGGTCGTGCCCCTGGAAACCGCGACCGGCGATCAGGCCGAGGCGATCCGCAAGCGGATGTCCGAAGTGGACCTGTCGAACACGCAATCGATCATCGCCTTCGGCTCTTCGGCGCAGGCCGAACTGCAGGTGATCAGCCAGGCCATGTTGCAGGACGTGAAGAACAAGGACGTGGGCCCCGCTGGGGACTCGCTTCGCAAGATTGTCACCACCATTCGGGGCTTTGCGGTCGACGAGTTGGACCTGCGGCGCGAGGCCAGCTGGTGGGAACGCCTTCTGGGCCGTGCCGCCCCCTTTGCCGAATTCGTCGCACAGTATGAGGACGTGCAAGGCCAGATCGACAAGATCACCGGTGAGCTTCTGACGCACGAGCACACATTGCTCAAGGATATCAAAAGCCTGGATGTGCTTTACGAAAAGACCCTGACATTCTACAACGAGCTGGCGCTTTACATTGCGGCCGGTGAGGCGAAGCTGGCCGAGACCGACCAGACCGCCATCCCGGCCAAGGAGGCCGAGGTCGCCAAGGCGCCGGAGGCCGATCAGGTGATGAAGGCGCAGGAGCTCCGTGACCTTCGTGCCGCCCGCGACGATCTGGAGCGCCGGGTGCATGACCTGCGGCTGACGCGGCAGGTGACCATGCAGTCGCTGCCCTCGATCCGTCTGGTGCAGGAGAACGACAAGAGCCTGGTCACCAAGATCAACTCCACCCTCGTCAACACCGTGCCGCTTTGGGAAACTCAGCTTGCTCAGGCCGTGACGATCCAGCGCTCAAAGGAAGCGGCCGAGGCGGTGCGGGATGCCAATGATCTGACCAACGAACTTCTGAAGGCCAATGCCGAGAACCTTCAGGCCGCGAACAAGGTCGTGCGCGAAGAGATGGAGAGAGGGGTCTTCGACATCGAGACGGTCAAGCACGCCAACGCCACGCTGATCGCCACGATCAACGAAAGCCTGGCGATTGCCGATGAAGGCAAGGCCCGCCGCGCAACCGCCGAAGCCGAGCTTGTGAAGATGGAGGCCGAATTGCGCGACACGCTGGCTGCCGCGAAGGCACGCCAGATGCCAACCCCGGCTTCGGCCTGAGGCGGCGGCGGCGCGGTATGCTGAAGAGTCTTCCCATCAAGGCCTTGGCGGCCCTTGCCACCTGCCTTGTCGTGGCCGGGTGTGATCTGGTCGGGCTCAATGGGCCGGCATCGGTTGCGGCGATCCCGAACACGCCGGCCCCGAATGCCGCGCCCACAGCGAAAAGTGCTGCAGCCATGGCCTATTATGCCCAGATCCAGCAGGCCTTGCTGGGTCAGGGCATGTTGCGCACCGACGGGGGAAGCGAGATTCCAGTGACCGATCGGATGCTGGCTGACAACTTCATGCGTATCGCCTTGCATGACGAATATCGACGCAGCTCGGGCGGGTTCGTCCGCGAAGAGATCGAAAGCCGCCTGCGCCGCTGGGAAACACCGGTTCGCATTGCCCTGCAATTCGGACCGAGCGTCCCCGCCGACCGACAGGCAACAGACCGCGCGCGGATCGCAAGCTTTGTCGCCCGGCTCGCCCGGGTTACCGGCCACCCGATCGCCCTGGACGACCGCAACCCGAACTTCTTCATCCAGGTCGTGTCAGAGGACGAACGCGAAGCGCTAGGTCCGATGATCCACGCCATCCTGCCTGGCCTTTCCCCCGGCGACGTAGCCGGGGTCACGCAGATGCCCAGATCGACTTACTGCCTCGTCTATGCCCTGTCCGAAGGTACGACCGGCGCCTATTCCCGGGCCTTCGCGGTCATCCGGTCGGAACATCCTGACCTTTTGCGGCTTTCCTGCCTGCATGAGGAACTGACCCAAGGTCTTGGACTGCCGAACGACAGCCCCAGGGCGCGGCCATCCATCTTCAACGATGACGAAGAATTCGCGTTCCTGACCGACCACGACGAGATGCTCTTGCGGATGCTTTACAGCCGCGAGCTGCGCACCGGGATGACCCCGACCGAAGCCCGACCCATTGTTGATGCACTTGCCCGTCGGCTGACCGGCGGCGACAGCTGACTGAAACCCTTACGGAGGTAGCCATGGTTTTCGATTTCCTCAAAGGCGAATTCATTGATGTCATCTCGTGGCTTGATGACACGCGCGACACCATGGTCTGGCGGTTCGACCGCCGCGGGCAGGCGATCAAGTACGGCGCCAAGCTGACAGTGCGCGAAGGCCAAGCCGCTGTTTTCATTCACGAAGGCCAGCTTGCGGATGTCTTCGGCCCCGGTCTCTACATGCTTGAGACCAACAACATGCCGATCCTGACGACGCTGCAGCACTGGGACCACGGCTTTCAGTCGCCCTTCAAATCCGAGGTCTATTTCGTCAACACCACCCGCTTCAACGACCAAAAATGGGGTACCAAGAACCCGATCATGGCGCGGGATCCGGAATTCGGACCGGTCCGCCTCCGCGCCTTTGGCACCTATTCGCTGCGCGTAACAGATCCCGGCAAGTTCATTACCGAAATCGTCGGCACCGACGGCGAGTTCACTGCGGACGAGATCAGCTTCCAGATCCGCAACGTGATCGTGCAGCAGGCGTCCCAGGTGCTGGCAAAATCGGGGATCCCGGTTCTGGATATGGCCGCGAACGTGGCTGATCTGGGCAAGATCATCGCCAATGCGATCGCGCCGCAGGTGGGGGAATACGGGCTGTCGATCCCGGAATTCTACATAGAGAACATCAGCTTGCCGGAAGAGGTCGAGAAGGCGCTCGACAAGCGCACTTCGATGGGCGTGGTGGGCGATCTGAACCGGTACATGCAGTTCAACGCTGCCGAAGGCATGGGACAACCGGGCAGCGCCATGGGCGCCGCTATGGGGGCCGGGATGGGTGCCGGGATGGGGATGGGCATGGCGCAGAACATGGGGCCCTGGGGTGCTGCACAGGGCACCGCCACGCCTCCCCCTCCGCCGCCGCCACCTTCGGCCCCGGCAGCCAAGCTTTGGCATCTGGCTGTCGATGGTTCGACCTCGGGGCCCTTTGGTGCGGCTGAAATAGCCAAGGCGATTGCCGAAGGCCGCCTGACCCGTGCGACCATGGTCTGGACCCCCGGTCAGGACGGCTGGAAAATGGCCGCCGAGACCGAGCTTGCGGGCCTTCTGGACCAAGTCCCGCCCCCGCCGCCAAAGCCCTGACCGCGCGCGCCATGCCACAGGACGAATACCGCTGGCCCTGTGCGCAATGTGGCGCACAACTGCGTTATGCACCTGGTCAGACTCATCTGACCTGCGAGCATTGCGGGCATGTGCAGGAGATCGGCACGAAAGATCGGCGAACCCAGTCCAGGGCCTTGCAAGAGTTTGATCTTGCACGCGGATTGCGGGACGATCTGGCGGCTGGCGACATGGTCGAGGTCCGGACAACCTCGTGCCCGAACTGCGGCGCACAGGTTGAGATCTCGGGTGCGACGCATGCCACGGAGTGCCCCTTCTGCGCGACGCCGGTTGTGCTGGATACGGGCACGCAGCGCCACATCAAGCCGCAGGCGCTGGTGCCCTTCGTCCTGACCGAGGCTGAGGCGCGGAAGGCGATGATTGCCTGGCTGGGCAGCCTGTGGTTCGCGCCCGGAACGCTTCTGGAGTATGCCCGCAAAGGCCGGGCGATGAACGGGGTCTATGTGCCGTTCTGGACCTTCGACGCCGACACGGCCAGCCGCTATTCCGGCGAGCGGGGAGAGTACTATTATGAGACCCGCACCGTCCGGGTTCGGGTCAACGGCCGGATGGAGACCCGCGAGGAACGGGTCCGCCATACGCGCTGGTATCCGGCGTCCGGCCATGTCACGCGCGCTTTCGATGACGTCCTTGTCATGGCCTCGCGCAGCCTGCCCTCGCGGCTTGGCAACGAACTCACGCCCTGGGACCTTGGCGCTCTGACCGCCTATACCCCTGAATTCCTTGCCGGCTTTCAGGCCGAGGGCTACACCGTGGGGCTTGACGCCGGCCATCAGGAGGCGCGGGAGCGCATGTCCGGGGTGATCCGCGAAGACGTGCGCCGCGACATCGGCGGCGATGAACAACGCATCCATGACGTCGACACCGATTGGTCGGACGAGACCTTCAAGCATATCCTCCTGCCGGTCTGGATGGCGGCCTACAAGTACAACGGCAAAAGCTACCGCTTCCTGGTCAACGGCCAGACCGGCGAGGTTCAGGGCGAACGGCCCTGGTCGATCTGGAAGATCGGCTTTGCGGTGATTTTCGTTGTGACGCTTGTACTTGGCGCTGTCTATCTTTCGGACCCCGAGGCGCTTGGCCTTGCCCAGCCCGACTGGATGGACTGACCTTTAGTCGGCGTTGCGTTTGAAGAACAGCATCCAGCCCGCATAGACCCCGGCCGCGAGGAACAGGATGCCCCAGAAGGGCGACCCCTGCCAGAAGAACTCGACCACCGCCCAGCCAAGCGGCAAGAGCACGGTCACCCAGCGCACCCAGGCCTTGGCGAAGAACGGATCATTCGGATCGAGAAACTTCATGGCCCATCGCCCCTGTTCGTGGCATCCTCTGGTCAGAGAGGGAGGACGACATGCCCAAGATTGTCAAGGATTTCCAAGGACAAACCGTCATCACCACATTTGAGACGACCCCCGCAATGGCCTTCGACCTGGTCGAGGCACTGGAGGCCGCCTATCAGGACTGCATCCGCCACCAGCCAGGGTTCATTGCGGCGGGGCTGCACATGAACGACGCCCGGACGCGGATCTGCAACTATTCGCAATGGCAGCGGCGCGAGGATTACCAGGCAATGCTGCGCACGCCCGAGATGCGGGAGCGGAACCGCAAGATCAACGAGCTCTGCAAGGGGTTCGAGCCGGTGATGTATGAGGTCGTGGGGGTGTTCTGAGATCCGGGGGTCGGGCGGGCCGTTAATTCAAGGGGTTAGGCCCAGTTCTTCGATCTGCTTTCTGTCTTCCTAGCGTCTTCCTTCCGTCTCTACGCGCGTGGCGACGAAAAGGCATTAACCAAGCCGGGCGAATCGAAGGGGTGGACGGACGGGCTTGGCAAATCATCGCGGCCCACGCTAGCTTCGCCACATGTTGATGACGTTCTTTTCCGATCCGGTTTTTGGGACCCTCGCCTTGATGACGTTGGCGCTGGTCGCGGTCTTTCTACTGCTTCGGCTGTTGCAACGGCCCCGACGGACCAGGGCGGATCACACACCAGAGAACTGGATTCTGGTCGACGGTTCCAATGTCATGCACTGGCAGGACAATTCCCCCCAGCTTGCGCCAGTCCACCTTGTAGTTAAGGAGCTGAAGTCGCTTGGCTATGTGCCCGGCGTGGTCTTCGATGCCAATGCTGGCTGGAAGTTGATGGGACGCTACCTGCACGACGGCGACTTCGCGCTGCTTCTGGGTCTGGAGAAACGGCAGGTTCTGGTCGTGCCCAAGGGCACGCAGGCCGATCCCTTCTTGCTGGAAACCGCAAAAGACTTCGATGCCCGGATCGTGACCAACGACCGCTACCGCGACTGGGCGGAGGCACATCCCAAAGTGCTGGAGCCAGGTTTCCTGATCCGTGGCAGTCTGCGAGACGGGAAGGTGTGGCTGAGGGGGATGGATGCGACCATCAAAGCCGTCACCGGGGGGCAAGGCTGACGAGGGGACGGCCCAACTTGCAACATCGCTGACAGCGCGCAAGCCACACCTTCGCCGTCCCGATCAAGACAAAATGGATTACCAACAATAACGTAGGCGGGGCCCTGGACATAGGCCGGACCGTCACCCGAACCGACCCCACAGTCGACATCCGGTGCTACTGGGACGCAAACGTCACCGCAGTTGGGGTCGCAATCCTGCGCAAAGCACACTGCGCGGACTCCTACCTGCGCCCCCTCGACCGCTTCCCGCCCCGCTGCCCGGCCCGGCCCCCCGTGCTCCGCCCCGACATCTTCACGGCCTCTTCCACGGCTTCCTCGATCACCTCTTGCCGGGCGAAGGGGTCGTCGGCGACGGCGAGTTCCACGGCCTCCAGACGGCGCACCTCGTCGCGTAGGCGGGCGGCTTCCTCGAATTCCAGGTTCTCGGCGGCCTTGCGCATCTGCAGGCGCAGCGCGTCGAGATGGGCGGCGAGGTTCTGGCCGACCATGGCCTTGTCGACCTTGGTCGTGATCCGCGCCTGGTCGGTGTCGCCTTGCCAGAGGCCGGAAAGGACGTCCTCGACGTTCTTCTTCACCGTCTCGGGCGTGATGCCGTGCTTGATGTTGTAGGCCACCTGCTTTTCACGGCGGCGGTTGGTTTCGCCGATCGCGCGTTCCATGCTGCCGGTCATCCGGTCGGCATACATGATCACCCGGCCTTCGGAGTTCCGCGCGGCGCGGCCGATGGTCTGGATGAGGCTGGTCTCGGACCGCAGGAACCCTTCCTTGTCGGCGTCGAGGATCGCCACCAGCCCGCATTCCGGGATGTCCAGGCCTTCGCGCAGAAGGTTGATGCCGACCAGCACATCAAAGGCCCCCAGCCGCAAATCCCGCAGGATTTCAATGCGTTCGATCGTGTCGATGTCCGAGTGCATGTAGCGCACCCTTATGCCCTGTTCGTGGAGATAGTCCGTCAGGTCCTCGGCCATGCGCTTGGTCAGGACGGTTGCCAGCGTGCGCAGGCCTTTCGCGGCCACTTTGCGGATTTCGTCCAGTAGGTCGTCGACCTGCATCTCGACCGGGCGGATTTCCACCTGCGGGTCGATGAGGCCGGTCGGGCGGATCACCTGTTCGGTGAAGACGCCGCCGGTCTGCTCCATCTCCCAGGCCGCAGGGGTGGCGGAGACGAAGATGCTTTGCGGGCGCATCGCATCCCATTCCTCGAACTTGAGCGGGCGGTTGTCCATGCAGGACGGGAGCCGGAAGCCGTGTTCGGCCAGAGTGAACTTGCGGCGGAAGTCGCCGCGGTACATGCCGCCGATCTGGGGGACCGAGACATGGCTTTCGTCGGCGAAGACGATGGCGTTGTCGGGGATGAATTCGAAGAGCGTTGGCGGCGGTTCGCCCGGCGCACGGCCCGTGAGGTAGCGGGAGTAGTTTTCGATCCCGGCGCAGGAGCCGGTGGCTTCCAGCATTTCGAGGTCGAAGTTGGTGCGCTGTTCCAGGCGTTGCGCTTCGAGGAGCTTGCCTTCGGAGGTGAGCTGTTTCAGCCGGTGGAAGAGCTCCTCCTTGATGCCCTTGATTGCCTGCTGCAGCGTCGGGCGCGGGGTGACGTAGTGGCTGTTCGCATAGATGCGGATCTGCTTGAAGCTGTCCGTTTTCGACCCGGTCAGGGGGTCGAATTCGGTAATCGACTCAAGCTCTTCGCCGAAAAAGGAGAAGCGCCAGGCGCGGTCTTCAAGGTGGGCGGGCCAGACTTCCAGGGAATCGCCCCGCACCCGGAAAGCGCCGCGCTGGAAGGCGGTTTCCAGGCGCCGGTATTGCTGGGCAACCAGCTCGGCCATCACTTTGCGCTGGTCGTAAAGCTGGCCCACGACCAGGTCTTGCGTCATGGCCGAATAGGTCTCGACCGAGCCGATGCCGTAGATGCAGGAGACCGATGCGACGATGATCACGTCGTCGCGTTCCAGAAGTGCGCGGGTGGCCGAATGGCGCATCCGGTCGATCTGTTCGTTGATCTGGGATTCCTTCTCGATGTAGGTGTCGGTGCGGGCGACATAGGCCTCGGGCTGGTAGTAGTCGTAGTAGGAAACGAAGTATTCGACGGCGTTTTCAGGGAAGAAGCCCTTGAATTCGCCGTACAATTGCGCGGCGAGCGTCTTGTTCGGTGCCAGGATGATGGCGGGACGCTGGGTTTCTTCGATCACCTTGGCCATGGTGAAGGTCTTGCCGGTCCCGGTCGCACCAAGAAGCACCTGGTCCCGTTCACCCGCGTTGATCCCGGCGGTCAGTTCGGCGATGGCAGTGGGCTGGTCACCGGCCGGCTGGAACGGGGTGGAGAGGACAAAGCGCCGCCCGCCTTCCAGCTTGGGCCGGGTCAGGACCTCGGGGCGCTCGGTCACGGCGTTGGAATTGTTGTGCGGCATGCGGCGCCTCATCGGGAGAGTCGGAATAGAGCAGATTTGATCTGTTTTTGTTCCCATGCAAGCGCTGATGCGCGATCTGGCGAAACCGTTGCCGATGCGGCCCGAAGCGGCTAAGGCATCGGCAGAGGTGCGGACATGGGACAGAAGATCGACACGCAGGCGGTGGGGCTGGATGTGGGGCTTGCCTTCATCCACTGGCTGACCGGGGCCGAGAACCTGCATTACGGGCTTTGGTCCGGGCTTGAGGTCACGGCGGGGAACCTGCGCCAGGCTCAGGATGCCTATACGGTGAAGCTTTTCGGGTATCTGCCGGAAGGCCGTTTGCGCATTCTGGACATCGGCGGCGGTGCGGGCGAGACGGCCAAGAAACTGCTGGCGCTTGGGCATTCGGTCGAGATCGTTGTGCCTTCGCCCTTTCTGGCCGCGCGCTGTCGTGAGACGGCAAAGGGAGCCGTAGTGCATGAGTGCACCTTCGAGACCTTCGCGGGCACCGGACCCTATGACCTTTGCCTCTTCTCTGAAAGTTTTCAGTACATTCCGCTGGCGGAAAGCCTGCCGAAATGCGCGCGGCTTCTGGCGCCGGGAGGGCAGGTGCTGATCGGCGACTGCTTCCGCACCGAGGCCTACAGGCTCCGTCAACCCGCGTCGCGGCAACCGGGGGGCGGTCATGCGCTTGCCGAGTTCCGCGCAGCCCTGAGCGGATCGGCCTTTGCTGTCGCGGCCGAAGAGGACATCACCGATGCGGTCGCGCCGTCGATCGACCTGGAACAGCAGCTGTTCAATGTGCTTGGCCACGGGGTGACCCGGGTGTCCGGTGAAATCCGGGCGAAGAAACCCCTGGCGCATTGGGCGCTTGCTCGACTGATCGGGCTCTTTCTGTCGCGCAGACGCCGCGACAACCTGATGCAGCGGCTGACGGGGACCACACGAACCTCGGAAGCGTTCCGGACCTACAATCGCTATCTGATCCTTCGGCTGCAGCGGCGCGAGGCCTAGGGCACAGCCGATCGCGGAATCCGACGCAAGAAGCACAACTTTAGGTTGATTTTCGATTGGCGCTGCGCCAAAGTGGCGGGGCAAGCAGCAACTGACGCTGTCGGTCGGCGCCGACCGTACCCCACCCCACACTCCCAGGCGCCGACCGACAGCCTTTTCCCAGCAAGTGACGCTTGCGCTTTCCCGAAAGCTTCGGAATAACACGGGTCACGTTCGGAGGATTTGTCCCATGCGCGCCCGCATCTACCAGCCCGCCAAGACCGCGATGCAGTCGGGAACCGCCAAGACCCACCAATGGGTCCTGGAGTTCGCCCCGGCCTCCGAGCGCGAGGTCGATCCGCTGATGGGCTGGACCTCGTCCTCCGACACCCAGTCGCAAGTCCGGCTGCGGTTCGAGAGCCGTGCGGCGGCCGAGGCTTATGCCACCGAAAAGGGGCTGGAGTTCGACCTGATCGAGCCGAAGCCGCGCAAGGCGGTGATCCGGCCCCGCGGCTATGGCGAGAACTTCGCCACCGACCGCAAGGGCGCCTGGACCCACTGATGTCCGCCGCACCTACCATCGCACGGGAACGGCCGACCGCGCCGGACCTTCGGTTGCTGATGGAACGGCACACTGCCGACATGCATGCCGATACGCCACCGGAAAGCATTCACATGATGGATGCCTCGGCATTGGATCAGCCCCATATCGCCTTTTACGTGATGCGCGAAAATGGCGTCGCTGTCGGCATGGGGGCGTTCAAGCGCATCGATGCGACCCATGCCGAGATCAAGTCGATGCATGTCCTGCACGAGTTGCGCGGTCGAGGCCTGTCCAAGGCGATGCTGCACCATCTTATGGCCGAGGCACGGGCGGCCGGCTTTTCACGGCTGAGCCTGGAGACCGGTTCACAACCCGCTTTCGAGCCTGCCCGTCAGCTTTATCTGCGCGCCGGCTTCGTCGAATGTGCGCCGTTCGAGGGCTATGTGCTGGACCCGAATTCCGTCTTCATGACGAAGGTGCTTGCCTGAACCGCGCCATTGCCGCAAAAGGGCGCCCGTGCGGGCTCATAGCTCAACTGGATAGAGCAAGGACCTTCTAAGTCCGAGGTTGAGGGTTCGAGTCCTTCTGGGCCCGCCACTCTTTTCGAAAAGGGGAGCCGTCCTCGTGGCATCGAGCCACTCGGACGGCGCATCCGCGGGATGGGTCTCAGGTCTTCGTGCTGGGGGCACCGCCTTCGAAACGGTTGCCGTGGCGGTAGTCACAGGGGGCCTCTTGCATCTGCAGATGAAGGCCGGTGCCGGTGAAAGGATGGGCGCGGGCGACGTCTTCGTCGAAGTCGATGCCAAGACCCGGTGCGTCCGGCGGCAGGATATAGCCGTCCTCCCACTTGATCGAGTTCCTGATCAGTTTCTGGTGGAAGGCGCCGCCGGTCTCGATCGTCTCGGCGATCAGGAGGTTCGGGATCGAGGCCGCGAAATGGACGTTGGCGGCCCATTCGACGGGGCCCGCATAGAGGTGCGGTGCCATTTCGGCGTTGAAGATTTCGGCCATGGCGGCGATCTTCTTTGCTTCCCAGATGCCGCCAACGCGACCCAGCGCGGGTTGCAGGATCTTGACCCCGCCCGCGCGGAGGAGGGTTCCGAATTCGGCCTTGGTGGTCATGCGTTCGCCGGTGGCCAGCGGGACACGGACGGACTTTGCCACCTCGGCGAATTCCAGGAGATTGTCGGGCGGGATCGGCTCTTCGTACCAGAGCGGGTTGTAGGGTTCGAGCTCGCGGCCCATGCGGATCGCGCCGGGGGTGGTGAACTGGCCGTGAGTCCCGAAGAGGAGGTCAACCCGGTCGCCCACCGCGTCGCGGATCGCCTTGCAGAAGGCGATGGAGCGGGTGATGTCGGACATGGCCGGCTCGTGGCCGCCGCGGATGGTGTAGGGGCCGGCGGGGTCGAATTTGACCGCGGTGAAGCCCATGTTCATGAAGCGGACCGCGGCTTCGGCGGCGGCATCGGGGTCGACCCAGAATTCGGCCGATTCCTTGCCGGGCTCGGGGTAGAGATAGGTGTAGGAGCGGATCCGCTCGTTCATCTTGCCGCCGAGGAGTGCCCAGACCGGACGGTTGCGGGCCTTGCCGAGAATGTCCCAGCAGGCGATCTCCAGCCCCGCGAAGGCGCCCATGACGGTGGGGTCGGGGCGCTGGGTGAAGCCCGAGGAATAGACGCGGCGGAACATCAGTTCGATGTTTTCCGGGTTTTCGCCCTGCATGTGGCGTTCAAAGACGTCTTCGATGACGGCTTTCATCGCCTTGGGGCCGACAGTCGAGGCATAGCATTCGCCATAGCCCACGATGCCGTTGTCGGTGGTGAGTTTCGGGAAGATCCAGTAGCGCCCGCCCCAACCGGGGAATGGCGGTGCAACGACGAAGAGTTCCAGGTCCTTGAGTTTCATCGGTGCGCCCTTCGTTTGGCGGAGGAGCCGGGTCTTTCCCGTCCCGCGTGGAATGTCTTCGCTGGGAAAGGTACGGCGCGGGCAAGCTGTTCGGCCCCAGAAAAGCGACGCAAAAGTGACGCAAATGGAATGACCGCTTGGGCAGATGTGTTACGGCCGGGGCAGGCAGCAAGGTGTTCGAAAAATGCCATATTCTGCCGAAATCTGCGGACAGAATGCCCGTGAAATGTGAGCTTGGTGCAAGATTGTAGACCTAGCGGTGCCCGATCCGGGTGAGAAAGGACAAGACTGCCTCGGCGAAGGGCTCCGGGTGGGTCAGCATCGCCAGGTGGCCCGCGCCGCGCACAAGCTGGAAATCGGCGCCTGCGATGAGGTCGGCTGTCTCGCGTTGCAGGTCGGGCGGGCATTTACGGTCGTCAGCTCCGGCGAGGGTCAGGGTCGGAAGCGTCAGGGTCGCGGTAGTCTGGTAGAAATCGGCAGTGGCAATAGCGGTGGCAAAGCCCTCCCAACCCTCGGGGCGGGTCTGGCGCAGCATGGCGAGAGTAGCTTCCCTGGCTGGGTGGCTTTGCCAACGGGGGCCGAGGCGGGCAGCGCATTCGGCGTCGTAGTCGGGGCCCTCGGCGCGGAGGCGGGCGAGGCGGGCCTCCCATATGGCGGGATTGGCAAAGCGGGTGGCAGCGCCGGTCAGGATCATCGCGCGGATGAGGTCGAGGCGTTTCACCGCAAGGCCTTGGGCGATCAGGCCGCCTTCGCCGGCGCCGAGGATGACGGCGTCTTTCAGGGCGAAGTGGCTCATCAGACGTTCGACGTCGCGGATGAGCGCGCCCATAGCGTAGGGGGCGGGTGGCGTGTCGGAGAGCCCATGGCCGCGCAGGTCCAGCCGCAGGGTGCGTTGGCGGGCGAGGTGGGGGAGAAGCGCGTCCCAAAAGCGTAGGTCAAGGCCGAGACCGTGGATCAGCACGAGCGGCGGGGCATCGGTGGGGCCGGTGAGCTCGGCATTCAGGCGCAGGTCGTCGAGCCAGACCAGCATCAGGCATAAAGCTCCAGCGCCCGGGCGAAGGTCCTGGGGTCGACATTGCCGCCGGTGGCGACAGCGATGACGGTGTCGGGGAGGTCGGGGGTGAAAAGGGCGGCCGCAAGGGCGGCGGCACCGCCGGGTTCGAGAACGATCCTGAGATGGGTGAAGGCCAGAGCCACGGCTCGAAGGGCCTGATCGTCGCTGATCACGGTGCCGGGACCGGCGAGGCGGGAGAGGATCGGGAAGGTGATCTCGCCCGGACTGGGGGTGAGGATCGCGTCGCAGATCGAGCCTGCAGCGGCGGGGTTCTTCTCGCGCTTTCCGCTGTTTAGCGAGCGGGCCATGTCGTCGAAGCCTTCAGGCTCGGCGGTGCGGACCTTGAGGCCGGGGGCGCGGGCTTCAAGCGCCAGGGCGATGCCGGAGGAGAGGCCGCCGCCACCGCAGCAGACGAGGACCTGCGCCTCAGTGACCCCGGCTTCGGTGGCTTGGGCGGCGAGTTCGAGGCCCACGGTGCCCTGACCGGCGATGACCTCTGGGTCGTCATAGGGCTTGATCAGCGTCAGACCGCGCTCGCTGGAGAGCTGGGCCCCGATCGCGTCGCGGTCGGCAGTGGCGCGGTCGTAGAGCACAACCTCGGCGCCGTAGCTGCGGGTGTTGTCGATCTTCACCTGCGGCGCGTCGGAGGGCATCAGGATGACGCATGGGCTACCGTGGCGGGCGGCTGCATAGGCGACCCCTTGGGCATGGTTGCCAGAGGAATAGGCGATGACGCCCCGGGCCCGGGCCTCGGGCGAGAGGGCCGAGACGGCGGACCAGCCGCCGCGCGCCTTGAAGCTGCCGGTCAGTTGCAGGCATTCGGCTTTGACGAAGATCCGGCGACCGGCGAGGCGGTCGAGAAGCGGGGCGTTGAGCAGGGGAGTCTGACGGACCTGGCCCTGCATTCGGCGGGCGGCAGCCTCGATCCGGGCGATATCGGTCATTGCAGGCCTCCAAGGAAGCTGTGGATCAAGGCGAGGCTTTCGGGTTCGTCGAGAAAGGGGATATGCGCGCGGCCCGCAACATCGGCGAAAAGCATGTCGGGGCGGCGGCGGCGCATCTCGGCTGCGGTCGCGGCGGTCAGGAGGTCGGAATTCGCGCCGCGGATCAGGGCGAGCGGCAGGCCTGCGAGGGCGTCGAAGAGCGGCCAGAGGTCGACGGGCGGGCCGTCGAAGGCCTTGAGGAAGGGCTCGCGCAGGGCGGGGTCGTAGCGCAGGCGAAGGCCCTCGGGGGTCTCGATGGAAAGTTTCCGGGCTTCCTCCAGCCAGCGCGACATCGGGACGCCCTCGAAGCCGGGGCTGCGGGACAGGCGCTCGGCATAGCCCGCATAGGTCTTGCCCGCCGGGTTGCGGCCGACATAGTCGAAGATGCGGGTCAGGCCGTCGCGGGCGATCTCGGGGCCAACATCGTTGAGGCAAAGGCCAAGGAGCCGTGCGCGGGCCACAGCGCCGAGGACCATGCCGATCAGACCGCCGCGGGAGGTGCCAAGAACGGCCGCCCTTTCGATGCCCAAATGATCGAGAAGGGCCAGGGCATCGCGGCCTTCCTGCTCGATCGTATAGGTCTCGGGGCCGGTCCAGTCGCTGGCCCCCCTGCCCCGGTAGTCCATCCGGATCAGACGCAGGGGTGGCAGATGCGGGGCGAGATAGTCGAAATCCGCCATCGTCCGGGTCAGGCCCGCGAGGCAAAGAAGCGGCAGGCCTTGGCCCTCATCGCTATAGGCGAGCATGGCGCCATCTGGGGCGCGGAAGCGGCTGGGGGTCATTGGTCCGGGTCCTTTCCGCCGCGAAGGTGGCATGGGGCGCGGGCAGGGGAAAGGGGGAGCAAGACGGGCTGCGCGGAAACCTTTTGACCGTGTGGAACTGTGGCTGGTGCTGCCAGATCAGATGGCCGGTGCCTTCGGTCGCGGCGACCGGTGCTTGTGGGCAGGGGCTTCGCAGACTAAACCCTTGGGCGGACAGAGTGAGGCAAAGCGCGGATGTCGGACAGCTCAGTGGTCGAGGATCGGCCGAAGTCGAAACGGGTGGGCGCGCTGCGCGGGCTCGTGCCGTTCCTCTGGCCCTACCGCGGGCTGGCCGGGCTGGCGCTCTTGGCGCTGATCCTGACGGCCGGGATCAGCCTGGTCCTGCCCCTTGCCGTGCGGCGGGTGGTGGATGGGTTCAACTCGGCCCACGTCGAGCTTCTGGACAAGTATTTCGGCGCAGCGCTGGCGATTGCCGCGCTTTTGGCTCTGGGGACAGGCGCGCGCTACTACCTGGTGACCAGGCTGGGTGAACGGGTGGTGGCCGATATCCGGCGCGCCCTGTTTGACCGGGTTCTGGGCATGTCGCCTGCGTTTTTCGAACGCATCCTGACCGGTGAGGTCCTGAGCCGGATCACGACCGACACGACGCTGATCCTGTCGGTCATCGGATCCTCGGTCTCGGTCGCATTGCGCAACGTTCTGATCCTGCTGGGCGGGTTGGTGCTTCTGTTCCTGACCTCGGCCAAGCTGACGGGACTGGTGCTGCTGATCGTGCCCGCGATCATCGTGCCGATCGTGGTTCTGGGGCGAAAGCTGCGGACCCTGTCGCGGGAAAATCAGGACTGGATCGCCTCATCGTCCGGCGCAGCCTCGGAAGCGCTGTCTTCGGTTCAGACCGTGCAGGCCTTTACCCATGAGGCCGAAACGCGGGGCCAGTTCGCTGAGGTCACGGAAAAGTCGTTCCTCTCGGCCAAGGCGCGGATCAAGACGCGGGCCGTGATGACGATGATCGTGATCTTTCTGGTATTCGCCGGTGTGGTGGGCGTCCTTTGGGTCGGGGCGCGGGACGTGCGGTCGGGCGAGATGTCGGTCGGTGCGCTCATCCAGTTCGTCATCTATGCTGTGATGGTGGCGGGGGCCGTGGGGGCGCTGTCAGAGATCTGGGGCGAAATTCAGCGCGCCGCCGGGGCGACCGAGCGGCTGGTGGAGCTCCTGGGCGCCGAGGATTCGGTGCAGGACCCCGTGCGGCCAAAGGCCCTGCCCCGGCCGGTGCGGGGCGAGATCGCCTTTGAGGACGTAACCTTCCGCTATCCGGCGCGGCCCGAGGCTTCGGCGCTGAACGGGGTCTCCTTGCACGTGAAGCCCGGCGAGACGGTGGCGCTGGTCGGGCCCTCCGGCGCGGGCAAGACCACGATCCTGCAGCTTCTGATGCGGTTCTATGACCCCCAGGGGGGCCGGATCACGCTGGATGGGCTTCCGTTGAGCGATCTCGCCCGCGGGGATTTCCGGCAGGCGATTGCGCTGGTGCCGCAGGACCCGGTGATCTTTGCCACCTCGGCCCGCGAAAACATCCGCTTTGGCCGCCTGGACGCGACCGATGCCGAGGTCGAGGCGGCCGCAAAGGCGGCGGCGGCGCATGAATTCCTGGCGGCCCTGCCGCAAGGCTATGACAGCTATCTGGGCGAGCGCGGGGTGATGCTCTCGGGCGGGCAGAAGCAGCGGGTGGCGATTGCGCGGGCGATCCTGCGCGACGCGCCGATCCTGCTTCTGGACGAGGCGACCTCGGCGCTTGATGCCGAGAGCGAACGGCTGGTACAGGCGGCGGTGGAAAAGCTTTCGGAAGGGCGGACGACGCTGGTCGTGGCGCACCGGCTGGCCACGGTGAAGCGGGCCGACCGGATCGTCGTCTTCGACGAGGGGCGGATCGTGGCCCAGGGCACGCATGAGGAACTGGTCGCGGGCGAAGGGCTTTATGCGCGGCTCGCGCGGCTTCAATTCACCGAAGGCGCGGTCTGACGTCGCGTCCGACCTTACAGGGTCAAGACAATCCGACTTCACAAACGTCTGATCCATCCCCATCTTGAGCCAAAGCCTGCGGAAACAGCCGGCACGCCAGGGGAGGAATGACATGACGACTTTCGCGACCAGTGCCGACTTGCGCGCCATCGAGGCTGAAATGCCCTGGAGCGACCGGGGCCAAGCCCGGTCAATGTACGAATATCTTTCGCGCGCCAAGGCAGCGCATGGAAGCCGCCCGGCGATCAGTTACCAGCTTCTGTCGGGGCCGGAGACGAAGAAGATCACCCTGAGTTGGGCCGAGCTTCACGCCCAGGTCACACAGGCCGCAAATCTCTTCCGGTCGCTGGGCGTGGGCGAAAAGGACGTGGTCGCCTTTGTCATGCCGAATGCGATGGAGACCGCGGTGACGCTGCTGGGCGGGGCTGTTGCCGGGATCGTCAACCCGATCAACCCGCTCCTCGAGCCGGAAAAGATCGCCGCCATCCTGCGCGAGACCAAGGCCAAGGTGGTGGTCACCCTCAAGGCCTTTCCGAAGACCGACCTGCCGCAGAAAGTAAGCGAAGCCATCCAGTTCGCGCCGAACGTGAAGACGGTGCTTGAGGTCGACCTCGTCCCCTATCTCTCGGGGTTGAAGAAGATCATCGTGCCCTGGGTGCGGCCGAAGAACCCGGTGCAGCACACCGCGAACGTCAAGGACTTCCGCGCCGAGATGGCACGGATGCCGGCCGACAAGCTGACCTTCGCCGACCGGACCGAGGACCATGTCGCCGCCTATTTCCACACCGGCGGCACCACGGGCATGCCAAAGGTCGCCCAGCACAAGATCAGCGGCATGATCTACAACGGCTGGCTCGGCTCGACGCTTCTGTTCAAGCCGACCGATGTGGTGATGTGCCCCCTGCCCCTCTTCCACGTCTTCGCCTGTTATCCAATCCTGATGTCGATGATCGGGTCGGGCGCGCATGTCGTCTTCCCGACCCCGCAGGGCTATCGGGGTGAGGGCGTCTTCGACAACTTCTGGAAGCTGATCGAGCGCTACCGGGTGACCTACATGATCACCGTGCCGACCGCGCTTGCAGCGCTGATGCAGCGGCCGGTCAATGCGGATATCTCCAGCCTGAAGAACGCCTTCTCGGGCTCCTCCCCCCTTCCGATCGAGCTTTACAACCGGTTCAAGAAGGAGACGGGCATCGAGATCATCGAAGGCTATGGGCTGACCGAAGCCACTTGTCTCGTGTCGATCAACCCGCCGGATGGGGTGAAGAAGATCGGCTCGGTCGGCCTGATGTTCCCCTATACCCAGGTCCGCATCCTGACCAAGCAGGGCGCGACCGAGTTCCGGGAATGCGGCGTCGACGAAGTGGGCGAGATCTGCATCTCGAACCCCGGGGTCTATGAGGGCTCGACCTATACCGAGGCCGACAAGAACAAGGAGCTTTTTGCCGAGGGCCGCTTCTTGCGGACTGGCGACCTGGGTCGGGTCGATGCAGAGGGCTATCTGTTCATCACCGGCCGGGCCAAGGACCTGATCATCCGCGGCGGGCACAACATCGACCCGGCGATCATCGAAGAGGCGCTGATGGGTCACGCGGCGGTCGGCTTTGTCGGCGCCATCGGCCAGCCCGATGCCCATGCGGGTGAGCTTCCCTGCGCCTATGTCGAGCTGGTAAAGGGTTCGTCCGCCACGGTTGACGAGCTGATGGCCTATGCCTCGCAACACATCCACGAACGCGCCGCGGTGCCCAAGTATCTCGAGGTGTTGCCGGAACTGCCGAAGACCGCGGTCGGCAAGGTGTTCAAGCCGGACCTTCGGCGCATGGCGATCACCCGGACCTACGACGCTGCTCTGGCAGAGGCCGGCATCCCTGCCCGGGTGGTTTCGGTCATCGAAGACAAGAAGCGCGGGCTGGTGGCCCAGTTGCAGAAATCCGCCCCGGTCGAGGATGCGGCCGTCGCGAGCATTCTGGGCCAGTTCTCGAACCAGTGGGAGTGGACGGCCTGATCCTGTGACCGGGAACAGATTGTCCCAGACGTGACAGAAACTTTCATTTGCCAAACGCGAGCCCAAGCGCGAAAAAGTGGGTACGGGACGCATTTCTGGGAATTAAAGGATGGGCTTTCGCTTTGGTTTGGCCGCGGCATTGGTCGTGGCAATGACAGGTTCGGCTGGCGCGCAGCAGTCGGAGGTCTTGTTTTCGCACAAGCATTGGCAGGTCGAAGTCGTCGGCTGGGACGATGGCTCGGTCGGCTGTGTCGCGCAGGTATCGGCTCCGGGCGAGAGTTTCTCGATCTGGACCTTCCCGGATGGGGCGGTGCAGCTGCAGTTCTACTCGACCGCCTGGCAATTCGGCGAAGGCGACACGGCGGATCTGGAAGTTCAGATCGACCGGCGCGCGCCCTGGAGCCTGACGGGCGCCGAGCTTTACCAGAATTCGGTGCTGTTCTACCTGCCCGACAGCCAGGCTGGGGTGAACTTCATCAACGAGGTGGCACGCGGCAACCGGCTCTACCTGCGATCGGCAGATGGATCGGACGTCCAGAACTATTCTCTGGCGGGGTCCAGCGCCTCGATCGGCGCACTCATCGAATGCGGCGAAGCCATCCAGGCACCGGGCAACCCGTTCAACTGACCTCAAGGATACGATTTCTTTTAAGAAATCGTGCCGGAGCCTTTACAGGCTCCGGTCCGGACTTTTCGAAAAGTCCGGGGCTCAGAGTGTGTCGGTGTCCATCCAGATGGTGACCGGGCCGTCATTCACCAGGCTGACCGCCATGTCGGCCCCGAAGCTGCCATTCGCGACCGGAACGCCCTCGGCTGCCAGGCATGTGCTGAAATGGAGGTAGAGCCTTTCGCCCTCGGCTGGCGGTGCGGCGGTGGAGAAACCCGGCCGGTTACCGCGCAAGTCCGCCGCAAGGGTGAACTGGCTGACGACCAGCGCCCCGCCGCCGATATCGCGGACCGAGAGGTTCATCTTGCCCACTGCGTCCTTGAAAACCCGCAGTTTGGCGACCTTGGCGGCCAGCCTTGCGGCCTCGGCCTCACTGTCGCCGGCCATGGCGCAAACGAGGATCAGAAAGCCCTTCCCCGTCTCGCCGATCAACTCTCCGTCCACCCGCACTTCGGCCCGGGTGACGCGTTGCAGGACCGCCCTCAAAGCTCGTTGGCCCAGGGCGGATTGGCCCCGGCCCGGCTGACAGTTACCGCAGCGGCCCGGGTCCCGAGGCTGAGGGCCGCGTCGAGCGTGGCGTCCGATAGGACTGCGACCCCGGCCTTGGTCAGCGCCCCAGCCTGATGCAGCGCCGCAAGGACGCCCGCGTTGAACGTGTCGCCGGCGCCCACGGTATCGACGACCGTGACCTTCTGCGCCACGACAAACCGGTCCTGCGTCGCTGTCACCGCCCGCGCGCCTTTGGCGCCTTCGGTGATGAAAACGACCTTCGGCCCCTTAGCCAGAATCCCCCGGGCGAGCGCAGTCAAGTCACCCTGCCCTTCCAGCCAGTGCAGGTCTTCGTCCGAGAGCTTCACGATATCGGCCCGGGCGAGCATCCGCTCGATCCGGGCACGGTATTCGGCTTCTTTTCCGGCAATGAAGCCGGGACGGATATTGGGATCGACCATCGTGACCCGGGTACCGCTTTCGCGGGCCTGCAGGGCCTCATAGGTCGAGGCTGCGGGGTCGTTGACCAGACTGATCCCGCCCAGGAAGAGTGTACTGACTTCGGCTGGAAGGCTGGGCAGATCCGCTGTGGAAAGCATCCGGCCCGCCGTGGCTTCATCGTAGAAGGCATAGGTCGCCTGGCCATTCACGAGCTTGACGAAGGCCACGGTCGTCGGTCGGCCCGACCGCGCGAGAAAGCGGGTATCGACTTTGGAAGCGACCAACGTGTCCGCCAGGATCTCCCCCAGCATGTCATTGGAAACACCCGAGAAAAACGCCGACGGCGCGCCAAGTCGGCCAAGGGCTATCGCCGTGTTGAACACCGCCCCTCCGGCATAGGGGGCAAAGCAGGCCTCCCCTTCGGTCGAAGTCCTTGGCAGCATATCGATCAACGCTTCGCCACAGCTGAGAATCATCGGCTCCTCCCTTGTCCGCCCGAGGTTAGACCGGGCTTCTGTTAGCGCAAACGGGCAGCTTTCCTGCGATGCAGATACCCCCCTTTATTCTATCGCGCCAGTGCCGTTTCGCCATGATCCGGATCATGGCGGACCGCTATGGCGGGGTGCAAAGTTGTCACGTTTCCTAAACGGAAAGGAGGAAAGAATGGTTGAGAAATCATCGCCGGGCAACTTCTGGCCCTCGCTTTATGAGCCCTTCCGGATGATGGGCACCAGGCTGGCCGACTGGCTCTCTCCCGCGGCGGAGGCGAGCCAGAACGGTGACGCCTACCGGATCGCGGTGGAACTGCCCGGCGTGGCCGAGGCCGACATCGACGTGACGGTCGAGGACGGCGTGGTGCAGGTGCGGGGAGAGAAGAAGAGCGAGCGGGAGGAGAAGGGGGATACCTGGTACTTCTCGGAACGCCAGTTCGGGAGCTTCAGCCGCAGTTTCCGCCTGCCCAACGACGCCGATTCGGGCGGGGTGAAGGCGGAGATGAAGGACGGGGTGTTAACCGTTATCGTGCCGAAGAAGCCCGCGCAGAAGGCGGCGGCGCGGGTGCCGATTTCTAAGGCGTGAAAAACCCGGCGAGGTTGGTCCGGATCCGGGCGAGCGGGGTTTCCCCGCTCGCATCGGGAAGGAAGGGCTGACCGGTGATCGCCTCGAAGGCCTCAATATAGACCTGGGCGGTTTTCTCAATCATTTCCAAGGGGATATCGGGGATCTTGTCCTTGTAGGGATCGCAGCGCGCGACGACCCAGGAGCGGATGACGTCCTTGTCGAAACTCGGCGGCCGTGTGCCATTTTCCAGAGCGTTTTCATAGCCTTCCGCGATCCAGTAGCGGCTGGAATCGGGGGTGTGGATTTCGTCGGCCAGGAGGATGTTTCCGGCCTCGTCCGTCCCGAACTCATATTTCGTATCAACAAGGATAAGTCCTTGTTTTGCGGCCATTTTCCGCCCTCTGGCAAAAAGGGCCAGGGCTTTCGCGCTGACTTCGTCCCATTGGGCCGGGGTTAAGAGCCCGGTCTTAACGATTTCGGCGGCCGTCAGGGGCTCATCGTGGCCCCCGTCGAAGGCTTTCGAGGTCGGGGTAATGATCGGCTGCGGCAGGGCCTCGTTGTCCCTCAGGCCATCGGGGAGCGTGTGGCCGTACATCTGACGCGCGCCGGTCTTGTACTGGGTCAGGATCGAGGTCGAGGTGGTGCCCGCCAGATAGCCGCGAACCACGATCTCGACCGGCAGGATCGTCACCCGCTTGCAGTGGACAACGTTCGGATCGGGGTAGCCGAGGACATGGTTCGCGGCGATGTCGCCCGTGTGGTCGAACCAGTAGCGGGCAAGCTGGGTCAGGACCTGGCCCTTCCAGGGGATCACCGCAAGTATCTGATCGAAGGCGGAAATCCGGTCGGAGGAGATCAGAAGCCGCGTGCCGTCCGGCAGGTCGTAGCAGTCGCGGACCTTGCCGAAATAGGGGTTCGGAAGCTCGGCGATCCGGGCGTGCGGCAGGGTTCGCGAGAGGTCGAGTTTCGGCATGGCGGGCCCCCGGTCTGGTGCCTGCTTCTTGGGGGTTTTTCGCGTGCCGTCAAGGCTGCTTTGGGCAGTCGAGGCTTCCCCGCATCTCGCCGCTGTCGCCCGTGAGGGTGCTTTCGCGAAGCTTGCAGCCGGTCACGCGGGGGATGAGTTCGATCATCGTGGCGCGGATCTCCTGATGCTCGCCCCGGCGGGCGTAGCCGAGGCGGATGACCTCGACCCGTTCACCCTTTTGAAAGACGGTATAGTCCCGCCCGTTAAGGTTAATGTCAGTGCGGGTCGCGCCCATGAATTCGGGGGCCGGAGAGGCCCCGCAGGCCGCAAGAAAGGCAAGCAGGATCAGAGGGATGCGCTGTTTCATGGCCGCAAGGATGGCAGGGTTTGGTTAACGGGGGGTTAAGCGTCTGGCATCTGTCTGGCATCCGTCGGCTTTGCGTCGGGCGAGGCGGTGGCGTCGGCGGGCGTTAACCTTTGGGTGGTTTGCTGGGGGCAAAGGAGCCTTGGCCATGCCTGATCTGAAGAAGCAGACGCCCCGGCAGCGGGCGCAGATGAGTTACATGATGGATGTGATGCGGCGCCTGGAATGGGACCTGCACAACAGCATCGAGATGACCGGGCGCATCCCTGAAGAGTGGCATGAGATCGCACAGCGGCGACCGGCCAGCGGGAAGGAGAAGGTGACGCTGCGGCTGGAGACGGATGTGCTGAAGTTCTTCCGGTCGATGGGGCCGGACTATGGGCCGCGGATCAATGACGTCCTGCGCAGCTACATGCACGCCCGGCTGGCGGGGGTGATCCGGGGGGCGGAGACGATTTCCCATTATCGGAACCGGGGGGCCTATGAGGGGCCGAAGCCGGGGTTCGAGGGGGAGGAGGGGAAGCCGGTGCAGGCAGAGCGGGTGTTGATGCAGGAGGTGCTGCAACGGCGCTATGCCGAGGAGGTCGCGCCGGAGCCGGAGGCGCTAAGGCCGTGGGTGAGGTGAGGGGGAAGAGATGGCGCTTGCGAGCATGGATCCTACGCTCGCTGGATGCTAGAATCCTGAATGCCAAGGGCGCTTATTTCGATAGCCTAGTTCAATTTTCGGTTTGTCGAACATCTTCCGGTTTTCAACCATCACATCCCAAACGTAATCTGGCACCGTGAACGTGGACGAAAGAACGCTCACCTGCTGACCAGGCAGTACCGCCAACGTCACAAACCCTTGATTGTAGAGTGTTGACGCCAAATCAGCCGTAACATCAGCAACAAAGGTCTTTTGGTTCTGTTGGAAAAGGTATCGAAGTATTCGGAGTTCGGTTTCGGTCAAATGTGGTAAATAGGATTGAAAGCGCTGACGCTTATTTTCGATATCCTTAAGTACACGTTTCTTCTTTGTATTCTCAGCTATCTGGGCTCCAACCTTACGTGAGACAAACTCCAGCAAAGACACTAAAGACAATCCAACTGAAACAAGTATTGCCAATGGCAGGCCGTAGACAACCCAAGGACTATCGATGGGAGGAAGATACTCAAGATACAGCAAAAACCAAAACGAAGATAATGCGAATGCTATGGCAAAGAGTTGCCAGCCGCTTGCCTTTAGTATTTCTAGCCAGCGTGGGTCCAAGCCCTCACCCATCCATCTTCAGAGCCGAAATAAACGCCTCCTGCGGGATCTCGACCTTCCCGAACTGGCGCATCTTCTTCTTGCCGGCTTTCTGCTTCTCCAGCAGCTTCTTCTTCCGGGTTGCGTCGCCGCCGTAGCACTTGGCCGTCACGTCCTTGCGCATGGCTGAGATCGTCTCGCGGGCGATCACCCGGCCGCCGATGGCCGCCTGGACGGGGATCTTGAACATGTGGCGGGGGATCAGGTCCTTGAGCTTTTCGACCATCGAGCGGCCGCGGGCCTCCGCTCTATCACGGTGGACCATCATCGACAAAGCGTCGACGGGTTCGTCGTTCACCAGGATCGACATCTTCACGAGGTTGTCCTCGCGGTATTCGCTGATCTGGTAGTCGAAGCTCGCGTAGCCTTTGGTCACCGATTTCAGGCGGTCGTAGAAGTCGAAGACCACTTCGGCGAGGGGCAGGTCGTATTCGACCATGGCGCGCTGGCCGGCGTAGGTGAGGTTCAGCTGGATGCCGCGGCGGTCCTGGCAGAGCTTGAGGATGTCGCCGAGGTATTCGTCGGGGACCATGATCGTGGCCTTGATCCGCGGCTCCTCGATATGGTCGACGTAGGTGAGGTCGGGCATGTCGGCGGGGTTGTGGAGGTCGCGGACCTCGCCGTCCTTCATGAAGAGCTTGAAGACCACGGAGGGCGCGGTTGTGATCAGGTCGAGGTCATATTCGCGTTCGAGCCGGTCGCGGACGACTTCGAGGTGGAGGAGGCCGAGGAAGCCCATGCGGAAGCCGAAGCCCAAGGCCGCGCTGGTCTCCATCTCGTAGGTGAAGGAGGCGTCGTTGAGGGCAAGTTTTTCGATGGCGTCGCGGAGCGCCTCGAAGTCGTTGGCGTCGACGGGGAAGAGGCCGCAGAAGACGACGGGGACCGAGGGTTTGAAGCCGGGAAGGGCTTCGGCGCAGGGTTTGCGTTCGTGGGTGATCGTGTCGCCGACGCGGGTGTCGCGGACCTGCTTGATCGAGGCGGTGAAGACGCCGATCTCGCCGGGGCCCAGTTCCTCGATATCGACCATCTGGGGTTTCAGGACGGCAAGCTTGTCGATGCCGTAGAGCGCGCCAGTCTGCATCATGCGGATGCGGTCACCCTTTTTCACCACGCCGTCGACGACGCGGATCATGACGACGACGCCGAGATAGGCGTCATACCAGCTGTCGACCAGCATGGCCTTCAAGGGCGCGTTGCGGTCGCCCTTGGGGGCGGGGAGGCGGTGGACGATGGCCTCCAAGACGTCGGGGATGCCGAGGCCGGTCTTGGCGCTGATCGGGATGGCGTCGGAAGCGTCGAGGCCGATCACGTCCTCGATGTTCTGCTTCACCCGTTCGGGTTCGGCGGCGGGCAGGTCGATCTTGTTCAGGACCGGGACGATCTCGTGCCCCGCATCCAGCGCCTGATAGACGTTGGCGAGGGTCTGGGCCTCGACCCCCTGGGAGGCGTCGACCACGAGGAGCGAGCCCTCGACGGCGCGCATCGAGCGGGAGACCTCATAGGCAAAGTCGACGTGGCCGGGGGTGTCGATCAGGTTGAGGACATAGGCCTTGCCGTCCTTGGCGACATAGTCGATCCGGACGGTGTTGGCCTTGATGGTGATGCCGCGTTCCCGCTCGATATCCATCGAGTCCAGAAGCTGGGCCTTCATGTCACGGTCGGCGACAGTGCCCGTCGACTGGATCAGCCGGTCGGCCAGGGTGGATTTGCCGTGGTCGATATGCGCCACGATGGAAAAATTGCGGATGCGGTCGAGCGTGATCATGGGCGGGATATGCAGGGGAACAGGGGAGCGGTCAAGCGCATGAACCCTGCACAGACAAGCGATTCTGCTGTAGGATCGCTTCATTTGATGAAGCTTTGCGACAAGAGGTAGTCATGATCCGTTATGCGAAGGGCCCGGTTTCCTATCTTTGGCGCGACGTGACGTCGACGGAAACCGGACGGGTCAAGCGGACAAAGGTCAAGCAGCTTCTCTGGGGCGACTGGATCCGCGTCACCGGTGCGGATGCAGGCGATGGCTGGACGACCGTCAGTTTCGGTCGGAAAACCTATCTGATGCAGTCGGCCGACCTGAGCGAGAGCCGGGTCCTGGAGATCATCTTCCTGGATGTGGGCCAGGGCGACGGGGCGATCCTGACCGAGCCCGGCAGCCATGCCAATCCGCGCATCCTGATCGTGGATGCCGGCAAGGGCGACAACATGGCGCGGTTCCTGAAATGGCGGTTCCAGGACTTCCCCGAGGCAGCAGAGATCCACGGCTGCGTCATGACCCATCCGGACAACGACCATTACCTTGGCTTCCGCGAGATCTTCCGTAACCCGCAGGTCGGCATCGGGCATGTCTGGCACAACGGGATCGTCGAGCGACCCGGTGACGACCGTCTTGGGCCGGCCAGCAACGGATACCTGACCGACATCCGCCAGACCGATGCCGAGCTGGAGGCGCTGATCGCCGAGCATGCCGGGTCGAACACGACCTATCTGTCCCTGCTCAGGACTGCGAAGCAGAACCCGAGGATCGGGCCCATCGAGGCGCTGAGCACGCTCGGCGGCGAACGGGTGGACGGCCGGAGCTACCTTCCGGGCTTCGCGCCGGGCAACTCTGGCCCGCTGACCATCGAGATCATCGGGCCCGTTGCAGAGCCAGACACCGCCGGGAAGGCCCGGTTGCGGCAGTTTGGCCGGACGGGGGCGGCCGGATCATTTGATGTGGGCATCACCAAGAATGGGCATTCGGTCATCCTGAAGGCCGTGTTCAACGGCTTTCGCGTGCTTCTGGGCGGTGACTTGAACCGGGCGGCCGAGACCTTTCTGACGTTGCACTATGGCAATGCCGAAGTCCCGCCCCCGCTGCGCCCGGATGCCGACCCGCGGCTTGCGGCGAGGAACGACCCGGAAGTCATCGCTGCGGCGGCCGAGCGGCTGGCGACCGACCTGATGAAATCGTGCCATCATGGTTCATCGGACGTGACGCAGGCGTTCCTGCGCGCGGCAGAGGCGGCGGCCTTCGTCATCTCGTCCGGCGATGAGGAAAGCCATGTGCATCCCCGGCCCGACTTGCTGGGGCTGCTTGGCAAGCATGGGCGCGGGCGCCGCCCGCTTCTGCTGTCGACCGAACTCTTGCGGTCAACGCAGGATCGGATGGATCCGAGCCCGTTCGAGAAGCTGCAGGCGCTGGAGGTGAAGATCGAGACCGAACTGGAATTGGGCGCGACCGCAGACCGCCAGAAAGTCGCCGATTGGCGGAAGGAACGCGCCGAGACCCGCAAGAAGATCCGCTACCGGACGGTCGGCGTCTACGGCGCGGTCAACCTGCGGACGGACGGCGAAACCGCAGTGATCGCGTTCCGGAAGGAAGCCGGCCTCGCCACGCAGCGCTGGTTCTACTACACGATGCGCCGCGACCCGCAGAACGGGGACTTCACCGTCGATCTGGCCGGGGACTAGGCCGGGCAGACCCGGGCTCAGACCGCTTGCCCGACGCTTCCGCGCGTCGCATGCTGGCGCCGGGGCCGGAGGGAGTTGAAGGGGCGCGATGGACGATCGGGACTATGGAACAGAGGACGCGCGGGGGCACTGGACGCCGAACCGGCCTATTTCCTACGGGCCGGCCTTCGACTGGCCACCCGATCCGAAGCGGCTGGTGAAGTGGCTGTTCGGGTTTCCGGGGTATTTCCTGCCGTGGAACCTGTTCTACGCGCTGATGGCGCTGGTCCTGTGGACCTGGTTCTCGCCCGGACTTGAGACCACGAAAACCTTGGCGCCGGGCTGGATTGCCTATCTTCTGGTCCGCAACCTAGTGCTGGCCGTTCTGGTCTATGGCGCCTGGCATCTGTGGCTTTATTCCTGGAAACGGCAGGGAACGCAGTTCAAGTACAACCGGCAATTCCCGCGGGAGAAGTCCCCGGGGTTCCTGTTCGGGCACCAGACCTGGGACAACATGTTCTACACGCTGGTCAGCGGAGTGCCGATCTGGACGGCCTATGAGGTGGCTCTCCTATGGGCCTATGCCAATGGCTGGGCGCCGATGGTGACGTTTGGCGAAAGTCCGGTCTGGTTCGTCGCAGTCTTCTTCCTGGTTCCGCTGATCCATGAGGTGGGCTTCTACTTCTGCCACCGGCTGTTGCATGTCTCGCCGCTCTACGAGATCGCGCACAAGCTGCATCACCGGAACATCAACCCTGGCCCCTGGTCAGGTCTGTCGATGCATCCGATCGAGCATCTGATCTATTTCTCGACGATCCTGCTGTTCTTCGTGATCCCTGGCCATCCGGTTCACATGATCAACCTGGCCTCGCGACTGGGCGTATCCCCGGCGCAGGGGCATACCGGCTTTGACCGGGTGGTGCTGGGCGAAAGCTCTACCTTCGAGGCGAGCTATTATGCGCATTACCTGCACCACAAGTATTTCGAGGTGAACTATTCCGATGGAATGGTTCCGCTGGATCGCTGGTTCGGGTCGTTCCACGACGGCACGCCGGAGGCGCATGAGGCGATGAAGGCGCGGCGGATGCGGCGGAGCGCCTGAACAGGTCCAGCGCCGGGTTGGGGCGGTTTTCAGATTGAGCGCGTGCCGCGCATTCCTTTTGTCTCACCGCATCGCGTGAAGAACGCGATGCGGCTCGGGTGCAACATGATGGCTCGAACCAATGACGCCAGAATGTTGCGTCTTCGGCGAGGATATCTGGGCAAAGATGAAAGGGCGTGGCGGGGTCAGCCGATCCGGTAGGTGCGGGCATGGTCAGGGGTCGGAATGCCGGGGGCCAGGTCCGGAGCGGGTTCCGGGGGGCCCATGGTCAGCCGGATCGGCAGGACCCCGGCCCAGACCGGCCAGGCGCGGTCTTCGGGCGGGTCGGTGGGCGGCCCGGCGCCGATCTTGGCGGACGCTTCGGTCAGCGGCAGCGACAGGATGCGGGTGGCCTTGAGTTCCTGGGCGGTGATCGGGCGGAGGCTCTCCCAGCGGCCGGGGAAGAGCTGCTCCATCATGGTGCGGAGATGGGCTTCCTTGGCGGCAGCGCCTTCGACCAGCTCGGCGCGGCCGAAGACCATGACCGACCGGTAGTTGACCGAGTGTTCCAGGCCGGAGCGGGCCAGGACCATGCCGTCGGTCAGGGTGACGGTGAGGCAGACCTCTTCCCCTGCCGCACGTTTCTGCATCCGGCTGGCCGAGGAGCCGTGCCAGTAGACCCTGTCCCCCTCGCGCCACTGGAGCGTGGGGGTAACCACGGGAAAGCCGTCGACGATATGGCCGATATGGGCGACGGGCATCGCGTCGAGGATCGCGTGGATCGTGTCGCGGTCATAGGCGGCCTTGTAGGCCAGGCGGCGGGCGCGCGTGCGCGGGCTGGGTGGAGGATGCGGCATGGCGTCTCATCTGTCTTGGGGGCAGGGCCGGGTCTGGCGTGACCCTGCCGCGAGCCTACTGCATCTTGTGGGCTGCGCGCAAAGGCGCCGCGAGCAGTTGCGAAACCCGGCGATTTTTCGCCAAACCACTGCCAGGCTTGAAAAAAACGCTTGGAAGCGGCAATATATCCGGCAGAAAATGACCGGTGACGGAGGATGCATCAGGCATTCCCGGGCCCGGCAACGAGGCAGAAGAGCATGAAAACCAAACTGTTTGCCGCCGTCCTGGCGGCGTCCCTTCCGGTCATGACGGCTGCGGCGATGGCCGGGCCGATCGAACGGGCCTGCATGGCGTCGGACCGTGGCGGCAACCGGTCACTGTGCGGCTGCATCCAGCAGGCGGCCGACATGACCCTGTCGGGCGGTGACCAACGCCGGGCGGCCAAGTTCTTCAAGGACCCGGAATCGGCGCATGCGACCTGGGTGTCGCAATCGAAGTCGGACGACGCGTTCTGGGACCGCTACAAGAGCTTTGGCCAGACCGCCGAGGCCTATTGCGCCGGATAACCCGGGCGGCGGGCGGATCGCCCGCCAAGCGATACAAACGCGAAAGGCCCCGCCTTCATGCCGAAGGCGGGGCCTTTCGCATCTGTGCCAGACAGGATCAGGCCGAGGCTTGCGCCTTGGCGATGTCCTTCTTGATCTTCTGGGCGGCGGTCGAAAGCTCTTCGTCCTTGGCCTTGGCGAGATAGGCGTCAAGCCCGCCACGGTGGTCGACCGAGCGCAGCGCGGCAGCGGTGACGCGCAGCTTGAACGACTGGCCCAGCACGTCCGAGATCAGAGTGACCTCGTTCAGGTTCGGGAGGAACCGGCGGCGGGACTTGTTGTTGGCGTGGCTGACGGTGTTCCCCGTCATCGGGCCCTTGCCGGTGAGTTCGCAGACGCGCGACATTGCGGTGTTCCTTCGATTCGTCAAAAGCGGGGGAAGGCGGGGAATCCCCAGCCCTCGAATTCGATTGGGGGCGTGTACGGGGAATCCCGGACGACGTCAAGCGGCGGCGCGGGGATCAACGGTAGTGAAATTGAGCGGCTTGGCAGCCGCAAGTCTTTCCTCTCGCCCGACGCGCGAAAGGCGCGCGTCAGGCTCGGTTCTTGCTCCGCAGGGGATATTTGGTGCCAGGTGAAAGGCAAGAGGGCGCTACCCGGCTGGAAAGGTCAGCGCGAAGGCGCGGCGGCCTTCGGGGGTGATCGAGAGGGCGCGGCTTTCGGCCCGGCGGTGGAGCCAGTTCAGGCTTTCCATCCGCGCGAGGAGAAGGCGGCCAAGACGGCCGCCGAGGTGGCTTTGCCGCTCGCTCCAGTCAAGGCAGTCGCGGCAGAGCGGCGTGCGGGCGGGGGCGAGGTCCTGGGCATCGAGGCCGAAATCCCGGCAGAAGGCGTGGCCCTTGGGCGTAAGGTCGAGGCCACCGGGAGCATGGGCGAGAAAGCCTCGGGCGGACAGGCTTTGATAGGCGTGGACGCCAAGGGCGCCCGCCAGGTGGTTGTAGCAAAGCCGCGCTTCGCGGAGCGCGGGGTCGCGGGGACCGAAGCGCTTTGTGACGCCGGGTGCGGGCTGGGCGAGCGCCATCATCGCCTCGATCAGACGGGCGACCTCGGGGCTGGCGAGGGCGAGGTATTTGTGGCGGCCCTGCCTTTCCGCCCGCAGGAAGCCGGCCGCAAGGAGTTTGGCCGCATGTTCCGAGGCGCTGGCCTTGGTCAGCCCGGTCGCCTGCCCGAGTTCGGTCACCGTGCGGGCGCGGCCATCCATCAGGAGCGTGACCATCCGGGCGCGGGCGGGATCGGCAAGGGGCGCGGCGAGGGTCGCGATGTTCGGGCTTTCGGACATGGGTCAAGGATAGCAGCCGCGCGGCCGGACTGCCATGACGGATGGTTCGGAAATGGCCGAACCATTGTGGCGGGCAGGTCAGGCAGGGTTGCGCTGGCGGGGGCGGCATGCAAGCTCTGCCGCCCGAGGGAGATCGCATGGCCTTTCCAATCCACGAACTTGCCGCCCTGGGCACGGCCACCTGCTGGGCGACGACGGGCATCCTCGCCTCGGATGCGATCCGGGCGATCGGGGCCTTTCATTTCAACCTGATCCGGCAGGTCTTCGTGACGCTTCTCCTGGCGGGGATCGTGCTGGCCTCGGGGGCTCTGGCCCTGCCGGACTGGCAGGTTGTCGCGATCCTTGCGCTGTCCGGGGTGATCGGCATCCTGCTGGGGGACACGCTGAATTTCGCGGCGGTGGGGCGGCTGGGGCCCCGAAGGGCCGGTGCGGTCTTTGCGCTGAACGCGCCGATGGCGGCGGTGCTGGGCTGGCTTGTCCTGGGCGAACGGCTGGACTGGCAGGCCGCACTGGGCATTGCAGTGACGGTCACCGGCGTGGCGCTGGCGATCCTGGGGCGTCCGGCAGAGGGCGCGCACCGGCTGGAAGAGCTGCGCGGCGGCTTGCGGATCGGTGTGCTCTTTGGCCTTGGCGCGGCGCTTGGCCAGGCCACCGGGGCGCTGATCGCGCGGCCCTGGATGGCCGAGGGGCTTGACCCCTATGTCGGCTCGCTGATCCGGGTGGGCGCGTCGGGCCTGGCGATGGGGATTGCCGCAACCCTGCCCTTTGCCCCTGCCGCGCCCCGGTCGCTGTCCGCGAAAATGCTTGCCCTGACGGCGGCAACGGCGCTGATCGGCCTGCTTCTGGGAATGACGCTGTTCCTTTTTGCCTTGCAGGGCGGGCAGACCGGGATCATCGCGACGCTGTCGGCGACGTCGCCGGTGATCATCCTGCCGCTTCTGTGGCTGCGGACCGGTCAGCGGCCGAGCGCGAAAAGCTGGGCGGGCGCGGCATTGGCCGTGGCGGGGCTGGCGCTGATCTTCACGCGGTAGGCGGATCGCCCATCCTACTCGGGCAAGAGGCCGGCCAGGGCTTCGGCGCGATCGATGGCTTCCGCTGCCGCCGCAAGGCGCCCCTTGCGCAGGCAGTATTCGGCCCTTTCGCGCCAGTACCGCATCGAGCCGCCGCGCAGCCTCCGGTGCAGCTGCACGACATCGCCCGCCCTGGTCCTGGGCGAGAAGCTGAGTTGCTGCAGGTGGCGAAAGCCCCCGACATGTCCGATGGCCGCGCTGCCGGGGTGTCCGCCGAAGCCGAGCCTGGCGATGGCAAGACCCGGCGCGAGGCTTGCGATGAGCCGGGCATGGGTCAGGTCGAGCGCGTAGAAAGGGTCAAGCACGATCACGCCGGCAAGGTCGCGCCGACAGTGCCGGGTCAGGTCGCCCAGAACCGGGTCATATCCCGCCGCCTCGGGATAGCGGTCTTCCGTGGGCACAATAGCGGGATCGAGCGAGACTTGCGGCGAGACCAGGAGAACCTGATTCAGCCGCAGGGCCGAGGAGAAGCGCAGGGCCGCATAGCCGCCCATCGAGAAGCCGAGCGCGCGGGCCGTACGGAAGCGGTCGCGGAGACTGGCGAGTGCCGCTTCCAGTGCCGTTGTCTCGGCGTTGAGGAACCAGTCGTTCCAGCGCGTCTGGACATGCAGGTGCGCAAGCCCGCGGGCCAGGGCGCGGTGCACAAGGCCGCGGTCGGAAAACGTGCCCGGGTCGGGCACCCATTGGCGAAACGTCACATAAAGTGCGGTTGTGGGCGCTTCGGGCATCCAGAGCCGGGCGCGGAGGAGGTCGCCGTCAAAGATCTGCTCGGGCGCGGGCGCAGGGCTCACGCAGGGCGGCCCAGGAGCCGCAGCATCTCGGCGGCGGCGGCCTCGGGCGTCATCTCTCCCTCGGCGACGCGGGCACCGAAGCGGGCCATCAGGCCTTTCTGCGGCTCTTTTGCGAGGGCGGCCAGAAGACCCTGGCGGAGTTCTTCCTCGAACCAGTGTTTCGCCTGGGTGGCCCGGGTGCGGGCCCAGTGGCCGTTCGCCTTTCGCCAGTTGACCAGCAGCTGCATCTCTTCCCACGCCCGGGCAAGCCCGTCCTGCGCCAGTGCCGAGACTGGAAGGGCCTTGGGGAAGCCGGGCGGGTCTTGCGGGCGGCGGCGGAGAAGCTGGAGGGCGCCCGCATAATCGGCGACGGTGCGGAGTGCTGCCGGTTTCAAGTCGCCATCGGCCTTGTTGACCAAGATGAGGTCGGCCATTTCCATGATGCCGCGCTTGACGCCTTGCAGCTCGTCCCCCCCTGCCGGAGCAAGGAGGAGCAGGAAAAGGTCGCTGAGTTCCGCGACAACAGTTTCGGACTGGCCGACGCCGACAGTCTCGATCAGGACGACGTCGAAGCCGGCGGCCTCGCAAAGGGCCACGGCCTCGCGGGTGCGGCGGGCGACGCCGCCGAGCTGGGTCTGGCTGGGCGAGGGGCGGATGAAGGCGAGGGGCTCGCGGGAGAGGCGCTCCATCCGGGTCTTGTCGCCGAGGATCGAGCCGCCGGAGCGGGCCGAGGACGGGTCGACGGCGAGGACGGCGACCTTCAGGCCTTGCGCGGTCAGCATCAGTCCGAAGGCTTCGATGAAGGTCGACTTGCCCACGCCGGGCGTGCCCGAAAGGCCGATCCGCAGGGCCTGCCGGTCGGGATCCCGCAGCGCGTCGAGGAGCGCCAGTGCCTCGGCCCGGTGGTCGGACCGGGCGCTTTCCACGAGCGTGATCGCACGGGCCAGTGTCCGGCGGTCGCCGGCGCGGATCAGTCGGGCGCGGTCTTCGGTGTCCATCATGCCTCCGTTCCCGACCTTTCTGCCGGATCGGCGCAGGCTTGGCGAGAGGGCAAAGCGGAGCATTCGGGACGCCGCCTGCGGGTTGGGGCGGTTATCAAAAGGAGCGCGTGCCGCGCGAAGTCCCTTTGTCTCGCCGATCTGCGCGTGAAGGACGCGCAGATCGGCTCGGGTCTAACCCGGATTGCGGATGTGTTGACAGGGGGGAAAGGCGGTTTCGGGATGCATGGGTCTGGTCAGGGCGTGGGGCGCGGGCCATAAGCGGGGCATGATCGTCTTGCCGGTAACCGCTGTCCTGCCTGAGCTTGCCGATGCGCTGGCATCGCGGGGCATGGCTGTGCTGCAGGCGCCGCCGGGGGCCGGGAAGACGACGCTGGTGCCCTTGGACCTGCTGGCGCGGGGCGTGGTCACTGGGCGCATCCTGATGCTGGAGCCGAGGCGGCTGGCGGCTCGGTCCTCGGCCGAGCGGATGGCCGAGACCCTGGGCGAGCGGGTGGGCCAGACGGTCGGCTATCGCATCCGGGGCGAGGCGAAAGTGTCGGAGGCGACGCGGATCGAGGTGGTGACGGAAGGGATCCTAACCCGGATGATCCAGTCGGACCCGGAGCTTGCGGGCGTCGGGCTGGTGATCTTCGACGAATTCCATGAGCGGTCGCTGAATGCCGATCTGGGGCTGGCCCTGTGTCTGGAAGTGCGGGGGGCGCTGCGCGAGGACCTGAAGCTTCTGGTCATGTCGGCGACTTTGGATGCGGGGCCGGTGGCCGCGCTGATGGGGGATGCGCCGGTGGTGACTTCGGCGGGGCAGGCCTATCCGGTGGAGACCCGGTGGTTGCCACGCCCCCCCGATGCCTCGCTGCGGCTGGAGGCGCTTGTCGCAGGGGCGGTGCGGCAGGCGCTGGAAGAGACGGAGGGGGGTATCCTCGTCTTCCTGCCCGGCGAAGGGGAAATCCGCCGGGTGGAGGGGATGCTGTCGGGCCTGGATGGCGTGGCGGTGCGGCCGCTTTACGGGGCAATGGATTTTGCGGCGCAGCGGGCGGCTCTGGCGCCCGCCCAGGAGCGGAAGGTGGTGCTGGCGACCTCGATTGCCGAGACCTCGCTGACCTTGCCGGATATCCGGGTCGTGGTGGATGCGGGCCGGGCGCGGCGCGCGCGGTTCGACCCGAACTCGGGCATGTCGCGGCTGGTGACGGAACGGGTGACACGTGCCGAGGCGGACCAGCGCAGGGGCCGGGCCGGGCGGGTGGCTGCCGGAGTGTGCTACCGGCTTTGGACGAAGGGGGAGGAGGGCGGATTGGCCCCCTACCCTCCTGCCGAGATCGAGGTGGCCGATCTGGCGGGTCTGGCGCTGGAACTGGCGCTTTGGGGTGGTGCGGAGCTGCCGTTCCTGACGCCGCCCCCTCCCGGACCCCTGGCCGAGGCGCGCAGCCTTTTGCAGGGGCTCGGGGCGCTGGATGAGAAAGGGCACATCACGCCGCATGGCCGGGTTCTGGCGGCCTTGCCCCTGCATCCCCGGCTTGGTCACATGCTGGCCGTGGCAGGGCCGGAGGCGGCAAGTCTTGCCGCGCTGATGGCCGAGCGTGACCCGCTGCGCGGGGCTGGGCCGGATCTGGCCCTGCGGATGCAGGCGGTGAGCCGACCGGGGCCAGAGGCCGACCGGGGGGTGATCGAGCGCATCCGGGTTGAGGCAAAACGGCTGGCGGCGGCAGCCATGGGCATGGCCGACGCCCCCCCACCCCCCTCACCTTCCCGCGAGGGCGGGTCGGCGGGGTCTGGCGGCTCTGTCCCCATTCAGGTCGGAGGGCGGGGGAGAGGGAGGGCTTCCGGGGGCTACAGCCTGGCCGAGATGGCGGCGCTGGCCTATCCGGACCGCATCGGGCTGCGCCGCAAGGGGGAGGCGCCGCGCTGGGTGCTGTCGGGGGGAAAGGGGGCGGCGATGGCGGCGGGCTTGCCCCTGTCGGGCGCGCGGCTGATCGTGGCGACGGACCTGGACGGCGACGCGCGCGAGGCGGTCGTGCGGCAGGCGGTGGCGATCTCGGAGGCCGAGGTGCGGGGGCTTTACGCCGACCGCATTGTCTGGGTCGAGCTTTGCGAATGGTCGAAGCGGGACGGCAAGGTGCTGGCGCGGCGGCAGGAGCGGCTGGGGGCGCTGGTCCTGGACGACCGGGCCTGGGAGGCCCCGACGGAAGCCGTGGCGCGGGCGGCGCTGGACGGTGTTCGGACCCTGGGCCTTCCCTGGTCGGCGGCAGCGCGGCGGCTGCGCGCCCGGGCGCGGCTGGCGCGGGGCGAAGGCTGGCCGGGAGTGGAGGATGCCGAGTTGCTGGCCTCGGCCGAAGACTGGCTCTTGCCGCATCTGGCGGGGGTAAGGACCGAAGCGGATATCCGGGCGCTGGACCTGGTACCGGCGCTGCAGGGGCTGATCGGTTGGGACCGGCTGGCCGAGATGGACCGGCTGGTGCCGGGGAGTTTCGAGACACCCTTGGGCCGCAAGATCCCGATCGACTATGAGGGCGAAGTGCCGGCCATCGAAGTACGGCTGCAGGAGATGTTCGGGGTGACGCAGCATCCCGTGGTCGGCCAGGCGCGGATGCCGGTGCGCATCACGCTTCTGTCGCCCGCCCAGCGCCCGGTGCAGGTGACGACCGACCTGCCCCGGTTCTGGGCCACCTCCTACGCGGACGTGCGCAAGGACATGCGCGGGGCCTATCCCCGCCACCCCTGGCCCGAGGATCCGACCCAGGCCGAACCGACGCTGCGGGCGAAACCCCGGGGGACCTGAGCGGCAGCGCCTTGCAACGGGGCGCGGCGCTGGAGGGCATGAATCTTCTGCGGAATTTCCGGGACAAGGTGGCGGCACAAGGATTGCTATTGCCTAGCACAAGGCACCTCGGGCAGCCTGACGTCATTCGCCCGATGGAGGTATTGATGCACCCTGGTCTTTCAAGAATTTTCCTTGCCGCCGCGCTTGCCCTTGCAGCCCCAGCCGCCCAGGCCTTCTGCGGCTTCTACGTCGCCCGCGCCGATGGCGAGCTGTTCAACCGCGCCTCGACAGTGGTCTACACCAGGGTCAAGGACACATCGGTCATCACCATGTCTTCGGATTATCAGGGCGAGCCCGCGGATTTCGCGATGATCATCCCGACGCCGAAAGTGCTGAACCGGAACCAGGTGACGACCGTTCCGTCAGAGACTGTCGCGCATCTGGACCGCTACACTGCGCCGCGGTTGGTGGAATACTTCGACGAAGACCCCTGCGCGCCGCAGGTTGTCTACGAGATGTCCCCGGAAGTCGTTGAAGAGGGCAGCGGCCCCACCCGCAAGGAACGCCGGGACGGGGCCAAGGCGCTGGGGGTCACGATCGAACGTGAATTCGCGGTGGGTTCCTATGACATCCAGATGCTCTCGGCGCGGCAATCCGACGGGCTGGCCGAATTCCTGCGGGGCGAGGGTTACAAGCTTCCCGAGGGGGCCGAGGGGGCTCTGGCGGGCTACATCAATGGCGGGATGAAATTCTTCGTGGCGAAAGTGAACCTCGCGCGGCATTCGGCGGAGGCCAGTCAGGAGCTGGAGCCCTTGCAGATCCGCTTCCGCTCGAAGGACTTCATGCTGCCGATTCAGCTCGGCAAGCTGAACGGCGACGGGCCGCAGGATCTGATCGTGATGGCCCTGACCCGGGAGGGCCGGGTTCGGCTGACCAACTACATGACGAAGGAGATCCCGTCGGACGTGAACGTGCCGGTCTTCGTGGCTCAGGTCTTTCCGCAGTTCTACCGGGCGATGTTCAAGACCGCTGCAGGCAGCAATGGGGCGTTTCTCGAATATGCCTGGGACATGTCCTGGTGCGACCCTTGCGCCGATGATCCCCTGTCGCACGGAGAGTTCAAGGCGCTCGGGGTCGACTGGGTGCGCAAGGCCGATGCCGAGGTGCCCGATGTCTATGTCACCCGGCTTCATATCCGCTATTCGCAGGACAGCTTCTTCGAGGATCTGAAATTCGCCGTGACGGACGAGCGCGAGAATTTCCAGGGCCGCTATATCCTGAACCATCCCTTTGACGGCGAGATCACCTGCCCCGAGGGCAAGGACTATGTCGCGGCCACGCGCGCCCGGATCAAGGAGGAGGCAGCGCTACTGCGCAAGCTGACCGGGTGGAGTGCGGCGAACATCGCGTCGAACATCGCGAAGACTGTGTCGCGGCGATACCGCTAGGCCACCTTTCAGCCCTGCAACACCAGGTGATCGGTCGGGCCTTTCCCCCGCCGCTGCCTGCCCCTATGACAGGCGCTAACAATTGAGGGTGGATCATGCGGGACGACGGAACGGCTTTGTCGCAGGCGCGGCGGGCTCGGTGGGCAGTGGCGGCGATGTTTCTGGCGAACGGTTTCGTCATGGGGGCCTGGGCCCCGCAGATTCCGCTGCTCATGCCAAGACACGATGTCACGGAATCCGTCCTGGGCCTGCTGATCCTGGTCCTGGGTCTGGGGGCGGTATCGGCGATGCTGTTTGCCGGGCGGCTGATCAGCCTTTACGGCGGGCGGCGGGTCTTGTCGGCCTTTTCGCTGTTCCTGATCCCGGTCCTGCCGATGGTCGTCTTCTCGCCGAACCTCTGGCTTCTGGCGCTGTTCATGGCCATTTTCGGCGCGATGGCGGGTTGCATGGATGTGGCCATGAACGCTCAGGCCGTCGAGATCGAGCGGCGGCTTGGCAAGGCGATCATGTCCTCAAGCCACGGGTTCTGGAGCCTGGGCGGTTTCATCGGCGGGTCGGCCGGGGCCTGGGTCATCGCGCATTGGGGCTCGGAGGTGCAGTCGCTGCTGACCGCGGGGGTAGTGGCGGCGATTGTCGTGCTGGCGATGCCCTTCCTGTTGCCGGAAGAGCCGAAGCCCGTGGTGGTCGATGCCGTTCCCGCAGCGAAGACAAGGCTTTTCCCGAAGGATTTCCACGTCTGGCTGCTGGGGTTCCTGGCGCTGGCCTCGATGGTGCCCGAGGGTGCGGTCTTGGATTGGGCGGCGATCTACATGCAGAAGGAGCTGGGGTCAGATGTCTTTGTCTCGGGCCTGGGCTTTGCCTTCTTCGCGGGTGCCATGGCGCTGATGCGCTTCCTGGGGGATACGGTCCGCAACCGGCTCGGCGCGGTCCTCACGCTGCGGATCTCGGGCTGGCTTGGGGCCGCGGGAATGATGGGTGGCGCCGTGGCGACAGAGGACTGGATGGTGATCGTCAGCTTCTTCATCGCGGGTCTGGGGATTGCGAACATGGTGCCGATCCTGTTTTCGGCCGCCGGAAACCACCCGCGCCTGCCTTCGTCCGCCGCGATCTCGATCGTGACGATGGTGGGGTATTGCGGCATCCTGGTCGCCCCTTCGACCATCGGCTTCCTGGCCGAACATGCGGGGTTCCGGCCGACCTATGCCGGCCTGTCGCTGATCCTGGTC
>JAEULQ010000096.1 GCA_016792685.1 Tabrizicola sp. | reverse complement strand
TGGTGAAGGCATAAAGGAAGATGAGGAGGATCGGCAGATGCAGGAACAAAAGCCCGCCGACCGCCGCGATCTTCAATCCGAGTGAGGCCTCAGAGCGCATCGAAAGCCCCCGCGCGTTTGGCGAGTGTCAGGTAGACCAGCATGATCAGGATCGGGACCACCGCGAAGGCGGCGGCAAGGGGTGTGTTTCCGGCCGTGCCTTGGAGCTGATAGACGGCCAGCCCGATGAAGCGCGCGGAATCGCCGACGATCTGGGGAATGATGTAATCCCCGAGTGTCAGCGAGAAGGTGAAGATCGATCCGGCGATGACCCCTGGCAGGGCCAAGGGCAGGATCACCGTCCAGAAGGTCTGCGATTGTGTTGCGCCAAGGTCGGCCGAGGCCTCCAGCATCGAATTCGGCACCCGCTCCAGCGCGGCCTGCATCGGCAGGATCATGTAGGGCAGCCAGATATAGACGAAGACCAGAAAGGTGCCGAAGGGAGAGGTCGACAGCGAGGCGCCCTCAAGCCCGGGTATCGACAGGAGGCCGTCGATCAGGAACCCGGTCCCGGTGCCTTCGGCGGCCCAGGTGACGATGCCTTCCTTGGCAAGGATCAGTTTCCATGCATAGACCTTGACCAGATAGCTTGACCACAAGGGCAGCATGACGCCCAGGTAGAACGCGGCCTTCCAGGGGCCCCGGGCGTAGCGGGCGGCGAAATAGGCGATCGGGAAGGCAAGCACGGCGCAAGCAAGCGTGACGGTCGCAGCCATCAGCACCGTGCGCAGGATGATGTCCAGGTTCTGGGCGCGGAAGAGCTCGCCATAGGTCTTCAGCGTGAACTCTTCCTTCACCACACCAGAGAATTCGTCGATGGAATAGAAGGACTGCAGCAGAAGGGCCGCAAGCGAGCCGAGGTAGACCACACCCAGCCAGAGAAGGGGCGGCGTGATCAGCAGCAGAAGCAAAAGCCCCGGCCGTCTCCAGAAAAGGCCGGTCAGTTGGTCGGCCAGGCCCCGCGAGGGAAGGGTGGCGCGGCTGGTCATCATGCGCCTTTCATCAGGTGCAGCGCGCCTGGTTCAAAGGCGATCGCGGTCATATCGCCTTCGGCCGGGACGGTTTGACCGGCGGGGACCAGAGCGGCGATTTCCGTACCATTTGCGTCCAGAACCACGCGCGTTCCGGAACCAAGGTAGCGCAGAGCAGTCACCTGGCCGCTGATGGGACCCGAGGCGGCAAGGCGTGTGGCTTCCGGGCGAAGGCTCGCCCATTCCGCGGGGCCGCCCAGAGCGCGGGTCATTTCGGGCGGCAGTACGTTCGACGAGCCGACGAAATCCGCCACAAACCGCGTGGCCGGGCGGTCGTAGATGTCCTGCGGGGTGCCGATCTGGGCGATGCGGCCCTCGTTGAAGACGGCAAGGCTGTCGGCCATCGAGAGGGCCTCGTGCTGGTCATGGGTGACGAACACGAAGGTCAGGCCAAGGCGCTTCTGCAGGGCCTTGAGCTCGTCCTGCATCGCCTCGCGCAGTTTCAGGTCCAGCGCGCCGAGAGGTTCGTCCAGAAGCAGGACCCTGGGCTCGTTGACCAGCGCACGGGCCAGCGCCACGCGCTGCCGCTGGCCGCCGGAAAGCTGGGCGGGCTTGCGGTCGCCGTAGCTGTCAAGCTTGACCAGCGCGAGCATTTCTTCGGCCTTGCGGTAGCGTTCGGCCCGGCCCATGCCCTTGACCATCAGCCCATAGGCCACGTTGTCGCGCACGTTCATGTGGGGGAAGAGGGCGTAATCCTGGAAGACGGTGTTGACGTTGCGCAGATGCGGCGGCGTGTTCGAGACGTCCTCGCCGAAGATGCGGATCTGACCGCCAGTCGGCTTCTCGAATCCCGAAATCAGCCGCAGGCAAGTGGTCTTGCCCGAACCGGAGGGCCCGAGCATGGCGAAGAAGCTGCCCTCGGCGATGGTCAGGTCAACGCCATCGACGGCCTTGACGGTGCCGAAATGGCGGGAGACGGCATGGAATTCGACAGCTGCGGTCATGAAACATCCGTAGGGTGCGCAAAAGCGCACCACTGGTCAGGAGAAGCGATGGAATAGGGTGGGCGATCCGCCCACCCCGGGATCGTCGGATCAGCGGCCGCCGATCACGCCGATATAGTCGGAGACCCAGCGATAGTAGGGCACGCAGGCACCTTCGCCCTGAGAGCAGTTCGAGACCGGCGTGGTCCAGAACCGGATCTTGTCGAAGTCATCAAGCCCGTTCGCGGTGCAGGTCTCGGCCGTGGCCATGCCACGACCATCGGTGCAGGCCGCCGGAACCGACGGGTTCGCGCCGAACCAGACCGCAAGGTCCGACTGCAGGTTCGAGCTCAGCGTATGCTCCATCCAGAGATAGGCGCAGTTCGGGTTCGCTGCGTCGACATGCATCATGGTCGTGTCAGCCCAGCCCGTTGCCCCTTCCTGCGGGATCACCGAGGCGATCGGCAGCCCTTCGGACTTGAGCAGGTTCACCTGGAACGGCCACGAGCCAGAGGCAACAACGCCTTCGTTCTTGAAGTCGTCCATCTGGATGAAGGCATCATGCCAGTAGCGGCTGGTCAGCTCGCGCTGCTGGCGAAGCAGATCCAGTGCGGCCTTGTACTGGTCTTCGTTCAGTTCGTAGGGTGACTTGATGCCAAGCTCGGGCTTGTGGAACATCAGGTACTGCGCGGCATCGGCGACATGGATCGGGCCGTCATAGGCCTGTACCCGGCCCTTGTTCGACTTGCCGTCGGGCAGGGTCTGCTCTTCGAACACCACGTTCCACGAGGTCGGCGGTTCCTTGAAGACCTCGGTGTTGTACATCAGCACGTTCGGCCCCCACATGTAGGGCACGCCGTAATGAACGCCATCAACCGTGTGCCAGGGGGCATCCTTCAGCCGGTCATCGACCGTGGACCACGAGGGGATCAGGTCGATGTTGATCGGCTGGACGCGATCGCCGGCCACGAGGCGGAGGCTGGCGTCGCCGCTGGCCGTGACCAGGTCAAAGCCGCCCTCATTCATCAGGGCGACCATCTCGTCCGAGGTGTTGGCCGTCTTGACATTGACCTTGCAGCCCGAGGCGGCCTCGAACTTGGTGACCCAGTCGAACTCCTTCATCGTCTCGCCGCGCTCGATATAGCCGGGCCACGCGACGATGTTCACTTGGCCTTCCGGCGCACCGATCTCGGTGACCTGGGCCATGAGGGGGGCGGCGCCGATAAGCGCGGATAGCGCGGTACTGGCCATCAGTTTCATGGTCTTCATCGAAAAGCTCCCTGTGATTGGGCCGCGCATGAACGCCACGCGCGGCGTGCCGGTGTTCCGGTCATGCGTCATAGGCTAAAGCGATCATCAGGAATCGCAAATGCAAAACGCGAATGTATGATATCGGGAAAACCGATAGTAAGACGGGTGCCACTGAAGGTAACAGGCAAGTCCTGGCCGCAAGAAGCACACGACGGTCGCACGTCCGGCGCGTGCAGGGCTCGCCGCTTCAGTGAGCACTATAGCTTCAACTGCGGTCAGAGCGGCATCAAAGAAGCCCAGAACCGCCTGAGGCGCAGCACGTTAGCCGTTCTTCCGGTTTACGATTGGCATGAGTTTCCGCAAGATATATCGCGATAGTCGATTTACAGGGCTTGGCATCGGCACGACCGATGAATTTCTCAACGGCGTGCCGGAACCAGAATCCGACTGTCGCTTCTCCAGAGCGCTGCGCAGACGGTCCAGGCGTTGCGGGTCATGGAAGAACAAGGACTCAGGTGGCGCTGCCTTCATCCAGTCCGGAACCGGCGCGCCATCGATCTTGTCAAGGTCGAGACCGGGAATTCGCAGCCGCCCGGTTTCAGCCAGCCAGCGATAGCCAACGGAACAGCGCAGTGCCGCCTCGGCTACCTCGGGCAGAAGAGTCAAGGGCTGCGAGGGCGGATCACTCATGTCCAGGCGCTCTAGGACCGGAATCAGGCGTGCGACGCGACGTGACGCTTCGTAGGTTCCCCCGGCTTCGGCACGCAGCCGGATCAGCAGCACCAGAGCTTCGGCTGACAGTCCGACATTGGAATTCAGACTAGGGAGGTCAGCGGGATTGACCCAAGGCGCAAGAAAGCGCGTTGCAAAGTCATAGACGACATCTCCGCCGTACATGACCTTTCGGTCAAAGGCGACAAGCTCGGGACTACGACCGAATGCGGCTTCGCTGTCGTGGATCGCCTCAGGCAGCTTCAGGCCGACAGGCGGAAAGTGGCGATCCCGGTGCTTGATGCTTTGCTGCAGGCGCGACCGGTAATGGTCGACCGGATGCCGGACATAGATGACCGGGGTGACATCGCTGGACAGTGGCGACAAGAGTTCGGCGAGGCGGGCCTTCTGAATTCCGTTGGTCTGGAGGACAATGTGCTCGCAGGACAGGACCAGAAGCTCTGGTCGGTTGCGCCGGATATCCTCACAGGTCGCGGCCCAGGCCCGGCGGGCGGCAACTACGGCGCCCTCAGCTCCGCCAAGGCTTTCCAGCTGCCAGGGCGGCAAGCGGTCCGCGGCGCCACAAAGTGGCATGAGCAGTAGGTGCCTAACATACTTCCGACCCATCGAAGGATACAGGACGCCGCATCGGCGAAGGCTATCGGCTGCGGCGTGGAGGGATTCCTGAAGCGACGATGTGCCGGTCTTGCTTTGCCCCATGTGGAGAATGATCTTCACGGCGCGCCTCCGGTCCGGTCAATCTGGGCCGAGCGCACAAAGTTATGTGCCGGGGCGGCCAGCGGTGCGCCCTTGCGCCAGGCAAGTCCAACCTGGACGGTCGGCAAGTCGCCCGAGACGTCACGGGTCTCGATCCGGTCGCCTTCCAGTGACCAGGGCCGATAGACAAGGCTTGGCAGGATCGCCAGTCCGGCCCCGGTGGCGACAAGGGACCGCACGGCCTCCACGCTTCGCGTCCGGAAGGTGATCTGGGGTTTCACCGGCAGGGCAGCGGTCAGGCTACGGGTCGACTCTTCGATTTCGTCGACCATGAGTTGGATCAGCGGTTGCCCGGCAAGTTCTTCCAGCGTGATCGTTTCCTGTTGGGCAAGCGGATGCCCCAGAGGCATCCACAGGCGATAGGGGGAAACCAAGAGCGTTTCGACATTCAGCGCCAGCCTGTCCTTGATCGAAGACATGAGAAGGACAGCAACATCCAGCTCTCCGCCGATCAGCAAGTGTTGCAGATAGTCGCCGTTGTCCTCGATCACGTTCAGCTCGACCTGAGGAAAAGCGCGGCGGTAGCGGGCGAGGATGTCGGACAGCACATAGCCTGCGACAAGGCTGGTGACACCCAGCGACAGGCGGCCGGTGGCGGCCTCTGACTCGGCCTGGAAAGCGGACCTTGCCGTGGCCACGTCGGCAAGGATCTGGCGGGCATGGCGCAGGAAGGCAGAGCCCTTGTGGGTCAGAAGAATGCCGCGCGCCTGCCGGTCGAAAAGGATGACGCCCAGGTCTTCCTCCAGCCCGCGGATCGCCTCGGTCACCGAGGACTGGCTGATCGACAGTGCCCGTGCCGCACCCGAAACCGATCCGGCCTCGGCGGCTGCCACGAAGAACTGAAGCTGGCGAAAGGTAAAGGCCATTGCGGCTCCTGACGGGACGGCCATGGGGGATTCACACTGCCCGGCCGCTGTGGAATACTTGGGCCAGTATGGAAGGGCCGAGGATGCGAAACAACTGCGCATCGGCCAGGGGCGGGGTCACGGGGGGCTGTCGGGAATGTGGTTGGCCATGGCGGCCTTCGTGCTGGTCGGCACGGCGATGACGATGCAGTCTCCCGTCAATGCAGCAATCAGTCGAGAGCTTGGCGGCCCGGTGCCGGCAGTCGCCATTTCATTCCTTGTGGGGTTCCTGGTCTTGACCGGCGTTGCCGGGCTTCAGGGAGCAAACAGCAGCGTGCTTGACCTGCCTCCGGTGCCCGGCTGGGTTCTGGTGACGGCCTGTCTTGGGGCCTGGTATGTGCTTGGCGCGATCTGGGGGGTTACGACGATGGGAATCCTGACGCTGCTGAGCGCCCTGATCCTTGGCCAGATGACTGCCGCCCTGCTGATCGACGCAACCGGAGCGCTGGGCGTCGAAGTGCGCGAAGTCACGCCGGAACGCGTTGCAACTGCGGGGCTGGTCATGGCGGCCCTGATCCTGTCGCGCGCGTGAACCGGACCAAAACTGTCCATCCACCGGACATGACAGAAGGGGGCGGGAACCTTTACCGCCCCCTTCCGGGTTGCATTGCCCGGGACGCACGGGGGTCAGTGTGCGAAAAGGGCCTCTGCAACCAGGGTGTTCGGCTCTCCCGTGGCGGGATTGCCGCACCACATCTCGACATGATCGCAATAGGTTCCGTCCGAGAACTTATAGCTCTGGGCTTCCATGCTTGCGTAGTCGTCCTTCGAATACCGAGCGACGAAGGCCCGATAGGCCGCTGTCTTGCCCAGGTGGATTTCGCTGAAGCCCAGCGAGATGCCTTCCTTGTCCGAGCAGAATCCGGCCGCCGGATCACAGACGACACCCTTCTCGGGAAAGGTCAGCGCCGGATCGGCCACGGATGACTCGCTACAGGCCGCGATCATCAGGGTCTGAAGGGCGAGAAGACCTGTGAGTTTCCACATTGCCCGCACCTCAGAACATCTGCCCGTGACGCGACAGGCCGTGCTCTTCGATATCTTTCAGAGCCTTGTAGCGCTTGGTCAGCACGGCGTGGTCCGCCAGAATGTTATGCAGGCGGATCAGCCAGGAGCGGTCATCCGCATGACACTGCTGCAGCCAGGCCTCAGGATTCACATCCTTGGCCATGGTGGGCCCGACGGCCAGCAAGCTGGTGCTGTTGACTGAGAGCGGGCAGGCACAAAGGGCCAGGCGGTCGGCCGAATATTCCTGGGCGCGTATTGCTGCCTTGCCGGGAAGAAACATCACGCTTGGGACGACGTTGATCAGGAGACGCCACAGCGAGACATGGTTCAACTTGTGATGGCCAAGTTCATGCGCCATCACGAAATCCACCATCTCCGGCGCGCTATCTATCAGATGCGCGATCTCGGCATGCAGCACGATGTAGCCGTATCTGCGGTTGCACGAGAAGGCATAGGCATTCACCACGCCGTTGCCGTTGACGACATAAAGCGCTGGCAAATGTGTCATGCCGATCCGGTCGGCGACGGCCAGATAGCGGGCGTGAAGCTCCGGGAACTGGGTCGGTCCCACCTTTACCGAGTTGGCGCGGACGCCTGCAGCCATGAAGAACCGCCCGACATAGAAGAAAGCGGGAAGTCCGATCGCCAGGACCGCGATGGCCTTAAGGTCACCCCCCTCCTCGCTTTCAAGCGCTTCGCGCACTTCTTCGGGAATGACACCGGCCAACGCCAGAACGACGAAGGCAAGAATCAGGAAGGTGAGGATTGCCGACAGCCAGACAAGCGGCATCTCCCAGCGATGACGGATCGAGCCGGGGCGCGACAGTGCCGCCCCAAGATCCTGTGTCACGGACGAAGCTGTGGACATGGATCTTCCCTACCCCAAGACATTGTGGCCGCGACGCTGCATGCAGCTCACCAGAATCCGCTCTTTCCGGGCGTTTGCGTCTTCGGCAGCGCTGGCCCCGCCCTCAAGTGCACCCACTGCTGCCCCGGCCGCCGCGCCTTCCGCGCGTTCGCCGTCCTTGGCAATGGCCGCACCGAAGATCGCGCCGACGATGGCGCCAGCTTTTGCTTGTTCGTCCACGACGGAGTTCGCCTGTTTGGACAGCTCGCGGCATTGAGCGAGATCCTGGTTGTAGGCTGGCGACTTGTAGCCGTCGACCACCGGTTCGAACGAGTCTATCGTGTCACCACAACCTGCCAGGAACAGTCCGGCCATGCAGCACAGAACCACTCTCATCTTGTCTTTCCCGTTGTTGCCTCAACATGCAACGGCTTCGCAAGACATATGCTGTTTGTCAACGAATGTTTTCTGTTTTACGGAAAGCTTATTTCATTTCACGGTATGGAAAACCGGAGTTGCCGAATGAAGATCTTTGCGCGGATTGCGATGGTGATCAGCCTGATGATGCTGGCAGGCGTGCTGGTCTTTCTCTGGACCCTGGCTTTCCAGCCGGACACTGCCGAGTTCTGGCAGACGCTTGGCATCGAACATGGGACCTGGCCGGTGCCGACCTGGGTCAAGTTCGCCGGACCTCTCCTTGGCCTGAACGTTGTTTCGGCGCTGGGCTATTGCTACTGGGCGGTCTCACAGGTGCTGTCCGCCGACGGCGATGCATTGTTCCCGGCCATGGGGCTTGCCCTGCGACGGCTCTCGAACGGGTTGATCTACTTCTGGATCAGCTATGGCCTTGCCGCGGGTCTGATGCCCGGCCTGGCTGCCGCGTCGGTTGTCGGGCTTGACACGCCGTTGATGGTCGGCAACTGGAACCCCTTCGGGATCAACTCGGTCTTTCTTGTGCTAGGACTGGCCTTCCGGCCCCTGGCAAGAGCGATGCAGAAGGCTGCCCGGATTCACGCCATAAACCGTTCGTTCGTGTAGGTTACATGCCCATTGCCGTCACACTCGACATGATGCTCGTCCGCCGCAAGATGTCCTCGCGAGAGCTTGCGGCCCGTGTCGGGATCACCGAGTCGAACCTCTCGCTCTTGAAGTCGGGCAAGGTGCGCGGCATCCGTTTCAATACGCTTTCCGCCATTTGCCGTGTTCTGGACTGCCAGCCGGGAGATCTGCTGGAATTTGTTCCGGGCGAAGATGAGCCCGAGGACGACTGACGATTCAATCGGCGTCGGCCTGGCTTTAGCGTCGGGACATCGCGATCCGGATCAGCGCACGTTCCATCAGGGCCATGCCGGGCGCGCGGCTGGCGGAGCGCAGGGTAAGGTCGGTCTCCAGCAGGATCGCAAGTGCCTGTTCCAGCGTCCGGGTGCCCCAATGGCCGGCCTGACGGCCCATCGCGTCCTTCTGCTTGAAGTTCACCCGCGCCTTCTGGATGCCGACCCCAGGCCCCTGCGGGTCCGTCGCCGCGGCATGCAGGATGCGGAAATGGCGGAGGGCACCAATGCAGATCGTGACCGGCAGGACGCCCTGGCCTTCCAGACGACGGAACAGGGGCCCGATTGCGTTGGCGCGGGCTTCGGCGACGGCGTCGATAAGGTCGTCGACCTCGGCCTCGATCGTGGCCGGGGCCATGGCGGCGACATCGGCGGGGGTCAGGGGGCTTTCATCGCGATACTTGTAGAGCGCGATCTTCTCCAGCGTCTGGCGGAAATCGCCGGGGTCCAGAGCCCGGGCAAGCGTCGTAAGATCGGTCATCGCCTCGCGGTCGATGTTGGTCAGGCCCGCCTTTTTCAGTGCGTCCTCGATTTCCTCGCGGCTGGGCGGGTCGTCGTAAAGCCCGATGCAGATGGCCGAGGGGTGCTTTTCGAACAGGGTCTTCAGCGCGGACTTGCCAGTGAGGTTGCCGCCCGTCACGACGATCGCCGCATCACCCGGCTTCCATTCCTTCAGGGCGGTGGCGACGGTATCGGCCAGACCATCTGTCGCCTCTTCGACAAAGGCCACGCGGGGGCCGGGGAAGAAACCGACAGCCTTGATCGCATCCAGAAGGAGGCTCGCATCCTTGCGCAAATCGCCACCGGACATCCTGGTAAGGCGCATCTCGCCTTCACCCTCCGGGCCGATCAGCGCAGCAATCGCCTCTTGCCGCTTGAGCGCCACGCGCATCGGATCCGCGCCAAAGATCAGAAGGCCCGCGCGGGAAGGATCGGGCTTCGCGCAATAGCGGGTGGCCTCGACCCCCTTGAGAATCATGGCAGGCCGGCCGAAGCGGCGATCAGGCGGACGACGATCTGGTCGGCCAGAATCCGCATCAGGCGGAAGGCCGCGTCTTCTTCGGCCGCGAGGCCCGCTACGGTCGAGCCGGTGGCCGAATAAGCGGTAAAGCTTTGCACCCGCCCGCCGGTGACGCGGGCACCGGTGGCACGTTCGGTCAGCGTATAGTCGACCACGCCCTTAAGGTTGAAGCGGGTGATCTGGTTGTCTGTGGTGATGCCGACGCCGACAGCTTCGGTCGTGATCGTGTAGGCAAGGTCATAGCGGATGGCTTCGGGCCGGCCGAGGCGCTCCTCCAGCCGTTCCACAAGGTCGAAGCCGTTCTTGTCGGACGGGTCCTGCACCCAGACCGTTCCAAGAAGCTCGGTCGCCGCACCCCCCGGCGCATAGGCCGGGGCGAAGCCACATGCGGCAAGCGCAAGCGGCATCAGAAGGACGGTACGGCGGTTATACGACGACATTGATGATGCGCCCCGGGACGACGATGATCTTCTTGACCGGCTGCCCGGCCAGGAACTTGATCACAGCTTCATCCGCCAGCGCGATCTTTTCAACCTCTGGCCCGGGCATATCCTTCGGCACGCTGATTTCCGCCCGCCGCTTGCCGTTGATCTGGATCGGCAGGATGACGGTGTCGTCGACCAGCAGCGCCGGGTCGGCCTTGGGCCAGGGGGCAGTGGCGCAAAGGCCCGCACCGCCCTGATAGGTCCAGATCGATTCCGCGATATGGGGCGTCATCGGCGACATGAGCTTCGCCAGGGTCCGGATCGCTTCCTTCATCACCGGGGTCGAGGCATTGGCCTTAGCGATCGTGTTGGTGAAACCGTAAAGCGCTGCGATCGCCTTGTTGAAGGCAAAACCCTCGATGCCCTTGGTCACCTCGTCGATGGCCTTGGCCGTCGCGCGGCGCAGGTCTTCGTCGCCCTCGCCCCTGTGGTCGGCGGGCATCTCGCCGATCCGCGAGCACAGGGCCCAGACCCGCGCCAGATGTTTGTGCGCCGCCTCGGCCCCGGCTGAGGTCCATTCCACATCCCGCTCGGGCGGGCTGTCCGACATCACGAACCAACGCGCGGTATCGGCGCCAAAGCTGGAGATGATGTTCATCGGGTCGACGACGTTCTTCTTCGACTTCGACATCTTGGCCGAAGGAATGACCTCGACCCTGGTGCCGTCCTTAAGCGTCGCGCCGGCTTCTGTGCGGATCACGTCTTCGGGCAGGTGATAGACCGGGCGGCCTGCGGCGTCGGTGGTCTTGTAGATCTCGTGCGTGACCATTCCTTGCGTGAAGAGCGCGTTGAACGGCTCGATGGCCTTCGCGGGCAGGTGGCCGGTCTTCTGCATCGCCCGGGCGAAGAAGCGGCTGTAGAGCAGGTGCAGGATCGCGTGCTCGATGCCGCCGATATACTGGTCGACATTCATCCAGTACTCGGCCTCGGCCACGTCGGTCGGGGTGGTGGCGCGGGGCGCGGTGAAGCGGGCGAAATACCAGGACGAATCGACGAACGTGTCCATCGTGTCCGTCTCGCGCCGGGCCTTGGCGCCGCATTTCGGGCAAGTGCAGTCGCGCCAGGTCGGGTGACGGTCGAGCGGGTTGCCCGGAACGTCGAAGCTGACGTCATAGGGCAGCTCGATGGGCAGGTTTTCCTTCTTCTCGGCCACCACCCCGCAAGCCGCGCAATGGATCACCGGGATCGGACAACCCCAATAGCGCTGGCGGGAAACCCCCCAGTCGCGCAGGCGGTATTTGGTGACACCCTTGCCGTAGCCGTTGGCCTCGGCATCGGCGATGGCGGCGGCAACGGCCTCGTCACCCGTCAGAAGGCCGGTCACTGCGCCGAAGCCACGGATATAGCCGACCTTTTCGGACTTCATCGGCACGAAGGGTTCGGCGACCGTTCCGTCCGCCATGCCCTCGCCCAGGAAGACATATTTGATCGGCAGCCGGTACTTCGAGGCAAAGTCGTGGTCTCGCTGGTCATGCGCCGGGCAGCCGAAGATCGCCCCGGTGCCGTAGTCCATCAGGATGAAGTTCGCGATCCAGACCGGGAGCTCCCAAGCCGGGTCGAGCGGGTGTTTCACCTTGATGCCGGTGTCGAAGCCGATCTTCTCGGCGGTCTCGATTTCCTCGGCCGAAGTGCCGCCCTTGCGGCAGAGCGCCACGAATTCCGCGACCTTCGGGTCCTTCTCCAGCGCCTTGGCCAGCGGGTGGTCGGGCGAGATCGCGGCGAAGGACGCGCCCATCAGCGTGTCGGGGCGGGTGGTGTAGACCTCAAGCTTGTCAAAGCCTTGCGGGGCGCCGACCGTGTCGAAGGCAAACTGCATGCCGCGCGACTTGCCGATCCAGTTCGCCTGCATCAGCCGAACCTTTTCCGGCCAGTTGGTCAGCCCGTCCAGGGCGCTCAACAGCTCCTCGGAGTAGTCGGAGATCTTGAAGAACCACTGCGTCAGTTCGCGCCGCTCGACCGCGGCGCCAGAGCGCCAGCCCTTGCCGTCAATGACCTGTTCATTGGCGAGCACGGTCATGTCGACCGGGTCCCAGTTCACCACGGCGGCTTTCCGGTAGACGAGGCCCGCTTCCATCATGTCGATGAACATGGACTGCTGCTGGCCGTAATACTCGGGATCGCATGTCGCCAGTTCCCGCGACCAGTCGATGGACAGCCCCAAAGGCTTCATCTGCGCCTTCATGTCGGCGATGTTGCCGTAGGTCCAGTCCTTCGGATGGCCGCCCCGTTCCATCGCGGCATTCTCGGCGGGCATGCCGAACGCGTCCCAGCCCATCGGATGCAGGACCGAATAGCCCTGCGCCGCCTTGGTCCGCGCCACAACGTCGCCCATCGTATAGTTGCGGACGTGGCCCATGTGGATGCGGCCCGAGGGGTACGGGAACATCTCAAGCACATAATACTTCGGACGCGACGGGTCGCGCTTCGCCGTGAAGGCCCCTGCCTCATCCCAGGCTTTCTGCCATTTGGGTTCGATCACCGAAGGGTCATAGCGCGACATCAGGGGCCTCATGCGGATTTCCGCGCGGAATTACACATGCGGCCCGGGAAAGGTCCACCCCTTCCCGGCCACAAGGCACGATTCCGATGCGATTCGGGCGGCTTAAAGCTTGCTGTCGCGCACGCGCAGTTGCCGGGCGCGGGTCAGGATCGCGTCCTCGATGGCCCGAACGGTTTCCGGTGCGACCGAACCGCCGCCCTGCCCCTGCAACGCAACCTTCAGGCTGCGGGCGTCCAGCGCCGGATCCTGCACATAGATCGTCGCGCGATAGGCGCGACCACCACCCGGCGGGCGGCCATAGCCCGTGACGATGACACCTGTGAACGGGTCCACCGATTCGATGGGCAGGAAGTTCAGCACTTCAAGCGAGGCCTGCCAGATGTACTTGTTGACCTCGACCGTCGTGTTCGGGTTGTCCGAATTCGAGAACAGGTCCCAAAGCGTGGAGCGCGGCTTGTCCTCGCCACGTGCCTTGGCCAGCGCCGCGCGCTGTTCGTCGGCCTTTTCCTTGCGGGTCATCTGTTCTTCTGTCGGAATCGAGGTCCGCTTGCCGAACAGATTACCACTGCCAAGACCGCCGCCGCATGCGGCAAGCGAGAAGGCCAGACCTGTTGCCAGCGTCAGCTTAGCGAGTTGATGCAAGATCATCCGGCCACCCTTAGTACCCTTGCCTGCTGTCTAACGCGGCGTCCGGGGCCTGCCAAGGCCTTTCGCGCCTGTGCGCATGGGCATGCAGCGGGGCGCTTGGGCCAAAGCCGGGATTCCCGACCTGTGGCTTTGCTGCACCAGCTTTCGTCGGATTTGTTCCCGGCGCTCTGCAGGCGTTGCAATCCGGGGCAGCAAGGGTGAAATACGCTGCATTCCCCTGCGGATTCCCCTGCGGCGGGCTTACCTTGAAGAAAGAGGGAAAAACATGAAGAAGATTCTTCTCGCGACCAGCGCTCTGGTTATGGTTGCCGGCGCCGCTGCCGCTGAAGTGACCGTTTCGGGCTCGGCCCGCATGGGTATCCTGGACGACTTCGGCGCCGTTGGCGCAGTGTTCAGCAGCCGTGCGCGCGTCAACTTCGATATGTCGGGTGAGTCGGACACCGGCTTCTCGTTCGGCGCTTCGTTCCGCGCTGACAATGCCGACGAAGCCAACGACGACGGCACCGCCGGTTCGGTCTGGGTTTCGGGCGCTTTCGGCAAACTGTCGATGGGCGACGTTGACGGCGCTGCTACCGCTGCTGTCGGCCAGGTCGATGGCGTCGGCTACACCGGCCTGAGCGATCTGAACGAAATCACCTACATCGGTGGTGGCACCAAGGAATCGATCCTGTACGAATACTCGGCAGGCTCGTTCACCGGCTACCTGTCGGCTGGCCAGCGCGAAGTCGCTGCTGAGACCTTCGCGGTCGGTGCCAAGTACGCAGCTGGCAACTTCACCGTGTCGGCTGGCTACGAAGATGATGACGCTGGCAGCGATCACATCGTTCTCGGTGTCGACGCGACCT
>JAEULQ010000059.1 GCA_016792685.1 Tabrizicola sp. | reverse complement strand
GAAGGGCTCCAGCACGACGCGACGGGGGAAGTTGTCTTTGACCAAGAGAATCAGGGCCAGCCCGATCCCAAGGCCCGAGGCTCCAAGGATAAGCGCCTGTTGCACGATCAGCGCCACGATGGTGCGGTCAGGCGCGCCGATCAGTTTGAGCGTGGCGATCTGTTTCAGCTTCTCCATCGTCATCGTGTAGATGATCAGCGCAATGACCACGGCACTGACCGACAATAGGATGCCCAGGAACAGACCGATCTGCCGCCGCGCCCGATCTACGACCGAGGCGAGCAAGAGGTCTTCCTGTTCGGCCTGGCTGAGAGCGGCGAGGTGTTTCCATTGCCGCACCGTGGCCGTGAGAAGCGCCACGTCCGCCCCCGGTTCAAGCCGGGCAATCACGGCGGCCACAGTCGCAGGGCGCAGGCCCCCGTCGCCACGAGCGGCCTGCACGCGGGCGGCCGCGGGGTCAAGCGCGGTCTGCAGAGTGAGAGCATCGGCCAAGGTTACATAAACCGCCGGATCGCCGCCCGAATTCATCGCGTCCTCGACCAACCCCACCACACGGAATCGGTCACGGCCAAGACGGATGGTGTCACCCAGCACGAGCCCGGTCTTGCGATCGGCCAGCAGTTCGAAATGGCTCGTGCCCAAGCCACGCCCCTCGGCGATGCGTAGCGGGCCGCCGGGGCGGCCAGGTTCAAAGCCGATAACGTAAAGGCGCAGTGTCTGGCCCGCATGTGCGGCCTCGATCGTCTGGTAGGTGATGGCACCGGCCTCGGCTACGCCGGGCATGCGCGCCACGGCGTCGCGGGTATGGGCGGGGATGCTTGACGCCTCGGCAAAGGGACCCTGCGTGCCTGCCTCTACCACCCAGATATCGGCGGCGGGGGCCTTCACCACGGCCAGAGCATCGGCGACAAGGCCGTTGTAGATGCCGATCATCGCCAACACCACGGTCATCAGAAGGCCAAGCCCGAAACAGGTCAGCACAAACCGGAAAAGACCGTGGCGAATGTCCTTGATGGCCAGGTTCATGGCGCGGCCTCGATGCGTGCCAACCGCCCCTCGTCCGCGCCCTGTGGCGGAGCAGCGACGATCTGCGCGCCGTCTGTCATTGCGCCCATCACCTCGACCCGACCGCGATCATCCCGCGCACCAAAGGTCAGTTCGGCTCGTGCCAACCGTCCATTTTGCACAATCCAAACAGTGCCGCGATGGCCGTCGAAGCCGGAGATTGCGATCTCGGGCACCATCAAAGCGCTGTCGCGCATACCGGTCAGGATGCGCACCTCGGCCTGTTCGCCGAGGAACATCTGGGTCGGACAATCCGTGCAGGTGAGCCAGACGCGGCGCTCTTCGTTCACCCGGTCGCTTTCAATGCCGATGCGGGCGATGGTGCCGTGGAATTCTCGGGCAGGCTGAGACCGCAGGCGAATGATGCCGGGCTGGCCAAGCGCCAACTGGCCCGCGCGTTCTTCGTCGATATAGGCCTGAATCCAGATCGTAGCGGGATCGATCAGCGTAAAAATCGGGTCGCCAGCGCGGACCACGGCCCCGGCCTCGGCAAGGCGGGATACGACTAACGCGTCGAAGGGCGCGATCAGGCGGTGGTGATCAAGCAACGTCTGTTCCAGTGCCAGAGCAGCAGCAGCATCCTGCCCTTGCGCGCGGATGACGGCCAGTTCGGCCTCGGCAACAGCCACCTCGGCGCGGGCGACATCTTCATCGCGCTGTGCTTCCTCTGCCCGCTGGACAGGCGCGTTGTCCTGCCGCGTCAGTTCGACTTGACGGCGATTGGCGGCTTCGCGCTGCGCCAAAATAGCCTGCGCGCGGACGACAGCCGCCTCGGCCTTGGCCTGATTGGCGGCATTGGCCTCAATGGCAGCGCTCGCTCTGGCCAGGCGGGCCTCTTGCTCGGCCTGATGCAATGCGGCCAGGTCCTGGCCTTGTGACACGCGGTCTCCGGCATCGGCTGACAGCGACAGAAGCGCCCCGCCGACCTCGAACCCCACGCGCGCCAGCACACGCGCCTCGACCGTGCCAAGACCATAAATTCGTAGGGCCACGTCGGTTTCGGTCGGAACCACCGTCACCGTTAGCGGACGCTCGGTCAGGAATACCGCTCCGGCACCTGCCGCCACGACAGCCGCCACTGCATAGAGCCAGATCTTGCGCATCAGTCAGACCCCTTTTGCCGCAAGGAGGCGCAACTGGACATCCAGCAGGCGCAACCCTTCGGCGTGCAGGGCAAAATCGCGCGCGCCGAGCGACCATCTGATGGCTACCCCCTGAACCAGCGAGGCCAGCAGCATTGCCGCATCTGCTGCCGCCACATCGCTGCGCAGGGCATGGGTCTGCTGACCTTCTGACACCTCGCGTGTCAAATGGGCCTGAAAGGTAGCCAATCGCCCCCGGAACGCCGCCCGGAGATCCGCATTCTCGACATTCAGTTCGCGCGAGAAGAGGAGCATGGGCATCGCGGGCGTCGCCGCGATCTGGCCCAGCTGCGCCCTGATCAGCGCCTTGACGCGTTCAACAGGAATGTCGGCCTGTGCCAGCGCCGCATCCCAGGCCGTGGTCAGCGTTTCCGCCACATGATCGGCCACCGCGTTCCACATCGCGGCCTTGGTCGGAAAGTGCCGGAATATGGCCGCTTGCGTCACGCCGACCTCGGTCGCCACCGCACCCGTCGTCACCCGGTCCGGCCCGATCCGGTCAGCGAGGCCAAGGATCGTCGCTACGATTTCAGCCTTCCGCAGATCGGATGTCTTGCGCACGACTGCGCCCCTAATAAGTGAGTATCTGCTTACTAACTTAATTATAGGACTAAGTCAATCCGGCGTGACGGACGACCGGGCTTGGACAGGAAAGCGCGACGTTGACAGGATCGTGCCCGCTTCATCCACCGTGAACCGGCAGGCGCGGCCTGCATGGCGAAAGGTCAGGCGCCAGCGCCCGGCGTCGGCGTCGACGCCAGCCTCGCAGATCGAGGTCAGGCTACCGTCCCGCATGGCCTGCCGTATCCTGTCTTCGGTCACTTTGAAGGCTTGGGCAAGCAGGGTGGCGGATACGACAAAGTCCGAACCATCGCGTTCCACCTGTGTCATAGCGGGACCACCAGAGTGCCCGCTGACTTCTCCTGCGGGGCCAGAACGATATCGGCCAGGGTTGAGCGATCCAGATCGGCAAGGAAGGCGCCCTCGGCCGATCGCAGGCGGGTTTTCAGGCGGCAGCGGGCCTCGATGGAACAAGTGCCGCCCCCTGTCCCGAAACACTCCACCAGCGGCTGGCCTTCCTCCAGAAGCCGGATGATCTGGCCCAGCCGGATCTCGGCCGCAGGGCGGGCCAGCATGGCCCCGCCGCCACCGCCGCGCCGTGTGTCGATCAGACCGGCGCGCGCCAGATGTTGGATGATCTTTGCCAGATGGTTGCGCGACAGGCCGAGATCCGCTGCCAGTTCGGCGCTGGAAAAGGCGCGGGATGGATCGCCCGCCATCCGCATCAGCATCCGCAAGCCAAAGTCGGTGAAGGAGGTGAGGCGCATGTCAGTCGCAATCCTTGAATGGGTATTTACAATACCTATTAGCAGGTCTAAGCCAGACTGCAAGACGGAGACTCAGATGGAAATGGGTGCAATCAAGACCCCGCCGCCCTCGGCCCGGCCCGAAATGACGGCAGCACTGATGGCGGAAACCGGGCTGAACGCCGACGTGCTGCGCGATCTGGTGCATCGGTTCTACGGCCGCGTCCGTGCCGATGCGGTTCTGTGGCCGATCTTTGCCGCGCGGATCACCGATTGGGCCCCGCATCTGGACCGCATGGTGGACTTCTGGTGCTCGGTCGCGTTGATGACCGGGCAGTATCATGGCCGCCCGGTGCCCGCACACACGCCGTTGCCGATCAACGCCGCCCACTTCGACCGCTGGCTTGCGCTGTTCCGCGCCACTGCAACTGACACCTGCACCCCTGCGGGCGCGACCCATGTCATCGAGCGCGCCGAACGCATCGCCAGATCACTGCACATCGCCGTGGCAACCGCGCAAGCCGAACCTGCGGCCCCACCACGGCTGTTCTGACAAGAGGAGAACCAGCATGACCGAAGATGTCGCCCCGACAGACCCCACCGCCCTGACCCGTCACATCGAGACGCGCTATCACGCCCGCCATCGTGAACAGCTGCCGGTGCTCGCCGCCATGGCCGAGCGGGTCGAAGATGTGCATTTCGGCGATGACGGCGTGCCCGAGGGCCTGTCCATCCTGTTGCGTCAGATGATCGGCGAGATGGAGGTGCATATGAAGAAGGAAGAGCTGATCCTGTTTCCGGCCATCCGTCGAGGCGGCTTGCCCGGGATCGAAAACCCGATCGCGGTGATGCGCGCCGATCATGCAGGGCATGACTGCGAGGTGGCCGAAATTCGCCGCCTGACCGGGAACCTGTCGTTGCCAGATGGGGCCTGTGGCACCTGGACCGCGCTTTACCGGGGACTGGCAGAGTTTACCGGCGACCTGACCGAGCATATGCGGCTGGAAAACGACGTGCTGTTCCCGCAGTTTGAACCCGCTGGGCGGGCCGATGCCTGAGGGACGCAGGCTCGCCTCGTCCCCCTGTCTGGCAGGCGAAATTGCTCCCAATGGGTTCGACCCGCTGGCGGTGGACCCAGAACAGGCACGGGACGTTGCGCGCTGGCGCCGCGCGGAACGCGTCCGCCTGCGTGCGGCACGGGACGCGCTGAGCGTAGCAGACCGGAAAGCGGCAGGTGTCACTCTATCCGCGCACTTGCGTCACTTGCTGGTCCAGCAGTTTTCCGGGGCGGCGGGCCTGGCCTTGTCGGCCTACTGGCCGATCAAGGGTGAACCCGATCTGCGCGACCTCATGGCGGAATTGCACGGCAGGGGCGTGACCCTCGCGCTGCCGGTGGTCGAGGTGAAGGCCGCCCCGATGGTCTTTCGCCGTTGGATGCCCGGCATGGCCATGGTGCGGGGCGACTGGAACATCCCCGTGCCGCCGCCCGATGCCGAAACACTGACGCCCGATATCGCCCTTGCCCCGCTTGTCGGATGGGACGGGGCGGGCTTTCGGCTGGGCTATGGCGGGGGCTACTTTGACAGGACACTTGCTGCGCTGTCGCCGCGCCCGTTCACCATCGGCATTGGCCTGCACTCCGCGCGCCTTGCCACGATCTTTCCCCAACCCCACGACATCGCGATGGACGTCATCCTGACCGAGGCCGGGGTTCAGTTCCACCGCGAGGGGCCATGACCACATCCACCGAACAGATGCGCGCCTGGACAGGGCCCGCGATCCTGACCTATGGCTTTCGGCCCTTTTTCTTTGGGGCTGGGGTCTGGGCCGCCTTGGCAATGGTGCTTTGGGTGCCGATGCTGTCGGGCGATCTGACCTTGCCCGCCGCCTTTGACCCTGTGTCATGGCATGCGCATGAATTCCTGTTCGGCTATCTGGGGGCCGTCATCGCGGGATTCCTGCTGACCGCAGTGCCGAACTGGACCGGACGGCTGCCGATTGTCGGTTGGCCGCTCGGCGGGCTGTTTGCCCTGTGGCTGATCGGACGGGCGGCGGTGGCGGTGTCGCTGTATCTGCCGCCGCTTGGCGTGGCCCTGGCTGACCTGGCCTTACCCCTGGCCCTTGCCGCCGTGATCGGACGGGAAATCGTGGCAGGCAAGAACTGGCGCAACCTGATCGTGCTGGCGATGCTGGGCGTGCTGATCCTGGGCAATGCCGTCTTTCATTGGGAGGCAGCGCGGGGCGACTATGCGGCGGGGGGTTACGGCCTGCGCATCGGCCTTGGAGCCGTGATCATGATGATCGCAGTGATCGGGGGACGGATCGTGCCGTCCTTCACACGCAACTGGCTGGCAAAGCGCGCCCCCGGGCGTCTGCCGGTGCCGCCGATGCAACGGTTCGACAAGGCGGCGCTCATGGTTCTCTTGCTGGGACTGCTGGCTTGGATTGCCTTGCCAGACCACCCCGCAGCTGCAATCCTGTTGCTTCTGGCGGGCGGGCTACACCTTGTCCGGCTGGCCCGTTGGGCGGGCGATCGGACCCTTGCCGAGCCCTTGGTCGCCGTCCTGCATCTGGGCTATTTCTTCCTTCCGCTGGGGGCCGTGGCGATTGCAGCCGAAATCTTGATGCCCGGGCCTCTTGGGATGGCATCCGCACAGCATCTGTGGATGGGCGGGGCGGCGGGTCTGATGACGCTGGCGGTGATGACGCGGGCCACGCTGGGCCATACCGGGCAGGCGTTGACCGCCGGGCCGGGGACGGTGGGCATCTATGCCGCTCTTGTCGGGGCAGTGCTGGCCAGGCTGGCGGCGGGCATCTGGCCGGATCAGGCGCATCTGCTGCACATGGCTGCAGGGTCAGGGTGGATCTTCGCCTTCGGCGGCTTTACCCTGTTCTATGGCCCGCTGCTGCTGCGCCTGCCTGCAGCCAAGCGGATATAGGGATCGTGGGCTGGCTGGAATTTGCCGCTGCCTATGCCGCGTTCTTCATAACCCATTCCCTGCCGGTGCGGCCCCCCTTGCGACCGATGTTGCAGACAGCACTTGGGCCGCGCGGCTTTACCCTGGCCTATTCCGCCCTGTCTCTGGCCGCGTTGGCATGGCTAATCGTTGCAGCGGGCCGGGCGCCTTGGCAGCTCTATGTGCCGCTGGTGGCCATGCTGCCGGTTTGCCTGATCCTGGCGCTGGCCATCGCGCGGCCTAATCCGTTCTCCTTTGGCGGCGCGCTGAATGCCAAGTTCGACCCCGCCCGCCCTGGTATCGTTCGTTTGCACTGCCACCCCCTGCTTCTGGCCCTGGCGCTCTGGGCAACCGCCCATGCCGTGCCGAATGGTGATCTGGCGCACCTTATCCTGTTCGGCACCTTTGCCGTCTTTGCCACCCTCGGCACGCGCCTCGTCGACCGCAGGCGGCAGCGCGAGATGGGAGACACGTGGCAAAAGCTGGGCCGCGAAGTCGCCCGCACACCACTTTGGCCGCCATCTTTGACCGGCGACGATGCCTTGCGTCTGGTCGCGGGCCTTCTCCTTTATGCCACGCTGATCTGGCTGCATCCGGCTCTGATCGGCGTCAGCCCGTTGCCCTGAGCGTCAGGTCGAAAAATCGTCAATCAGCGGATTGGGCTTGGCAAACCGCTCTAAGTCCGTTTGATCATTTATAGTGATCCGTGTGCCCTCGACTGACACACCATAAGGCAGCAACCCCTTGAACGCGCGGCTCAGGTTTTCGGGCGTCATCCCAAGTACGGAAGCCAGTCTGCGCTTTTCGAAGTCCAGATCAAACGCCGCACCGCCACCGGCGCGCTTCTGCTGCCGCAAAAGATAGTTCGCCAACCGTTCAAGCGAGGTTCGCAGCTTGAGGTCCTTTTGCGACTTGATGACCGAGCGATAGCATTGTGCAAGCTCTGTCACGATCGCACGTGCAAAGTTGCCGTCGACGTCGAAAATGGCGCGCACATCCTGACTGGGGATCAGGACAATTCGGCTTTTCTCAATTGTTCGCGCCGACATCAGATAGGGGGCGTTCTTGATCGTGGCAGCAAGGATAAACGTGGAAATCGGCCGTACAGTGGCAAGGCTGGTGTCACGCCCGTTCCATTGCGAAAATAGATCGACCGATCCCGACAGGACGACGTGCAGGAAATCACTCGGCTCGCCCTCGCCGATCAATTCGATCTGCGGGGGGAAGTTCTGCACGTAAGCTCCCCGCATCAGCGCAAAGAAATTCTCATCAGTCATTCCTGAAAACAGGCCAAGTGCCCGAACTTCGGGGTAATGCTGTTCTGGCATGGCTGCTCTCTCTTGTCGGTCGACGACAGCATCCATTCGACGCTTGATATTTGTCAAGCGGTGAATTGATCGGCGCAGAATTGCACTTGACCAAGCCCGCTCGCGCAGCTGACAATTTCAGGTAACTCATTTATTTCGCAGCATATTTTGAGAGACATGATCTAGATCAAACTCTTTGGGCCGCCTTGGCCGCAGGTCTGATGTCCATCCCCGCCTTGGGGTGACCACGCCATTCCTGCCGGAGGCCCCTGCCATGCAGTCCTACGCCACCGCCTCGCGCGCCGATCAGAACCGCGCTCTGGGCCTGAGCACCATCGCCTTTACCGCCTGTTTCGCGGTCTGGACGATCTTCTCTATCATTGGCGTCGCCATCAAGGGCGAGCTGGGCCTGAATGACACCCAGTTCGGCCTGCTGGTCGCCACGCCGATCCTGACAGGGTCACTGACCCGCATCTTCCTTGGCGTCTGGACCGAGAAATACGGCGGACGGCTGGTGTTCTCGGCGCAGATGATCCTTGCCGCTTTGGCCACATGGGCCCTGACCTTTGCCGACACCTACATCATGTATCTGGTGGCAGCACTGGGCGTGGGTCTGGCCGGCGGGTCCTTCATCATTGGCGTGGCCTACGTCAGCCGCTGGTACGATGCGGGCCATCAGGGCACGGCGCTCGGCATCTTCGGAGCTGGCAACATCGGCGCCGCGGTGACCAAGTTCGTGGCGCCTTTCGTGATGGTGGCCTATGGCTGGCAAGGTGTCGCAAACGTCTGGGCGGCCGCACTTGCGCTGATGGGCGTGATTTTCTTCGTCTTTGCCAAGGATGACCCGGCGCTGGTCGAACGGCGCCGGACGGGGGCCAAGGCGCCCGGTTTTGCTCAGCAGTTCGCGCCATTAAAGAACCTGCAAGTCTGGCGCTTCTCGCTTTACTACTTCTTCGTCTTTGGCGCCTTCGTGGCGCTAGCGCTGTGGCTGCCGCACTACCTGATCGACGTCTATGGCGTCGACGTACGCACGGCGGGCATGGCGGCAGCCTCCTTCAGCCTCTCGGCCTCGCTTTTTCGAGCCTATGGCGGGCACCTGTCCGACAAGTTCGGCGCGCGGTCGGTCATGTACTGGACCTTCGGCTTTTCCATGCTGTTTCTGTTCATGCTGTCCTATCCGCCGACTGATTATGTCATTCAGGGCAAAGATGGCGTCATCGCCTTTTCGACCAGCATGGGCCTGTGGCCCTTCATCGCCACGCTGTTTGCGCTAGGCTTTTTCATGAGCCTGGGTAAGGCGGCGGTGTTCAAACACATCCCCGTCTACTATCCCAACAACGTGGGCGCGGTGGGCGGGCTTGTCGGCATGATCGGCGGCCTTGGCGGCTTTGTCCTGCCCATCGCTTTCGGCGCTCTGCTGGACCTGACCGGCATCTACACGTCCTGCTTTGCGCTGCTTTTCATTCTGGTCGCCATCGCGCTGACCTGGATGCACCTGTCGATCCGTGCGATGGAACGCGCCGCCCATGGCGAGGTTCTGGACCGCTTGCCGCAACTTCCCGAGATGCAGTCGATCCACTCGCCCGAAAGCACCACCATGCCGCGCGTGTTGGAGGATTGGCGGCCCGAAGATCCGGCCTTCTGGGCCGAGAAGGGCCGTGCCGTCGCGCGCCGCAACCTCTGGATCTCGATCCCAGCGCTGCTTCTGGCTTTCTCGGTCTGGATGGTCTGGTCGATGGTCGTGGCCAAGCTGCCGCTGATCGGCTTTGCCTTCACTCCGGAACAGTTGTTCTGGCTGGCGGCCCTTCCCGCCCTGTCGGGTGCCACGCTGCGCATCTTCTACGGCTTCATGGTGCCGATCTTCGGCGGCAGGCTTTGGACAACGCTGTCCACCGCGTCGCTGATGCTTCCGGCAATCGGCATCGGCTATGCCGTGCAGAACCCGGAAACGCCCTACTTCATCTTTCTGGTGCTGGCGCTGCTGTGCGGGCTTGGCGGGGCCAACTTTGCCTCCTCCATGGCCAACATCGGCTACTTCTTCCCCAAGGCCGAAAAGGGCAACGCCTTGGCCCTGAATGCAGGTCTTGGCAACCTGGGCGTCAGCGTCATGCAGTTCCTGGTGCCGCTGGTCATCACCGTGGGTGTCTTCGGCGCGATGGGAGGGGCACCGCAAGCCCTGACCGAGGGTGGCGAGCTCTGGATGCAGAATGCAGGCTTCATCTGGGTGCCGTTCATCCTGATCTCGACCATCGCGGCATGGGTCGGGATGAACGACATCGCCGATGCCAAGGCCAGCTTTGCCCAGCAATCGGTGATCTTCGGACGCACCCATAACTGGCTGATGTGCGTCCTCTATATCGGCACCTTCGGCAGCTTCATCGGTTATTCAGCAGGCTTTCCGCTGCTGAGCCGGATCGCCTTTCCGGACATCAACGCCCTGCAATACGTCTTTCTCGGTCCCCTGGTCGGTGCGCTGTCCCGCGCGGGTACGGGCTGGGTGTCTGACAGGTTCGGCGGCGGACGGGTCACCTTCTGGGTCTTCGTCGGCATGATCGCCTCGGTCCTTGGTGTGATCCTGTCGCTGCAGGCCGGTTCCTTCGCCGGGTTCTTCGCCGGGTTCATGGCGCTGTTCTTCTTCACCGGGGTCGGCAATGCGTCGACCTTCCAGATGATCCCGGTGATCATGGGCCGCGAAGTGCCGCGCCTGATGCCGCAACTGACCGGGGCAGACCGCGCCCGCCAGATCGCGATGGAATCGGGCGGCATCGTCGCCTTCACCAGCGCCATCGGGGCCTATGGCGGGTTCTTCATCCCCAAGGCCTATGGCTCGTCCATCGCCATGACCGGCAGCCCGATCGGCGCGCTGTGGCTGTTCCTGACCTTCTACGTCGTCTGCCTTGCCATCACCTGGGTCGTCTACACGCGCCCCGGCGGGCTTCTCCACGATATCGAGCGCGGCCGTGCCTCTTCGGGCGCCGCTGCCCATCCCGCAGAATAACGAAAGGACGCCAAGATGAGCCACCTTCTCGACAGACTGAACTTCTTCCAAAGCAAGGAGTTGGAACAGTTCTCGGATGGCTGGGGTCAAACCACGCGGGAAAACCGCGACTGGGAAGACACCTACAGAAACCGCTGGCGGCACGACAAGATCGTGCGGTCAACCCACGGGGTGAACTGCACCGGGTCCTGTTCGTGGAAGATCTACGTCAAGTCGGGGATCGTCACCTGGGAGACGCAGCAGACGGATTACCCCCGCACCCGGGCGGGCCTGCCGAACCATGAACCGCGCGGCTGTGCACGGGGGGCGTCCTACAGCTGGTATCTCTATTCCGCCAACCGGGTGAAGAACCCGCTGATCCGGGGCGCGCTGATGCGCGCCTGGCGCAAGATGCGGCCCACCATGGCTCCGGTTGCCGCCTGGGCCGCGATCCAGGCCGATCCCAAATTGCGCGCCAGCTATACCAAGACGCGCGGCAAGGGCGGCTTCGTGCGCGCCACCTGGGACGAGGCGACCGAGATCATCGCCGCAGCCAATGCCTATACCGCCAAGACCCATGGCCCGGACCGGGTGTTCGGCTTCTCGCCGATCCCCGCGATGTCGATGGTCAGCTATGCCGCCGGATCGCGGTATCTGTCGCTGCTGGGCGGCACCTGCATGTCGTTCTACGACTGGTACTGCGACCTGCCGCCCGCCAGCCCGCAAACCTGGGGCGAACAGACCGACGTGCCGGAATCGGCCGACTGGTACAACGCGGGCTTCCTGATGCTCTGGGGGTCGAACGTGCCGCAGACGCGCACGCCGGACGCTCATTTCTACACCGAGGTCCGCTATCGCGGCACCAAGTCCGCCGTGGTCAGCCCCGACTATTCCGAAGCCGCCAAGTTCGGTGACATCTGGCTGAACCCGCAGGCGGGCACCGATGCGGCGCTGGCGATGGCCATGGGCCATGTGATCCTGCGTGAATTCCACCTCGACCGGCAGGCCGAGTATTTCGAGGATTACGCCCGCAAATACACCGACATGCCGATG
>JAEULQ010000055.1 GCA_016792685.1 Tabrizicola sp. | reverse complement strand
GCGTGACCTGGCCTCGTTCGGCCAGATCCCCGGCATGGTCAAGTCCAGCTGGTAAGGGAGGCATCACATGTCCATGAACGATCCTCTCGGCGATATGCTGACCCGTATCCGCAACGCCCAGATGCGCGGCAAGTCCACCGTCGTGACCCCCGCATCCACGCTGCGCGCCCGCGTCCTGGAAGTGCTCCTGTCCGAAGGCTACATCCGTGGCTTTGAAAAGGCTGACACCTCCAACGGCCAGGGCGAATTCACCATCAGCCTGAAGTACTACGAAGGCGAGCCCGTGATCCGCGAACTGAAGCGTGTCTCGAAGCCCGGCCGTCGCGTGTACATGGGTGTGAGCGAGCTTCCCTCGGTCCGCAACGGCCTTGGCGTCGCCATCGTCTCGACCCCCAAGGGCGTTTTGTCGGATGCAAATGCACGCGCGGCCAATGTTGGCGGCGAAGTGCTTTGCACCGTGTTCTGAGGAGGGTGGAATGTCTCGTATCGGCAAGAAACCCGTCGCGCTCGTCAAAGGCACTTCTGCCTCGATCAGCGGTCAGACCATCGAAGTGAAGGGCCCGAAAGGGACCCGCAGCTTCACTGCAAGCGACGACGTCACGCTGACCGTCGAGGGCGATACCGTCAAGGTGACCCCGCGTGGCCTCAGCAAGCGCGCCCGTCAGCAGTGGGGCATGACCCGCTCGATGATCGCCAACCTCGTCACCGGCGTTTCCACCGGCTTCAAGTCGGAACTGGAAATCCAGGGCGTCGGCTATCGCGCCGCGATGGCTGGCAACGTCCTGAAACTGTCGCTCGGCTACTCCCACGAAGTGAACTTCGACGTGCCGAAGGGGGTGACTGTCACCTCTCCGAAGCCGACCGAAATCATCGTGGAAGGCATCGACCAGCAGCAGGTTGGTCAGGTGGCTGCAAACATCCGCGAATGGCGCGCGCCAGAGCCCTACAAGGGCAAGGGCATCCGCTACAAGGATGAGTATATCTTCCGCAAGGAAGGCAAGAAGAAGTAAGGGTGGCGAAAATGGCAAACAACAAGAGAGAGTTGTTCCTCAAGCGCCGCCTGCGCGTCCGGAACAAGATCAAGGCGACCTCGCATGGTCGTCTGCGCCTGTCGGTGCACCGTTCGTCGAAGAACATCAGCGTCCAGCTGATCGACGACGTGAAGGGTGTCACCATCGCGGCGGCCTCCTCGCTCGAGAAAGACCTCGGCGTGGTCGGCAAGAACAACCTGGAAGCTTCGGCCAAGGTCGGCGCGGCGATTGCCGAGCGGGCCAAGAAGGCCGGGGTGGAAGAGTGCTACTTCGATCGTGGCGGCTTCCTGTTCCACGGCAAGATCAAGGCGCTTGCCGATGCAGCCCGCGAAGGCGGTCTGAAGTTCTGATCAAGCGGGCGGCCTTCGGGCCGCCCCGATGATCCGGGTCCCCTCGTGCAGGGGACACCAGGATTGGCTTTAACGGCGCCAGAAGCGCGCCACCACGAAGGAATTGCCATATGGCAGAACGTGAGAACCGCCGGGAGCGTCGTGACGACCGTCGCGACAACCGCCCGGAAGAAACCCCGGAATTCGCAGACCGTCTGGTCGCGATCAACCGCGTCTCGAAAACCGTCAAGGGTGGCAAGCGCTTCGGCTTTGCGGCTCTCGTCGTCGTCGGTGACCAGCGCGGTCGCGTCGGCTTCGGCAAGGGCAAGGCAAAGGAAGTGCCGGAAGCGATCCGCAAGGCCACCGAACAGGCCAAGCGCTCGATGATCCGCGTTCCGCTCAAGGACAGCCGCACGCTGCACCACGACATGGAAGGCCGCCACGGCGCCGGGAAAGTCGTGATGCGGACCGCCGTCGCCGGTACCGGCATCATCGCCGGCGGCCCGATGCGCGCCGTGTTCGAGATGCTGGGCATCCAGGACATCGTTGCCAAGTCGATCGGCTCCACCAACCCCTACAACATGATCCGCGCCACCATCGACGGTCTGAAGCACGAAGCTTCGCCGCGTTCGGTCGCGTCGCGTCGTGGCAAGAAGGTCGCCGAAATCCTTCGGAAGCCCGAAGCCGAAGCTGTGGAGGCCTGATCATGGCTGCGAAGAAAACCATCGTCGTCAAGCAGATCCGTTCGGCCGCCCGCCGTCCGGCCGTGCAGACCGCGACCCTCAAGGGCCTCGGCCTGAACAAGATGAACCGCACCCGTGAGCTGGAAGATACCCCTTCCGTCCGCGGCATGGTGGCCTCGATCAGCCACCTCGTCGAGATCATCGA
>JAEULQ010000022.1 GCA_016792685.1 Tabrizicola sp. | reverse complement strand
TGGGTCGGCTTCGGCCAGATGATCGGCAAGCCGTCGCGGCGGGCGATCATAAAGAACCGCTTGCGGATCGTCGGGGCCCCGAAGTCGCAGGCGCGCAGTTCCTTCCATTGCATCCGGTAGCCCGCCTTGCGGATCCTGCGGCACCAGTCGTCGAAGGTCTGGCCAATGAACTCGGGGATCGGCTGGCCGTCATTGTCGAGCGGGCCCCAGGTGCGGAACTCCTCGACATTCTCCATCGCCACCACGTCGGGCCGGACCTCTTCCATCCAGCGGACGATGACCCAGGCCAGGTCGCGGATGTTCCGGTCCTTCGGTGCGCCGCCCTTGGCCTTGGAAAAGTGCTTGCAGTCGGGCGAGGCCCAGAGAAGTCCGACAGGGCGACCCTTCGTCACCTCACGCGGGGCGACGTCCCAGATGTTGCTGTCCAGGTGCAGCGTGTCGGGGTGGTTGGCGGCATGCAGGGCAAGGGCGGCGGCAGAATGGTTGATCGCCACGTCGGGGCTGCGGCCCAGTGCCATCTCGATCCCGGTGCTGGCCCCGCCGCCCCCGGCGAAGCTGTCGATGATCATGGGGAGGATGTGCGGGGCGTCACGCATGCGGCAACTTCTTCGCCGCTTCCCGGATGAGTTGGCGAAGTGTCTCGGCCATGCTGACACCGCTTGTGAGGGTCAGTTCGTAGAGAAGCCGGTAGTCTGCTTCTGTCAGTTGAGCGACAACCGTCTTGCTCTTCGGGCCGGGCGGCCCCATCTGGGGCCGGACGCGGCCATCAGGACGCATCGGAAACTCCTTAATCATCAGACGGTCGGCGGCGATCATGTCAGCGCCCCCGGCATGTCGTTCCATTCCCGGCCGTCGAGAAAGCGACCGGCGCGGGCTTTGCCGACCTTGACCACAGCGATCTCGCCAGCCTCTTCGTCTGGCCAGCGGTCGTCGGGTATGTCCAGGGTGCCGTCCGCGTGCATCAGCATCCAGGTGCGCTGCGCGCCGTGATCGTGCAGATCGCCCCACTCCCCCCACTGCTTGAAGAAGAACGGGACCCCTGCGGCCTGACACTGACCCCGCAGGCCGCGCGCCCAGTCGGGGTGTATCGGGCGGGCCTTGGGGCCGGACTCGCCACCGACAATCACCCAGTTGAGGCGGGGCTCATCCTCGGAATAGTCGCCTTCCCGCGAAAGCGATCGTCCGTGCAATGCGTCGATTGTCATCATCGGGGACGGGTGTAGGTTGACGAGGTCAACCGGCCCCAGCAGCGGTTCCATGCTGAGGCCGACCCATGGGATTCCGAGCTTGACCTTCAGCGCCAGCAGGCGGGGAATGTCGCGGTCGGCCTCGGACTGGTTGACGACGGTGATCATCAGGCCTGCGTGGGATGGCCAGCCGAACTTTATGGCGCCGATCTCGGTGAGCCGTTTCTCGACCATGCTGATCCGCTTGGTCACGATCTGGATGCGGCAACGGGTAGCACGCTGGATGCCTTCCCAGGCTTCGGCAAACCAGTCAGTTGGCACCTCGTTGTCAAAGAGGTCGGACATGCTTTGAATGAAGACCCGCTTGCCGCCTTGGCGGTTCAGCTTGGCCAGCGTCGTCGCGGCGCTGGCGATCTGGCGACGGGGGGTGCCGGTGCCCCAGTGTGAGGGGCCGAACCGTTTGTCCAGCGCCTCAGCATAGCAGTGGTCGCAACCGGGGCCGACCTTGGTGCAGCCCCACCAGAAGTTGACCGTGGCGTCGGTCCATTCGATCGCGCTGGTTTCACCCATGTCAGAACCCCACATGTGGAAGCAGGCAGATGATGCCCGCGAGGATCGCGGCGACCGCGCTGAGGGTCAGGGCCAGAGCCGTGACGATTGCGAGTGACCGGCCGCCGCCGAAGGTGGGCATCAGCAGCCTTCCTCGGGCTGCACGGGATCCGGCGCGTTGCAGTTGTCGCTGTCGCCGGAGGCTATCGCGGCGATGGCCAGCCCGATAAGGACCAGGGGCAGCGCGTCCTTGAAGCTGTGGCCAGCAGGTGCGGCTTCGGTCGTGTCTTCGGTGATGACCAGGCCGCCGGCATGGGCGGGGGTGCAGGCCGCCAGCGCAAGGATAAGGGCAAGGGGTTTCATCGGTTGTCCTTTGGATGGGTTCGGGGTCAGGTGGGTCAGCCTGCGATGCAGGTCCAGATGACCTTTGGGTTGCCGCCCTGGCCGAGGGTGATGGCCTCGATCTCGGCCTCAAGTTCCGCGCCCGCGGCTTCGCAAGCCTGGGCGTCCGGATAGGGGATGGCGACAGAGCCGCCTTCATTGGTCGTGCGCAGGAAGGCGACGAGGATTGCTGTGGCGAGAGTGTTCAAGGGAATTTCCTTTCGAAAAAGCCCCCGGCCAGAGGTGGGGAACCGGGAATGGCCGGGGGAGGTCCAACAGGGAGAATGCCGCGCCGCAGTCACCCGCGCGGCTGGGTAGGGGGTCAGGTCATGCCGAGCGCGGTCTTGTAAAGTTCCAGCACCGCCTCTTCCTCGGCCAGCTCGTCGGGCTTGCGCTTGCGCATTGCGATGATCTTGCGCATGACCCTGGTGTCGTAGCCCCGGCCCTTCGCCTCGCCCATCAGCTCTTTCTGCTGAGTGGCCACGTCCTTCTTCTCGGCTTCCAGCTGTTCGAAACGTTCGATGAACTGGCGCAGCTCGTCGGCGGTGACGGCGTAGGCGGACTGGTTGTGCTTGCGAAAGTCTGGGTCGTCTTTGAATGAGGGCTTGCTCGCCATCGTCACACCCGCATCGGCATAAGGATCCATAGCGCGCTGGGGTCTTCGCTGTGGATACGGCATGGATCACTGGGGCTGATGAAATCCATGCGGAAGGTGGGGGTCAGTCGGGCTTGCGCATCGATAAAGCGCAAGTTGAAGCCGATCTCCATCGGGTCGGCCCCTTCGGCCAAGGTCATCGGGGCGGCGATGGACACCTCACCCAAGGTCGGGTTGCGCAGGGTTGCCAGACCGGCACGAAAACAAACGGCCGACGTCATGTCGCTCATGAAAGGGGTCAGGCGGCGTAGGGAAACAGCAGTCAAGGTGACGCTGGCGCGGGTCGGGTTCTGCGGGATGACGCGGGTATAATCTGGGTACTTGCCATCAATGGTCTTGCAGTCGATCAGCAGGTTGCCAAAGACCAACCGCATCCGATGGGCATCTTTATGCAGCAGCAGCATTGCCGGTTCATTGGCCTTGGCATCTGTCAGGCTTCGCATGGTGCGCACGGCGACGGTCGGGATGATCGTGCCTATCCCTTCCGGCGCGGCGACACCCCCATCGATCACAGCCATTCTGTGCCCATCTGTCGCCACGGCCCGCAGGGTGGTTTCGCCGGGTTTGCGGCAGACCCAAAGGCCGTTCAAATAATAGCGGGTTTCCTCTCTCGAAATGCAGTGGGCAGCAAGGTCGAGGTAGCGGCGCAGCTGCGCCTGTGTCATCGGCAGAACGTGCCAGGCCGGCGGATCATCCAATGTCTCGGGCAGTTGGGGGAAGTCATCCGGCCTGCAGATCAGGTTGATTGTGGCGCTGGTGCCATCGTCGGCAGTGATGGTAAGGCGGTCCATCAGGTAAGGGTCTTCAGCAGGGGCCTTGACGTGGGTCAGGCGCAGAATGCCGTCAAAGGTGGCTGCAAGTCGCTGCAGAAGGGCGAAGGGGACGCAGGCCCGCCAAGGCTTCTGGCAGGTCAGGTCATCGGCCTGCACGCGGATGGTCAGGTCAAGGTCGGTCAGTTGGAAGCTGGTGCCATGGCGACCGGCCTGGACCAAGACCGTGCGCAAGACGGCAATCTTGCTGTGGCGTTCATGGGCCGGGGCAAGCTGGCGGCAGATCATCCGCAACTGGCTGGCCGGAACATGCAGCGCGTCAAGGATCAGCGGTTCAAAAGCGTCTGGGTCGTGAGCGGTCATGTCACATGCCTTCCATCTGTTCAGCCTGGGCAATGGTTTCTGGCAGGGCGAGGGCGGTGGTCAGGGCCATGTCGGCGACGATCAGCGCGATGACGGCCATGAGGGCGATGATTGCGGCGTCCTGCACTTTGCGGCGCAGGCGGGCGCGGGCTTCGGCACGGATCTTGGCGGCGTTCAGGTGGGTGAAGGGGGAAATCATTCCGCATCCCCTTCGGTCAGGTTCAGCGCGGCGCGGCGCCAGTTGCGGGCGGCTTCTTCAACCGTCAGGCCGGTGCCTTGCGCGCCGAAGATGCTGATCTCGACCAGGTGGGTTGCGGGGCGCAGGGCGCGGTCGGTCGCCTGTCCGGGGACCAGCCAGACGCCAAGGCCGGTTTCGCAGGTCTGGCGCAGGGCGAGGATCAGCGCGTCAAGGGGCGCGTGTTCCAGCCTGGTGGCGAGGTCATGGCGCAGCTGCACCTCGGTCTCCGGGGGCAGGGGGTGAGGGGTCGGGGTCTGGGCGGCCGTCATCATGCTGGCTCTCCTTCAGCGGGGGCGAAGACGACAAAGGTTTCGCCGGGGTGCAAGCTGGACAGCCGGTCGCGTTCGGCCTGGGCAGCAGCAAGGCTGGGGTGTTCGAAAGGGTATTCCGGGCAGCGCAAACGGCCCGAGCCCTTGCCCCGGCGGAAGACGATAAAGCCCGAGCCGATGCGTTCGCCGTCGCGCGCCATGCGCGGGTCGGTCAGGTGTTTCGGGCTGCCGGGGCGCGTGTTGCGGCGCGGCTGGGCAAGGCTTGCGTCCTTCATGCTGCGTCTCCTGGCGTGTGGGGGTGGGGGACTATCATCAGGCGCGGGCGGTGGCGGCGGGCGGGGCCTGCCTGGAAGACCGCAAGCGGAATGGCGATGACGCGGGCCGGGGTTTCCGGAACGGCATGCGGGCCGAGTCGGGCGGTGCGGTCTGTCCGCAGGATCTGCAGGGCGCATTCGACCAGTTCGGCGCGGTGCCGCGGGGTCACGCGGGCCATGAGGTCTGCGTCCGCCAGAGTTGCGCGGGCCAGG
>JAEULQ010000015.1 GCA_016792685.1 Tabrizicola sp. | reverse complement strand
CGCCGGACTGACACTGGGATCGTGCTGATCACTCAGGACATGCTGGACGCCCGCGCCAAGGCAGTGGGCTAAGGAACTGGACCTTCCCCGGCGGGCGGTTTACCCCCCGCCGGGGAAATGCAGCGAAAGGCAAGCATCATGGGCGGTCGCGTTCTGTCGGTGGCATCGGAATGTGTCCCGCTGGTCAAGACCGGCGGGCTTGCTGACGTTGTCGGAGCCTTGCCTGCGGCTTTGGCCAAAGTTGGCTGGGACATGCGGGCCCTCTTGCCGGCCTATCGCGCCCTCAGGGTCCAGGCCAAGGATTGGCCGGTGGTCTGGGACGAGGCCGATCTTTGGGGCGGGCCCGGCAAGGTCCGTGCGGGCGAGATCGGCGGTGTATCGCTTCTTCTGCTGGACGCGCCGCATCTTTATGACCGCGACGGCGGCCCCTATTCCGCCCCGACCGGCGAGCATCCTGACAACGCGATCCGTTTTGCGGCGCTTTCCTGGATTGCCGCACGGATCGCGCGGGAGGGCCTGACCGACTGGAAGCCGGACATCCTGCACGCGCATGACTGGCAGGCAGGATTCGCGCCTGCCTATCTGGCCTACCACGGCAATGGCGGCGTGAAATCGGTCATGACCATTCACAACATCGCCTTCCAGGGATGGTCTCCGGCCCACATGCTGGGCGTTCTGCGCCTGCCGGGCCATGCCTTCCATCCCGAGGCACTGGAGTATTACGGGGGGATTTCCAGCCTGAAGGCCGGGCTGGTGACGGCTGATCGGGTCACGACGGTCTCGCCCAGCTACGCGGCCGAGCTGATGCGCCCCGAGTTCGGGATGGGGTTGCAGGGGGTGATTGCCGCCCGGGCCGCTCTCGTCTCCGGGATCCTGAATGGGGTCGATACCGAGCTGTGGTCCCCAGCCAATGCCGATCCGCCCTTCGGGCCGAAATCCATGGCGGGAAAGGCCACGGCCCGCGCCCGGATCTGCGCGGAATTCGGGCTTGACGTTCCCGGACCACTGGCGATCGTCGTCAGCCGACTGACCGACCAGAAGGGGATCGACCTCTTGCCGGCTGTGGTGCCGGATTTTGTGCTGGGCGGTGGCGGGCTGATCGTGCTTGGTTCGGGCGATCCCGGCATGGAGGGCGCCATGCGCAACCTTGCCGCCCGCTTCCCCGGACGAGTTGCGGTCCGGATCGGCTATGATGAGGCCCTGAGCCAACGGCTATTTGCCGGGGCCGACGCCGTCTTGGTTCCCAGCCGGTTTGAGCCCTGCGGGCTGACGCAAATGTACGGGCTTCGCTATGGCACGCTGCCGGTGGTCTCGATGGTCGGCGGATTGGCCGACACGGTCATCGGGGTCAACCCGGCAACCCTGGCGGCTGGGGCGGCGACAGGGTTCAGCTTCCACCCTGTCGACGCCTTGGCCTTCAGCCGCGCGCTTGGCCAGCTGGTGGAGTGCCATCGGCAACCGAAGCTTTGGGCAAAGCTGCGCGCCAATGCGATGGCGCACCCTGTGGGCTGGGAAACCTCGGCCAGTGCCTATGCCAGCCTTTACGAAGGGCTGACCGCGTGACAGCGCAACTTGTTTCGCTGCCGGCAAGGCTGCAAGGCCATGCGGTGGGGCCGGGTCGGCCCTGGCCGATGGGGGCAAGCCTGACGGGCGACGGGGTGAACTTTGCCGTCTTCTCAGCCCATGCCGAACGGATCGAGCTTTGCCTTTTCACGCCCGACGGCCGCAAGGAAATGGCGCGTCTGCCGATCCTCGAACGCGACGGCGACATCTGGCACATCCATGTCGGCGGTCTGACCGTGGGCACTGTCTACGGGTTTCGCGCGCATGGGCCTTATGCGCCCGAGCAGGGGCACCGCTTCAACCCGAACAAGCTGCTTCTCGACCCCTATGCCCGCGCGTTGGAAGGTCGGCTGAAATGGTCCGACTCGCTGATGGGTTACAAGATCGGTAGCCCGCGCGGTGACCTCAGCTTTGACACACGGGACAGTGCCTTTGCGGTGCCAAAGGCGGTTGTGACCGATCCATCCTTTACCTGGGGCAACGACCAGGCCCCGCGCACCCCGCGCGCCGAAAGCCTGATCTACGAGGCGCACGTCAAGTCGATGACCGCATTGCATCCGGGCGTCGAGAAGGGGCTGCGTGGAACTTACCTTGGTCTGTCCTCAGACCCGGTGATCGCACATCTCCACAAGCTTGGCGTCACCGCGATCGAACTCTTGCCCGTGCAGGCCTATATTGACGACCGGTTTCTCGTCTCGAAGGGCCTGAGGAACCACTGGGGTTACAACACGCTCGCCTTTTTCGCACCAGAGCCGCGCTACATGAGCCAAGGCGCGCTTTGGGAATTCCAGACCATGGTGCGCCGCTTCCACGCGGCCGGCATCGAGGTGATTCTGGACGTGGTCTACAACCACACGGCCGAGGGCGACGAATGGGGGCCGACGCTGTCTTTCCGGGGTCTCGACAACGCCAGCTACTACCGACTGACCGGGGGCGGGCGGTTCTATGCCAATGACGCGGGTACCGGCAACACGCTGAACCTGACGCATCCGATGGTCTTGCGCATGGTCATGGACAGTCTGCGCTACTGGGTCGAGATGGCCCATGTCGACGGTTTCCGCTTCGATCTGGCCACGGTTCTGGGGCGCGAGCTGCATGGCTTCGACCCGCAGGGCGGTTTTTTCGACTCCATCCGCCAGGACCCGGTCCTGAGCCGTGTGAAGCTTATCGCCGAGCCCTGGGATATCGGGCCCGGCGGCTATCAGCTTGGGGCCTATCCGCACCCGTTCCTGGAATGGAACGACAAGTTCCGCGATGGCGTGCGCCGGTTCTGGAGGGGCGATGCCGGGCTGACGCGCGATCTGGCCGCCCGGCTTCTGGGCAGTGCCGAACGCTTTGACCATTCCGGCAGGGCCGCGACCTCTTCGGTGAACTTCGTCACCAGCCATGACGGCTTTACGCTGGAAGACCTGGTCAGCTACACGATCAAGCGCAACTTCGCCAATGGCGAGGAAAACCGCGACGGCCACCACGAAAACCATTCGGACAACCTTGGTATCGAGGGCCCGACCAAGGATGCCAAGGTCCTGGCCGCGCGTGGCCTGCGAAAGCGCAACCTTCTTGCGACGCTGGTTCTGTCCCAGGGCGTGCCCATGCTGCTTGCCGGTGACGAAATCGGGCATAGCCAAGGGGGCAACAACAACGCCTATGCGCAGGACAACGAAACGAGCTGGATTGACTGGACCAAAACAGACCCGGCCCTGCAACGGTTTGTCGAGCGCCTTTCGCGACTGCGGCGTGAGCTTCCGGTCCTGCGTCAGCGGCGCTTTCTGCATTCCCGCCAACGCCCCTCGGACCAGATCCCCGATGTGATCTGGCGCCGCGCCGACGGCACGATTCCCTTGCATGAGGATTGGCACGACCCCGCATTCCGCTGCCTGTGCGTCGAGTTGCGCATGGCTGCCGAGGGCGGTGATCCAAACCCCGAGGCGATCTTTGCGGTCTTCAACACCGGGGCCGCGACCCCGTTGCATCTGCCCGATACCGCCCCCGGCTGGCGGCTCATCATCGATACCACCCGACCGGATCTGGCCGAGGATGGCCTGCCGGAGACAGTCTTCACCGAAGCGCCCGCGCAGAGCGTGCTACTCTTCCGGTCGACGACCGGTAAGCCCAAGGGAGCCTGAGCCATGACCCAGATCACCACTGTCCAGACCCAGCCCATCGCAGGGCAGAAGCCCGGCACCAGCGGCTTGCGCAAGAAGACCCCGGTCTTCATGGGGCGGCACTATCTGGAGAATTTCGTCCAGTCGATCTTCGACGTGGTGGGCGCCAAGGGCAAGACCTTCGTCCTGGGTGGGGATGGGCGCTATTTCAACGATCGCGCAGCTCAGGTGATCCTGCGAATGCTGGCGGCCAATGGCGCGGCGCGGGTGATCGTGGGGCAGGGGGCGATCCTCTCGACCCCGGCCGCAAGCCACCTGATCCGGCTGAACAAGACCGATGGTGGCATCATCATGTCGGCCAGCCACAACCCTGGCGGCCCGAATGAGGATTTCGGGGTCAAGTTCAACATGCCGAACGGTGGCCCGGCCCCGGAAGGCGTGACCGAGGCGATGTACAAGCGCACGACCGAAATCACCGAATACCGCATGCTGGAAGCGCAGGACGTCGACCTGTCGCATATCGGGCGGCACCAGCTTGGCGCGATGGTGGTGGATGTGGTCGACCCCGTCACCGACTACGCCGCGCTGATGGAGACGCTCTTCGACTTCCCCGCGATCCGCGCGATGTTTGCGGGCGGCTTCCGGATGCGCATGGATTCGATGTGCGCGGTCACCGGTCCCTATGCCACTGAAATCCTGGAAAACCGTCTTGGCGCGGCAAAGGGCACGGTGGTCAACGGCACACCTTTGCCCGATTTCGGCGGCATGCACCCCGACCCGAATCCGACCTGGGCCAAAGCGCTGATGGATGAGATGTTCGGCGCCAATGCCCCCGATTTTGGCGCGGCCTCGGACGGGGACGGCGACCGCAACATGGTGGTCGGGCGCGGCATCTATGTCTCGCCCTCTGACAGCCTTGCAGTGCTGGCGGCGAACGCCCATCTGGCGCCCGGCTACAAGGCGGGTCTGAAGGGCGTCGCGCGTTCGATGCCGACCTCCGCCGCGGCGGACCGGGTGGCCGATGCACTGGGGATCGGGAAGTACGAAACACCTACGGGGTGGAAATTCTTCGGCAACCTTCTGGACGCTGGCCGCGCCACGATCTGCGGCGAGGAAAGCTTTGGCACCGGTTCCGACCATGTGCGGGAGAAGGACGGTCTGTGGGCTGTCCTGCTCTGGCTGAACATCCTGGCCGTCCGCAAACAGTCGGTGGCCGAGATCCTGGCCGAGCACTGGGCCAAATACGGACGCAACTACTATAGCCGCCATGATTTCGAGGCGATCGAGACCGCCAAGGCAGATGCAATGATGGCTGCGCTTCGCGGCGCGCTTGCCGGGCTTCCCGGCAAGACGGTCCAGGGGATGACGGTCAGCATGGCGGATGACTTTGCCTATACCGACCCGGTCGACGCATCGGTAAGCACCAAGCAAGGGGTCCGCGTCCTTTTCCAGGACGGCAGCCGCATCGTCTATCGCCTGTCCGGCACCGGGACCGAGGGGGCGACCCTGCGGGTTTATCTTGAACGCTATGCGGCCGGCCCTGCGGGCCTCGACCTTGATGCCCAGGCTGCGCTTGCCCCGGTCATTCGCGCGGCACATGAGATCGCTGGCATTGCGGCGCACACCGGCCGCACGGCCCCCGATGTCGTGACCTGACAGCGATTTTCCGCCCGAATGTCGCAAACGAGCCAGACTGACGATACGTTTGCGACAAACCTGACACCTATGTCGAGTTTTCGGAGGGGCGACGATGAGCGAAGGCAGAGTGCGGTCGGGGCGACAGGCAAGACAGGCCGAACGTGCGCTCAAAGGGCATGGCCATGGGCGTCCCTACATTGTCCGCAACATCCCGACTTATGACGTCTTGTCGGAAGAGAACCTCCTGAAGATCGAGGCCGCCGCCGACCGCGTCCTTGCCGAGACGGGCATCGAATTCCGTGATGACCCAGAGGCACTTGACCACTGGAGGCGGGCTGGCGCCAGGGTCGAAGGCCTGCTGGTCAAGTTCGAGCCGGGCATGCTGCGCGAGATCCTGAAATCTGCGCCGGCCGAGTTCACCCAGCACGCCCGGAACCCGGCGCATTCGGTGCAGATCGGTGGCAGGAACGTCGTCTTCTCGCCCGCCTATGGCAGCCCCTTCGTGATGGACCTCGACCGCGGCCGCCGCTTTGGCACGATCGAGGACTTCCGCAATTTCATCAAGCTCGCGCAGTCGAGCCCCAACTTCCACCATTCTGGAGGCACGATCTGCGAGCCGACCGATGTGCCGGTGAACAAGCGCCATCTCGACATGGTCATGTCCCACATCGAACTGTCGGACCGGCCCTTCATGGGATCAGTCACCGCCGAGGAACGCAGCGAAGACAGCATCGAAATGGCCCGAATCCTGTTCGGCCATTCGTTTGTGAACGACAATTGCGTTATTCTGGGCAATGTGAACGTCAATTCGCCATTGGTCTGGGACGGCACGATGACAAAGTCGCTGCGGGCCTATGCCCGCGCGAACCAGGCCGCGGTGATCGTGCCCTTCATCCTTGGCGGTGCAATGGGGCCGGTGACCAATGCCGGTGGCATCGTGCAGTCGCTTGCCGAGACGATGGCGGGCTGCGCGCTTACCCAGCTGGAACGCAAGGGCGCGCCGGTGATCTTCGGCAACTTCCTCAGCTCCATGAGCCTGCGGTCAGGTTCGCCCACGTTCGGCACGCCCGAGCCCGCCATCGGCAGTCAGGTCATCGGCCAGCTTGCGCGCCGTCTGAACCTGCCTTTGCGCTGCTCGGGAAACTTCACGACCTCAAAGCTGCCGGACGCCCAGGCGATGATGGAAGGCACGATGTCCATGCTTGCGGCCGTGCATTGTGGGGCGAATTTCATCCTGCATTCGGCCGGTTTCCTCGACGGGCTACTGTCGATGTCCTACGAGAAGTTCATGCTCGATGCTGATCTGTGCGGGGCGCTGCACGCCTACCTGGATGGGATCCGGATGGACGAGGACCAACTGGCGGTCGATGCCTTTGCCGAGGTCGGTCCGGGCAACCATTTCTTTGGCTCCGCCCACACTTTGCGACACTACGAGACGGCGTTCTGGGACAGCGAGCTTTCCGACAACGAGCCCTTCGAGAAATGGGAGGCCGCAGGGTCGGACGACGCCGCGACCCGCGCAAACCGGCTTTGGAAGCAGCGGCTACGCGAATTCGAATCCCCGCCCCTTGATGAAGGCATCCGCGACGGGCTGCGTGAGTTTGTCGAGCGGAAGAAGGCTGGAATGGCCGACGCCTGGCACTGACGGCCGGGGACCAAAATTCTTAAGCAAGAATTTTGGCAAATTCCTTTTTCAAGGAATTTGGCCCTTATGTCCGCAGGCCGGTTTCCTCCAGCAGGCCCATGCGCTTGGCTTCGTAGTAGTAGCCCTTGGAATACCACATGACCGCCCGATCCTCGGACCCGCGTGCGACCATCCAGGCACCTCGCAGGTACTTGCCCGCATAGAGCAGGTTGGTCTCGGCATCGAGCAGCCCCTCGGGTGTCCCCCGATAGCCCATGGTCTGCGCCGTTTGCGGCAGGATCTGCATCAGCCCGTAATAGGGTCCGTTCCGCGCGCCCGGGTTGTAGCCGCTTTCCCGCTGGATGACACGGTGCAGCAGGCTTTCCGGAATGTCATGCTTTGCCGCATATTCGCGGATCAGCGCCCGAAGTTCAGGCGTTTCGCCGGGGTGCAGGTCTGCCCGATCTGCCGAGCCCATGCTGGACCGGCGACCGCAAGCGCTGGTCAGACCGGCGGCGGCGGCCAGCAGGAAGAGACGGCGGGTGACGGGCATTGGCCGGGCTCCTTTCGAGATACGCGTCAGATACCTGCCCGGCACCGGGAAGTTCAACCCTGGGGCTTGGTCTCTTGGCGGGATTCGGCCAGAAGCCCTTCTTGAGGCGACGCTTGCGTCATTGCTTCGTTACCAAAGCTTGGCAGAAGGCCTGTGGAAAACCCACTGTGACTCTCTGGCGCTTGGGGGTTGCCATGGCGGAAACGCCAGATATAGTTTCGGTTAACGGGGCGGTCTCCCCGCCCTCGTGGCCGCAGGGTCGACGGGCAAGGCGTGGAGTCTTTGACGGAATGGACGGCGATTTCAGAACCCAGTTTGTGCGCGATCCAGCCGCGCTGAAGCACTATCCCGCTCTGGTGCTGAATGCCGACTATCGCCCACTCAGCTACTACCCGCTCAGCCTCTGGCCCTGGCAAGAGGCGATCAAGGCCGCCTTCCTTGACCGGGTGCAGATCGTGGCCGAATACGATGCGGTCGTGCACAGTCAAAGGCAGGAATTCAGGATACCCTCGGTGGTCGTCCTCAAGGAATTCGTAAGACCTCAGAAGCGCGTGGCATTCACGCGCTTCAATCTTTTTCTGCGGGACGAATTCTGCTGCCAGTACTGCGGCGCGAAGGGTGACCTGACCTTTGACCATGTCGTGCCGCGGTCTCGCGGGGGCATCACCTCATGGGAAAACGTCGTGGCCGCCTGCAGCCCCTGCAACTTGCGCAAGGGATCGAAGACATTGCGGCAATCGGGTCTTTGCCTGCGCCGGCCGCCCCGGGCGCCCACGGCCGAGGAAATGCAGTCGCACGGCCGCCGGTTCCCGCCGAACCATCTGCACGACAGCTGGATGGACTATCTCTACTGGGACGCCGAGCTCGAGGCGTGATGTCGCCTTTGGCTGTTACATAGCCGTTACAAAAGCTTCACAATTCATCCGCCGAGTGCTTTTCTGGCCGCTTCACTTCAGGGAGGCAGGCCATGGTCATCACTCTTCAGGCAGCGGCCGTGAACATGTTCATCGCACTGGCCTGCGGTGCAGTCATCGGATCTGAACGGCAGGTCCGGCAGCGCATGGCGGGCCTTCGCACCAATGCACTTGTTGCATTAGGCGCGGCGAGCTTCGTGACCTTCTCGGGTCTCTTCGCGGATGAGGTCAGCCCGACCCGGGTGGCGGCGCAGATCGTCTCGGGAATCGGGTTTCTGGGGGCCGGGATCATCTTTCGCGATGGTTTCAACATCCATGGGCTGAATACTGCCGCGACGCTGTGGTGTTCGGCGGGTGTCGGCATGATGGCCGGAGCAGGGGCCTGGGACTTTGCCCTCCTTCTGACAGTCATGGTGGTCTTCGTGAACCTGGGCCTGCGTCCGCTGGTCAAGTTCCTGAAGCGCCATACGCGCGCCGGTGTGCCGCTCTCGCGCGGCTACCGGGTGATTGTCACTGTCGCCGAGGCGGATGAAGCCGGCGCCCGCAGTCTCATGCTGCGCACACTCAGTCTGGGCGGCTTGCATCTCTCGGAAATCGGCTTCGCGCCGGGGGAGGACGGGCGGGGGCTCGATCTTTCGGCCACGGTCACGGCCGAGGGGGTGGGCGAGACGGCGTTGGAACAGGCCGTGCAGCGTCTTGCGGCCGAACCGGGTCTCATGCGGGTGCGGTGGCAATCGCTGGAGGAAGGCTGACCCCCGCGCATGGTTTCCCCAAAGACGCAGCAATGCTAGACATGCGGGCAGGCAGGCTGTATGAGGTCGCCGTTAGCGCTAACAGCGCCCTCCAGGGAGTCGGTCATGGTCTCGCGTGTCATTCCGGTCGATGTCTTTGACCTGGTGATCTTTGGTGGCACTGGCGACCTGGCCCGCCGCAAGATCCTGCCGGGGCTTTACCGCCGCTTCACTGCGGGCCAGATGCCCGGCGAAAGCCGGATCATCGGTGCCGCTCGGGCAGACCTGACCGAGGCCAGCTTCCGTGAACAGGTGCGGACGGCGATCGCCGAGTTCGTGCCGAAGGCGCGTCAGGATGCTGCCGCCATCGAAGGATTCCTGAGCCGAATCCACTATGTATCTATCGACGCCACCGGGACGGGCGGCTGGGCGCAGCTGAAGGCCCTGATGCGCGAGAATGTCGTGCGCGCCTTCTACTTCTCGGTCGCGCCCAGCCTGTTCGGCGACATAGCGCAACGCCTGTCCGAGCATGGCATCGCCGACGCCTGGAGCCGGATTGTGGTGGAAAAGCCTTTCGGACGGGACCTTGCCAGTGCGAAGGCTCTCAACGCCGTGCTCGCCCGGCATTTCAACGAAACGCAGATCTACCGGATCGACCACTATCTCGGGAAAGAGACCGTCCAGAACCTGATGGCGGTCCGCTTCGCCAATATCCTGTTCGAGCCCCTGTGGAAGGCCGAATACATCGATCACGTCCAGATCACCGTGGCCGAGACCGTGGGCGTCGACGGGCGCGGGGCCTATTACGACAAGTCGGGCGCGATGCGGGACATGGTGCAAAACCACCTGATGCAGCTTCTCTGCCTGATCGCGATGGAGCCGCCCTATCACTTCGACCCTGATGCGGTGCGGGACGAAAAGCTGAAGGTCATCCGCGCGCTGAAGCCGGTCCCGCATGAGGACATCGTGCGCGGCCAGTATGGCGCGGGGAAGGGCGAGAAGAGCTATCTCGTGCATTCCGAGAACCCGGCCTCCAAGACCGAAAGCTACATCGCGCTGAAGGTCCAGGTGTCGAACTGGCGCTGGCAGGGCGTGCCCTTCTATCTGCGGACCGGCAAGCGCCTTCGCGCCCGGGCGTCCGAGATCGCGATCACCTTCAAGCAACCGCCGCATGCGATCTTTGATGATGCGAGTGGCTGGCATGAGAACGTGCTGGTCATCCGGCTTCAGCCGAACGAAGGCATGAACTTGATGGTCATGATCAAGGAACCGGGTCCGGGCGGCATGCGCCTGATGCAGGTGCCCTTGGACATGTCCTTCGCGGATGCGCTCGGCGCCGAGGCCGAGGATGTGCCGGACGCCTATGAACGCCTGATCATGGACGTGATCCGCGGCAACCAGACCCTCTTCATGCGCGGGGATGAGGTCGAGGCCGCCTGGGCCTGGACCGATCCGATCATCCAGGGTTGGGAAACCCGGGGCGACAAGCCGCAGACCTATGACCCCGGGTCCTCGGGCCCGGAAGACGCGCTGATGCTGATGCACCGCGACGGGCGCCGCTGGAGGGAGATTCGCGAGTGAAGCTGGAAACCTATCCCGACCGCGAAATGCTGATGCTGGGCCTTGCGAATGTGATCGCGGGCCAGCTAGCCGATTTCCTGCGCCGGGATGGGAAAGCGACGCTGTCCGTGCCGGGCGGCACCACGCCAGGGCCGATCTTCGACACGCTTTCGGGTGTCGATCTCGATTGGGCCAATGTCGCTGTCGTGCTGAACGACGAACGCTGGGTTCCTGAATCCTCGCCCCGGTCGAACACGAGGCTGCTGCGCGAACGGCTGATCCGGGGCCGCGCGGCCCAGGCCCGGCTTCTGCCGCTCTACGCTCCGGCGGATGAGCCTGAAGCAATGCTGGAGGCGCTGGCCGATGGCATCCGCCCGCATCTGCCGATCTCGGTCCTGCTCCTTGGCATGGGCGCCGACATGCATACTGCAAGCCTCTTTCCCGGCGCGGACCGGCTGGCCGAGGCGCTGTCGCCCCATGCCCCGATCCTCCTGCCGATGCGGGCCGAAGCGGCAGGCGAGCCGCGGATCACTCTGACGGCCCCGGTCCTGCAAGGGGCGTTTCACACCCATATCCTGATCACCGGACCCGAAAAGCGTGCCGCGCTTGATCGGGCGATGACCCTTCCCCCGCTTGAGGCGCCTGTCCGGGCCGTCCTCGACTCCGCAACCGTGCATTGGGCTGAATGACATGGACAAATGGGCCGACCTGAAGACGCTTCACGCCGCGACCGAGAACCGCCGCATCCTTGACCTCTTCGATGAAGGGCGGGCTGGGGCATTTTCGGTCAATGCCGACGGAATGCTCTTCGATTATTCGAAGACCAGTATCGACGCCGCCATCCGTGCTGCGCTGGTGAGACTGGCCGAAGCCTCCGGCGTTGCCGAGAAGCGGGCTGCCATGTTCTCGGGCGCGAAAATCAATGACACCGAGGGCCGGGCGGTTCTGCATGTCGCGCTCCGCGCGGCCGAGGAAGCGGTGATCACGGTCGATGGCAACGATGTCTTGCCCGAGGTTCGCCGCATCCGCGCGACCTGTGCGGCCTTTGCGCGCGACGTGCGCTCCGGGGCCTATCGGGGGCAGGGCGGCAAGATCACCGATGTGGTGAACATCGGCATCGGTGGCTCGGACCTTGGGCCGGCCATGGCCTATCTGGCGCTGCAACCCTTCGCGGATGGCCCGCGCTGCCATTTCGTCTCGAATGTCGACGGCGCGCATATCCACGACACACTGAAAGGCCTGAACCCCGAGACGACGCTGGTGATCGTCGCCTCGAAGACCTTCACCACGATCGAGACGATGACCAACGCGGATACCGCCAAGCGCTGGATGGCCACAAAAGTGGCGAACCCCGCCGCGCAGTTCGCCGCCGTCTCGACCGCCGGTGACAAGACCGCTGCCTATGGCATTGATCCGACAAGGGTTTTCGGCTTTGAGGATTGGGTTGGCGGTCGCTACTCGATGTGGGGCCCGATCGGTCTGAGCCTGATGATCGCCATTGGTCCCGAAGCCTTTGACCAGTTCCTCGCCGGGGGCCGGGCGATGGACCAGCATTTCCTGACTGCCCCCTTCGTGCAGAACATGCCGGTCATGCTGGCGCTGGTCGGCCTCTGGCACAACCAGCTTTGCAGCTATGCCACCCGTGCAGTCCTGCCCTATGACCAGCGGCTTAGCCGCCTTCCTGCGTACCTCCAGCAGCTCGAGATGGAATCGAACGGCAAGCGCGTGGCCATCGATGGCACGGACCTGCCCACCCATTCCGGCCCCGTGGTCTGGGGAGAGCCCGGCACCAACGGCCAGCATGCGTTTTACCAGCTGATCCATCAGGGCACCCGGGTGATCCCTTGCGAATTCCTCGTCGCCCGCCAGGGGCACGAGCCCGACCTTGCGCATCAGCATGTGCTCCTGGTCTCGAACTGCCTCGCGCAGGCCGAAGCGCTCCTGCGCGGTCGCACTCTTGATGAGGCGCGGGCCATCATGGCCAAGAAAGGCGCGACAGGGGCGGAACTTGAGCGGCAAGCCCGTCATCGGGTCTTCCCGGGCAACCGCCCGTCAACCGTGCTCGCCTACGACCGGCTGACGCCTTTCACGCTTGGCCAGATCATCGCGCTTTATGAGCACCGGGTCTTTGTCGAGGGTGTGGTCCTGGGGATCAATTCCTACGACCAGTGGGGGGTCGAGCTTGGCAAGGAGCTGGCGCTGGCGCTGCAGCCCGTACTGGAAGGCAAGGCCGACGGAGCGGGCAAGGACGGCTCGACCCGCGCGCTGGTCAGCTTCCTGCGCGGCTGAGGCGGCACGCGACCGATTTCTGCAAAGAAATCGGACCGGAGCCTTTGAAGGCTCCGGCCCGGAATTTTCGAAAATTCCGGCGCCCGGCCGGAATGGCGATGCTTACTTCAGCGCGACAGTGACGATCACTTCGACCTTGTAGTCAGGGGTGGCAAGCTTTGCCTCACCCGTCGCACGCGCCGGGGTATGGCCCTGCGGCACCCACTTGTCCCAGACCGAATTCATCTCGGCAAAGGTCGAGATGTCAGCAAGCCAGATCTGCGCCGAGAGGATCCGGGTCTTGTCAGTCCCGGCCTTTGCGAGAACCGCATCGATCGCGGCCAGCGCCTGTTCGGTCTGTTCGGCGACCGTGCCGCCCGGCTCGCCAAGCTGCCCTGCGACCCAGAGGATTCCATTGTAGGCCACGGCTTCCGACATGCGGGGGCCAGTGCCAATGCGGGTGATATCGGTGTTCATCAAGGACTCCTGTCTGATCCGCGCGGGTGACTAGCTGGTTCCGGACCGGAACGGAAGCTACTTCACGCGAACGCAGTTGAACTGGTCGCCGGTCGTTCCTGAAACCCAGGTCAGCCCCGTTTCGGTCACCGCGCCAAGTGCGATCATGTAGCCATTGGCAAAGCGCAGCGTGTAGTTGCGATCCACCCGCCGCACGTCCTGGATCGGATAGGTGTTGGTGCCGTCGTTGTAGGTGGCGTTGGTGAAGGTAAAGGTCTCGACCCCACAGTCCCAGGTGCCGACAAAGGCATAGGGTTCGGACGGACCGGTTTCCTGAACACAGGCCGCAAGGGCAAGAACCAGCGGGAGGACATGAAGACGGGCAAGCATGGTCGGACTCCGAATTTGCGCTGCACTTAGGCTAAGCGCGCGTGGCCCTGAGTCAATCATTCGTCAAAGGGGGAGTGGAGCGGGTGAAGGGAATCGAACCCTCGTCGTAAGCTTGGGAAGCTTCTGCTCTACCATTGAGCTACACCCGCGTCGGCATTGAGGTAAGCGAAGCGGGGGCCAAGGTCAAGCGGCCCCCGCGCCAACGCAATCCCCGTGGTCAAGGCTTGGTGATGGTCAGTTCCAGCCGTTCTCCGGCCTTCACCGTGAAGGGCGTCTCGGTCTTTGTGCCGGCAAAATCGACCATCGCGACATAGTCGCCGGCCGGGAAGGTCGATTGCCAGTTGGGACCATAACCGTAGCCGAACGATGTCCGGTTGCCATTGATGTCCTTCTGGCTGCCAAACACTTCAAGGTAGGTGTTGCCGTCACCAAAGGAAAAGGCCGCAACCCCCGCGTTCAGGGGTGCTACCAGATCGACCCGCTCGCCAACCTTGACCGTGAACGGGACCTCGGCCTTGGCGGCCCCCAATGAGACCACCGCGAAATAGTCGCCCGCGGGCAGGTCGAACTTGGCCTCGGCACCGTAGGTATAGCCCACCGACTTGCGGTTGCCGTCGATGTCTTTCTGTGCCGCGAAGATCTCGACGAAATGGTCGCCGCCTTCGACCTTCACACCCTCGGCATAGGTCGCCTCGACCACGGCCAGACCAACGCCGATCACCAGGTCCAGATCGGTCACCTTTCCCGCCTCGATCACCACGGACTGGCTCGCCTCCGCCGCGCCAAGGACGGCCTTGAGCGCGTGTTCACCGGACGGGAATACGCGGTAGGCTTTGCTGTAGCCGCTTTCGTAGAGCTCCTCGGCCCCCCGAAGCTCCCAGAAGGCGTCGGGGTCGGGATCAGCGCCCGGAGCCGCGCGCAGGGTCAGGTTCAGGACGCCCGCATCCAGAACCGCCACGGGTGTCGACAGGTACGAGGTCGGGCCGATCTCGACATCCTGCTCGACGCGGGCCTTGTGCAGTTCCGTCACCATCCGGTACTTGCCGGGGGCGAGGCTCCCTTTCGAGGTGCCGTAGATGGTGGTCGCATCACCCGCGGGTGTGCCGTCGGCGCCAAGCGCGGTGAAGCTGAAAACCACATCCTGAATGATGCGCTCGTCAAGCTCGGCGCCGCCTTCGACCAGATAAGCAACCGGGTCGACATTTTCGGCCAGGGCCACGGGCTCAGGTTCGGGCGCGGGTTCAGGCTCTGGTTCGGCGACCACGACGGTCGTCTTCAGGGCATCGACCAGTTGGCCTGCATCAGACGCCGGAATGTACTTGCCCCCGGTATTCTCGGCCAGGCAGGCGACGGCCTTGCCTTCTTCCTCGGTCAGACCGAAGCCCACGACATGCGCCGTGAAATCGACGCCCGAGGCTTCAAGCTCGGTGCCCAAGGCGCAAGGGTCGGCTTCGCAGGTCTCGATTCCGTCGGTGATCAGGATGACCGTGGCCTTGGCTTCAGAGGACTTCAGCTCGGCAGCGGCGCGACGGACCGATTCGGTCAGTGGCGTTTTCCCCAGGAATTTCATTGCATTGGCGGCGTCGGTGATCGCCTGGGCCGTGCCTGCGGCGGGTGGCACGACCAGTTCGATGTCCTCGCAGCTGCCCTTTTCGCGGTGGCCATAAGCCATGAGGCCGAGTTCGGTATCGGCGGGGATTCCGCTCAGCACCGAAGCCAGCGCTTCGCGGGCAATCTCCAGCTTGGCGCGACCCTCGATCTGGCCCCACATTGAGCCCGAGGCGTCAAGGACGATGATCGACTTGCCTTCGGCCAGGGCTGGAGCGGCCAAAAAGGCCGGGCCGAAAAAGGCCACCGCAAGAATTTTGAAAAGGCGCATGAACAGGCTCCCGGACAACATAAATTTCGCGAACCCTAAGGCTTTGCCCCCATTCCGGTCAACCTAGGCGCGAACGACACAAAAAAAGAGTCTTCGGGACTAGCCCGAAGACCCGACCGGGCCCGGAGGCCGGAAGAGGGGACTTGCGCCACCTCGGGAACCCGGCTGACGTCCAGAAATGAAGACCGAGTGACCAGCCCCACATTCCCGGGTGACTGCCTGCGACAGGGATCACATCGCTGGCAGAAGCACCGTGTCGATGACGTGGATCACGCCGTTCGACTGCCTGACGTCCGCGATCGTGACCGTAGCCACGTTGCCTTGACCGTCCTTGATCTTGATCAAATCACCTTCGACCATGGTCGTGAACTCGCAGCCGCCGACGGTCTTCACCGTGTGCATGCCGCCATCATCCATCGTCATCTTGTTGATGTCAGCCGCCAGCGCATTGGCCGCGACGACGTGGCAGGTCAGGATCTTGACCAGTTGATCCTTGTTCTCGGGCTTGAGCAGCGTCTCGACCGTGCCCGCAGGCAGTTTCGCGAAGGCATCGTTCGTCGGCGCGAAGACGGTGAAGGGTCCTTCGCCCTGCAGAGTTTCGACTAGACCGGCAGCCTGGACGGCGGCGACGAGCGTGGTGTGGTCCTTCGAATTCGCGGCGTTCTCGACAATGTTCTTGTCTTCGAACATCGGCGCGCCGCCCACCATCGGGTTCTCGGCCAATGCCATGCCAGCGGACAGGGCAAGCATCGCGACACCAAGTTTCAGAGCTTTCATTTCGGGTCTCCGTTCGGGTTAGGGACGGGGTCATTCCCGCCTCACATCCGAAGAAACGGAGCCAGTTGCGCGAAGTTTCAGGAGAGCCATGCGCCTCACGCTCTCGTGATCAGGCGTCGGTGCCGACCTCGGCCGTCAGGATCACGGGGCCGGTTGGTTGACCGGTGGGCGAGCCACCCTCAGGTTCGATCGAGACGGCGAAAACCCAGCCAGCCGGCGGGGCCGGGTATTCCACGACCAGGGGCCGGCTTTCCAGAAGCCCCAGCGAGACCGGCGCCGCACCCGGAGCTATGACCCATAGCTCGTGAACCTGACCTTCGACTGCGGGAACGCCCGCAACCCGCGTCACCCGCAGCACCTGACCGAAATGGGTGACCTCGTAAGACAGCCGGTTGTCCGCCGTGGCAAGGACTGCAAGGCGGTCTGGCTCTGGCGGGGCGAGCGTTGCAAAGGTCACCAGTGTAAGCACGGCAGCAATGGCTGCACCCGACAGCCAGCCAAAACCCGGTGCAAAGCGACGCTTTGCCCTTGCGGGCGGGGCGGAGGGGAACAGCCGGGCCTCGATGGCGGGCAGAAGGTTCGGGGCAGGGGCCTCGGCATATCCTTCGTTCAGCCCGGCCATGCGGACTTCCCATTCCGCAACCAGCGTCGCAAAACCCGGGTCGCGCTTGATCCGGGCCTCGGCACGGGCCCGCTCGCCCAGGTCCAGCACGCCAAGCACATATTCCGCTGCCAGCGCGTCATCTTCTTCCTGCGGGGTCAGGGGCGCATCGGTCATGCTTCCAGGCACTCCTTCAGCCGCAGGAGGCTTCGGCGCAACCAGGTGCGCATCGTGTTCAATGGAACCGAATGCCGGTCGGCCAGTTCGATATAGGACATGCCGTTCAGGTAGGCCCCCCTGACCGCAGCGGCCCTGTCGGGTTCCAGCGTGGCGAAGCAGTCTGCCATGCGCCGGGCCTCGCCCTGCGCCACCAGCCGGGTCTCGGCCCGAGGCGCGGTATCCGCAACCTGATCCATGTCGTCGTCGCCGTGGCTCTCAGGCCGGGCGCGCAGCCGGTCGATTGCGAGGTTCCGGGCGATCGCGATCATCCAGGTCATACCCCGGCCCTTCGCCGGATCATATCGACCGGCGCGCAACCAGACCCTGGTATAGACCTCCTGCAAGGCGTCCTCCGCTTCGGCGCGTTCACCTAGCATACGAAGAAGAACGCCCATGAGTTTCGCCGAGGTGTCGCGATATAGCATGCGGAACGCCGCGCGGTCGCTGGCAGCACATTTCGTGATCAAATCGGCGACGGGATCATGCATGCGGCGAGGTTAAGGTCTTTTTGCCGCTGGGCGCAAGCGCGCCTATCCCCGACGCCGCCGCCGTCCGCCATCGTCGCCCGAGCCCTTGGTGTTGAAGCTCACGTCCGGCAGCGTGACGATGGAATTCAGGTTCGGGAACGGGTCTACCGCATGCGGGATGGCGTTCGCGTTGACGAAATGCTCCTGAAAACGCGGTTCAATAGCAGTTTCGACCTTATGGATCTGATGCACCGTCGCTTCGATCTGGTCGCGTGCGGCGACATTGCAAAGCGCGATCCGCGCGCCCGTTCCTGCCGCGTTGCCTGCGCTCGTGACCTTGTCCAGCGGCACGTCCGGGATCATCCCCAACACCATCGCGTGTTTCGGGCTGATATGCGCGCCAAAGGCACCGGCAAGGGTGACCCGGTCCACGACATCCACCTGCATCTCGTCCATCAAAAGTCGCGCGCCTGCATAAAGCGCGGATTTGGCCAGCTGGATCGCCCGGATATCGCCCTGGGTAACGCTGATCCGCGGCCCGCCCTCGGCGCTGCCATCGTAGAGAAGGTAGGAATGCGTCCGCCCCGTCGCTTCGCAGCGTGCGGTCCCGGTCTGGTCCGGCCCCCCGATCAGCCCGCCAGCATCCACAAGGCCCGCCAGCCGCATTTCCGCCACCGCCTCGATGATGCCCGAGCCGCAGATGCCGGTGACCCCGGTGACCGCCGTCGCCGCCGCAAAGCCCGGATCGTCCGACCAGAGCTCGCTGCCTATGACCCGGAACCGCGGTTCCTTGGTCACGGGGTCGATCTCGACCCGTTCGATCGCGCCCGGCGCTGCGCGCTGGCCGCTGGAAATCTGCGCGCCCTCGAAGGCCGGGCCGGTGGGCGAGGAACAGGCAAGCACCCGCACCTCGTTGCCCAGCAGGATCTCGGCATTGGTGCCAACATCAACAATCAGCACCATGTCTTTGGATTTGTTCGGCTCTTCCGAAAGTGCCACCGCCGCGCAATCCGCACCTACATGGCCTGCGATGCAGGGCAGGACATAGATCCGGGCGTTGCGATTGAGGTTCGACAGATCGACCTCGCGGGCATCGAGGCTGAGCGAGCCAGAGGTCGCGAGCGCAAAGGGCGCCTGGCCGAGTTCGACCGGATCGACGCCAAGGAACAGGTGGTGCATCACCGGGTTGCAGACGATGACCATCTCGTAAATCGAAGCCGCATCCACCTTGGCCTCATCCGCGATGGATTGCGCCAGCGCATTGATCGCCTCGCGGACCGCCCGGGTCATCTCGACATCGCCACCGGGGTTCATCATCGCATAGGAGACCCGGCTCATCAGGTCTTCGCCAAACCGGATCTGGGGGTTCATCAGCCCGGACGAGGCCAGCACCTTGCCGTCCGACAGGTCGCAAAGGTGCGCGGCAATCGTGGTCGAGCCAAGATCGACCGCCAGACCCAGAAGCGGCCCTTCATGGAAGCCGGGGAACACATCCAGGACGCGGGTCGCTGAATCGTGGTTCCCCTTGTGCAGGACCACAGTCACCTTCCACTCGCCTTTGCGCAGGACCGGCTGAAGCTTGCGCAGAACGGACAGGTCGGCCTCTACCTCACCCACTTGCCACTGCGCCGTCAGCGCGCGGGCAAGCCGCTCGAAATCGCCGGTGGGTTCGTGCATGTCGGGCTCTTCGACCTCGACATAGACGGCGCGGGTGGCTGGATCCATCACCATGACCCGCTCGGTCGCGGACTTGCGGATCACCTGCTTGTGGACCTGGCTTTCCGGCGGTACGTCGATGACCACATCGCCCATGACCTTGGCCTGACAGCCCAGCCGCCTCCCGTCGATTAGGCCGCGGATGCGCTTGTAGCGGTCCTCGACTGCGTTCCAGTCCGACAGTGCATCCTCGGCGACGGTCACGCCATGCTTGGGAAACTCACCATAGCCCGGTGTGATCTGGCACTTGGAACAGATGCCACGGCCGCCGCAGACCGAATCGAGGTCTACTCCCAACTGCCGCGCGGCGGTCAGGACCGGCGTGCCAAGGGCAAACCGCCCCCGCTTGCCCGAGGGGGTGAAGATCACAAGTGCATCGTCGGTCATGCTGTTCCAGGCCCGGTAGTTCTGTGCGCTTGGCGGTTGTAAACCGCACTGCGCCCAAGGCAATGCCGGATTGCGGCAGGTGCCGCGCCTATTCCGGCACGCGTTTGCGCTTTGCGGCGGGTTTGGCGTCGATGACGCTGATCTTCTGCCAGATCTTGCGCGAAAGGCTTGACCCCAGAAGCTCGATGTCATTGACCGCCTGGGCCACGCCCTCGTCCGGAACGGCCTGAGCATAAAGCGCGGCCAGTTTGCCGGTGATCGAAAGTAGCTCTGAACAATAGTCCAGATAGCGCGACATCCCGACACCATCCAGATCGCGCCGTGGCGACGTTTCGGTCGGTTGGAAATCGGGTGACAGGGTCACCGGATCCTTGGTCAACTGGTGCATGTCGATGACATGGATGACCGAGCGCAATTCATGCAGGCCCCGCGCCACGCGCTGCCGTTTGACCCGTGCCTCCAGCCGGACCAGAGCCACCAGGCCGAGAATGGTCAGCACGGTCGTGTTGATCGCGGCCTCGACCCCCTGGACCGAGCCTATCGCCTCGCGCCCGACCTGGTTCAGCGGGATGATCGACCCGACCCAGAGAAAGACCGCCGACCCGGCAAGGATCATGGCCGCAACCAGCCCGCGCAGCCACCAGATCGGTGGGGAAAGCAGTTGAACCTCGCCGCGGACCTTGCGCGCAAGGCTGGTGACTTCGCCTGCCACCTGGGCCAGTCCCCGGTTCGGAAACCGCTCGACGATCCGGCGTTCAAGCCGTTCGGTCGTGGCCAGGATCCGGTCGGGGTCAAGACTGCGAAACGGCATGGGTCAACCTTGGAACGTCTTCTGAAACGGAAATTTGCTCTGCAGACCGACCGTCATGCCGCCAGTCGCAGCCAGACCGGCACATGATCCGAAGGCTTGTCGCCCCCGCGCACGGCCTTGTCGATGCCGCTCTCCTCCAGCCGGTCCGCCGCCTGGGGCGAAAGCATCAGGTGGTCGATGCGGATCCCATTGTTGCGTTCCCAGGCCCCGGCCTGGAAATCCCAATAGGTATAGACGCCGGCCCCGGGCTGCCGGACCCGGATCGCATCGGTCAGACCCAGATGGACCATCCGCCGCAAGGCAGCGCGGCTTTGCGGCAGATAGAGCGCGTCCGTGACCCAGGCCTCCGGCTTCGCAGCATCCATGGCCTGCGGGATCACGTTGTAGTCGCCAAGGCAGACAAAGGCCTCCTCCGAAGACAGAAGCTCCCGCACCCGCGCTTCCATGCGTGCCATCCAGGCAAGCTTGTAGTCATATTTCGGCCCAGGCGCCGGGTTCCCGTTCGGAAGGTAAAGCCCGCAAACCCGCACAGGCCGCCCGGCATCCACAACCGCCTCGATCCAGCGCGCCTGTTCATCGCCTTCATCCCCCGGCAAGCCCCGGCGCACGTCAGACAGGGGCAGCTTCGACAAGATCGCCACCCCGTTGAACGCCTTCTGGCCATGGGTCTCGACCCGGTAGCCCATCGCCTCGAAAGCCTCGCGCGGGAAGCCCTCGTCCACCGACTTGATCTCTTGCAGACAGACGACATCGGGGTTCGCCGCCTGCAGCCAGGCGGTCAAAGCCTCCATCCGCGCCTTGATCCCGTTGATGTTGAACGTGGCCAGCTTCATCGCCACCCCTCCTGCGCCATTCACCCGAAGCCTAGCCCGGGGCGCGTGGCGGGGAAAGTCTCAAGGCGCCTGCAAGAGCCGGATGATTTCGGTGTACCCGCGCGCCTCGGCCAGTTGCAGCGGAGTCATGCCCTCCCGGTCCGCAATCGAGCGGTCTGCCCCGGCCGTGACCAGAGCCTGCACCACTGCCTGGTGCCGCGGGCCGCCGTCGCCCAGGACCACCGCCTCGATCAGCGCCGTCCAGCCAAGGTTGTTGACATGATCCAAGGGCGCCCCCGCCTCGATCAGCCGGCGCACAACCTCGTCATGGCCAAGATGCGCCGCGGCGATCAGGGCCGTCCCTTGCCAGCGGCTGGTCACCAGATCCGGCCGGTTCCCAAGGTCCAGCGCGAGGGACATCAGCTCCGGGTCATCGGCAACTGCGGCAATCGTCACGGCATCATAGTCCTCGCCATCAAGCGCGTTCATATCCGCACCGGCACCCGCCAGCGCCGAAAGCGCCGCCTCGGAGGAAACGAAAGCCGCGACATGAACCGCAGTCCGACCGACACGGTCGCGCGCTTCAAGATCTGCCCCCGCAGCGGCAAGACGCTGGATTTCAGCGGCATCCCCCTCGGCGGCGGCCCGGTGCAAGCCGTCATAGGCGGCGATTTCAGCCGCTGTCGGCGCGGTCTGCGCCAAGGCAGGCCCGGTCAGGAAGACCAGCAGAAACAGGACAATACGCATGGGCCTCCCCTCCGGGGCAGACGAGAAATCAGATCGAGAACGACGTCCCGCAGCCGCAGCTTGATTTCGCGTTCGGGTTCTCGACAACGAACCGCGCGCCGATCAGTTCATCGGTGAAATCGATCACCGCATTCGACAGGAAGGGCAGGCTGACGCTATCGACCAGCACTTTCTGTCCGTTCTTTTCCAGCACCAGATCGTCCGCCGTCGGCAGGTCCAGCCGGATATCATACTGGAATCCCGAACAGCCACCGCCGTCCACCGCCACCCGCAGGGGGCGGGCGTCGCCGGTCAGTTCGGCGATCTCGGCCAGCCGGGCAAAGGCGCGGTCGGTCACTTTCGGGGGAAGCGTCAGTTCCATGGCTGTTCCCGTATCCTTCGGCTTTCCGCATGAATATATGGGACCAAGCTGCCCCGAACAAGGGAACCCCGATGCTTGCCCCCTATGCCTGCCTGCCCGATGGCTCTCGTGGAAGGCTCTGGCCCGAAAGGCTGTCCTCTTTCCGCTCGCCTTACCAGCGCGACCGGGACCGGATCATTCATTCCTCGGCCTTCCGCAGGCTGAAGCACAAGACGCAAGTCTTTGTCGAACATGAGGGCGATTACTACCGCACACGGCTGACCCATACGATCGAAGTCGCACAGGTGGCCCGGACGATTGCCGGAGTGTTGGGGCTGAATACCGACCTCTCCGAGGCCGTCGCGCTTGCCCATGACCTTGGCCACACGCCCTTCGGCCATACCGGCGAAGACGCGATGGAACGGCTGATGGCGCCCTATGGCGGCTTTGACCACAACGCCCAGGCGCTTCGGATCGTGACGCGCCTCGAACGGCATTACGCCGATTTCGACGGGTTGAACTTGTCCTGGGAAACCCTTGAAGGCATTGCGAAACACAACGGGCCCGTGACCGGCCCGAATGCCGACAAGAAGCACGAGGGCCCGCTGCCCTATGCGCTGGCCGAGGTCAACCAGCAGTGGGATCTGGAACTTGACACCCATGCAAGTGCCGAGGCGCAGGTGGCCGCCATCGCCGATGACGTCGCCTATTCGCACCACGATCTGCATGACGGCCTCCGCTCGGGTCTTTTCACCGAAGCCGACCTGATGGAGCTTCCCGTCACCGGCCCCGCGTTCGAAGAAGTGGATCGCACCTATCCTGGCCTGGAAAAGATGCGCAGGCGGCACGAAGCCCTGCGTCGGGTCTTCGGACGGATGGTCGAAGACGTGATTGCGGTTGCCCAGAACCGTCTGGCCTCGGCCCAGCCCAAATCGGTCGACGACATCCGCCACATGGGCACGACGATCATCCGCTTCTCCAAACCGCTCTACCAGGACTTGAAGGCGGTACGGGGCTTCCTCTTCCACCGCATGTACCGTGCGCCCTCGGTCATGGCGGTCCGGGCCGATGTCACCAGGATGGTCGATGGCCTCTTTCCGCTGTTCCTGCGCGACCCTTCACTTTTGCCTGCCGAATGGCAGGCCGATGTGGCGGCGGCGAAGGGTGAGGCGGCGCTTGCCCGGATCGTGGCTGACTACGTCGCTGGGATGACCGACCGTTTTGCCATCCAGGAACATGCGCGGCTGATCGGCGGCGGAACCGAGCAGATGGGAGGCGGACAAATTCCTTAAGCAAGGAATTTGGCAAATTTCTTTCGCAAGAAATTTGGCCCGGGCCCACGTTTAGTCCGCCTTCCGCGCCGCCATCACCCAGATCACCGCGAGGCAAAGCGAAATGATCGCGTTCCAGCCCGCCATCGAGATGCCGAGCATCTGCCAGGCGATCTGGTCGCAGCGCACCGGTGCGGCGACATCGGCGGCGGGGTTCAGCAGGTCGGCGGTCGAAATCCCTTCGATCGAGCCGGCAGTGCAGGTGGCGAGGCCCTCCCACCACAACTGCTCGACGCCGACATGGAAGACCCCGATCCCGGCTGTGGCAAGCGCCGCCAGAGCACCCAGCCAGGCCAGCCCGCGCCAGCCGGTCAGCAAGGCCACAAGGCCGATCAGGATTGCCGCAGCATGCGGCCAGCGCTGGTAAAGGCAAAGCTGGCATGGCGCGAGCCCGCCCAGATATTGGAAGGCAAAGGCCCCGCCCAGAAGGCCCACCGAGCCGAGTGTCGCGATCAGGGTCAGGGTCCTGCGGGTCAGTGTCATTTTCGGCTCCGGGCTTCGTCCGGCGCGACCATAGGGCGTGATGCTTGCCAAGGGAAGTAACGGCTTCGTAGTTCCGGATTAGCGCTTCCGAAGCGGGCCGCGTGCAGGTACGATTTCGCGCGGCGCGGGACAGAACCCTAAAGATTCGTGTATGTCCACGGCCAAGGCATTGATTTCGTTTGGGCCGAAAGATGTTCACGCGTGGACATCGATCAGGCAGGGAAGGGGTGACAGGATGCAGTGGCGCGGTCGTCGGGAAAGCAGCAACATCGAGGATCGCCGCCGAATGGGCGGCGGGCCCGCCCGGGTCGGCGGGATTGGCGGGGCGGGGGCCATCATCGTGGTCCTGATCGCCCTCTTTCTCGGGGTTGATCCCAGCCAACTCCTTGGCCCCGGTGGTCTCGATGGGTCGACCACCGGCGCGCCTGCCGAACTGACAGCGGAAGATCAGGCCGAGGGCGACTTCGTCTCGGTCGTCCTGGCCGACACCGAGGAAATCTGGACCCGCGTGTTCAAGGAGCAGATCGGCCGCAACTACCGCCCGGCAACGCTGGTGCTGTTCAAGGAGGCAACGCGCTCGGCCTGCGGTGGGGCTTCGGAAGCGACGGGCCCGTTCTATTGCCCGGCTGATCGCAAGATCTACCTCGACACTGCCTTCTTCACGACCCTTCACCAGCGCCTCGGCGCCGGGGGCGACTTTGCGGCGGCCTATGTTGTGGCCCACGAGATCGGCCATCATATTCAGAACGAGCTCGGCATTCTCGGCCAGGCCAACGAGATCCGCCAGCAGGTCAGCCAGGAAGAATCGAACGCGATCTCGGTCCGGATCGAGCTTCAGGCGGACTGCCTGTCCGGGATCTGGGCACGCGAGGCCGCGCACACCCTGGGTGTGGTCGAGCGTGGCGACCTTGAAGAAGCGGTCAATGCCGCGCGGCAGATCGGTGACGACACGCTCCAGCGCAACGCCGGCCAGCGTCCAATGCCACATACTTTCACCCATGGCACGTCCGAACAGCGCTCGCGCTGGTTCATGGTTGGCCTGCAATCGGGCCGGCTTGCGGACTGCGATACTTTCCAGACCGACGACCTCTGATCGAGCCCGCATTGACGCGGCTGCGGTCAGGTTCTAAACGGAGCGCGGTGGCCCGAGTGGCGGAATGGTAGACGCAGGGGATTCAAAATCCTCCGCCGCAAGGTTTGCGAGTTCGAGTCTCGCCTCGGGCACCAACTTCTCCGAATGATCTTCTGGGGTCATCGACCGGTTAGCGGCTGGTCGTCGAAGGGTGACGACAGAATCACTCGCACGGGCGAAATCTTTGTCTCATCCGAATCTTCGCCAGTACCCTTCGTGGGGCAGCATCTTTGTGCAGAGCGGAAACACTTCTTCATGAGCCCTTCGCGAGCAGGCCAGATTTCTGACGTCGTAGGGCGCTCAAACTCCGGTTGTAGTCTTGAGAGCCAGGCCGATGTGATAGGCTGAGTTGCTAAACAACCAAAAGTTGAAACAGACGCCATTAGAGAAGGTTGCGTGAAGGGTCTTGGACGGAGTTTCGGCGCGGCGATGACGGATATGTTAGCCAGGATCAGGTTCACACACGTAGGGGCTGTGCGGTTCGATGCGGGCCATTGAATACAAACAATTTTCCGCTTTTCAGGTGTGGAGCTTCGCAGGTATCCAGACAGGACGCGGGTAGCGCATTCTTGACCCGCGCAAGATGGAAGATGGGAATGAGTGACATTGTGAGACAGAGCGCCAATTCAGGCGAAACGGACCGTCCCAACATTGGTGGTCCCCATCAGCGGCGATGCACCCCTTGCTTTACCCCGGGCACGCTGATCACCACCCATCGGGGCGAAGTGCCGGTCGAGTTGATCGCCGTCGACGATCGTGTCGTAACGCGCGACAATGGCATCCAGACAGTGCGCTGGGTTGGAAAGACGCAGATGTACCTGCAGGACTTCCAGATCGAGCCGCATCTGCTGCCGGTGTTCATTCAGCAGGGGTCGCTTGGCAAAGGCTTGCCCGAGCGGGACATGATGGTTTCTCCGAACCATCGGGTCCTGGTCCAAAGCGGCCGGACTTCGCTGAAATATGAGGAACGCGAAGTCCTCGTGGCCGCAAAACACCTTGCCGCACAAGGGGTTCAGACAGTACAAAGCAGCGGCACAAAATATATCCACTTCATGTGTGATCGGCACGAAGTGGTCCTTTCAAATGGCGTTTGGACCGAGACCTTTCACCCCGACGATACGTCGTTGAAGGGGATTGGTAACGCCCAACGCCTTGAGATCCTTGAGCTTTTTCCTGAGCTCAAGACAGAAGTCGGACGGGCAACCTATGGTCAGGCCCGCCCGACACAAAGACGAGTAGAAGGGGCCGTAGTCGCAGTCTAAAAGCGCCACGGCCGGGCGGAGAACGGGTAAACGACAGCCAGAAGCCATCGGACAGGGACGGAGTTGTGCAAGAAATGGCACAGAACTCTCCGAGTCCGGTCAAGAAATGGTCATGATGGCGGTTTAACCCGACCGCGTGGGGCAGGGGTAAGACGGTATGGCAACGATCTACGGTGGTAGTGGTGGCGAGACGATCCAGCCAGGCACGCCCACGACCTACGGTTCGGACGGAACTGATCTGATCTACGGCTTTGGTGGGGCCGATACGATCAATTCCGGGTCATTTAGCGACACGGTGTACGGAGGCGACGGTCGCGATACAATCGATGCGGGGGGTGATAACGACGTAATCTACGGCGGTGCCAACGCTGATCGTATTTATGGTGGCTTAGGCAATGACACGATATTTGGCGGAACTGACGGTGGCGCGGGCGACGACGTCATCTACGGTGGCGGCGGTTTCGATTTTGTCAGCTATTCCGGCGTAGCAGCCAGCGTAACAGTCGATCTTGGGTCGTCAGTCGCCTCCGGCGGCGACGGTGACGACGATATATTCGACATCGACGGTGTCATCGGCGGGGACAATGCCGACGTCATAACTGGCGATGGCAACGCCAACTGGCTGATTGGCGGGGCCGGTGCTGACGCGATCGATGGCGGGGGCGGCAACGACACGATCGAAGGCGGCCTCGGAAACGATACCCTGACTGGCGGAGCCGGGACTGCGGACGTTGTTTCCTACGCCAATTCCGCGACTGCCGTAAACGCCAACCTGCTATCGGGCTCTGCCACTGGCGAAGGAACCGACGCGCTTTCCGGTTTTGAGAACCTTACTGGCAGCAACCAGAACGACACTTTGACGGGCGATGCCAATGCCAACGTCATTGATGGCGGGAGTGGCAGCGATCGGATCTATGGCGGCGCAGGCAACGATACGGCCATCGGCGGCACCGGCGCGGACACGATTTATTCGGGAACTGGTAACGACAGCATCGACGCGGGTTCGGGCGCGAACCTGGTTTATGGCGGTAGCGGCAATGATATCGTCACTGGCGGCACGGATGCTGAAACGGTGTTCGGCGGCGTCGGTAATGACACCATCGACGGCGGCACTGGAAGCGACGTCATCTATGGCGGGCCCGAAACCGGAACGACCGGCAGCGGTGCCGCGACGCCACTGCAGTTCAACTGGACCGACTATGCCGATGAAGCCCCTCTTGCGGGTGGTGTGGTTCAGGACACCGGTGGGATTTCCGTAACAGTCACATATAGCGGTGGAATCAGCGGCGCCACATTTTCTGCAGAAAACACTGGCAATTCCACGAGCGTATTCCCGAACTTTGAACGCGACATGGAGATCTATGTCGCCGGCGGTGAACCATTCAACCGGGACTCTAGTGCGGAAGTCTTTCGACCAGATGACGGAGGAGCAGACTCCTCGTCGCAGGTTCAGTTCGACTTCGATTCAGTCTCGGGGTCGGGTTACCAAAGTGAAGTTCAGAATCTGCGCTTTCGAATTTCAGACGTTGATCTATCGGGCTTCACCGACTCGGTAAGTGTCCGAGCCTACGATTCCGAAGGCAACGAAATCCCCATCGTAATCACGCTCGGCGATACAACCAATATGTCGTTGTCGGGCAACACGGTTACTGCTGTCGGAGGTTCGTTTAACCCCAACGACGCCGAAGGATCTGTCCTGTATCAGATCGCAGGCCCGGTGGCGAGGATCGTTGTCCAATACACAGACCTCAACCCTGGTGGTGCTCAACAGGCGATCCGGATTTCGGACTTGCACTTCGAGGCTTTGCCATTGCTTGATAACGACTCCCTCACGGGAGGCGATGGCAATGACACCATGTATGGCGGGATCGGGCTCGACACGATCCTTGGCAACATCGGTGATGACCGGATCTACGGCGGGCTTGGCAACGACAGCATCGAAGCCGGCGACGGTGCGGACCTTGTCTTTGGTGACGACGGCAACGACACGATCAACTTTGGCGCTGGCAATGACACTGTCTATGGCGGCGCCGGGAATGATCTGATCGATGATATAGCCAGCAGCAGTCTTGCCGGGTCGAACCTGATTTTCGGGGGAAGCGGCAACGATACGGTCTGGACGGGCGATGACGCAGATACTCTGTACGGCGATGAGGGCGACGATTTCCTGAGCGGCGAAGCCGGCAATGATTTCCTTTATGGTGGCGCGGACAACGATGAGTTGTTTGGCGGCACCGACAGTGACCAGCTTTATGGCGGGATCGGCGCTGACTCCCTTCAGGGTGGCGATGCCGCAGATACGCTCTTTGGCGAGGCGGGCGCTGACCTGCTTATCGGCGGCACAGGGAACGACGTCGTCGACGGCGGGGACGACAATGACCTGCTGGGCGGCGGCATCGGTGACGATCAGCTTTACGGCGGCACGGGCCGTGACACGATCTACGGCGATGCTGGCGATGACCGCATCTATGGCGGCGCCGAACGCGATACGATGTACGGCGGTGACGGCAACGATGTCTTCTACGTCACCACCGGCGATCTGAACGATTCAATCAATGCCGAGTTCATCGATGGTGGCGGGACGATCCCGACCGACATCCTGACCGACAATGACGTTATCAACCTGACCCCTTATGGCTGGGAGCGGGTCACGATCAACTACACGGGTGGCGACCCGACGACCGAATCCGGCCAGATCCTGGTCTATGCGGGCCCGGGCAAGACCAACCTGATAGGCATCATCAACTTTGTCGAGATCGAGCAGATCATTCCCTGCTTCACGCTTGGCACGCGCATCATGACGGCGCGGGGGGAAGTGGCGGTCGAGGCGCTTTGTCCGGGCGACCTGATCCAGACGCGTGACAACGGCTTGCAACCGCTGCGTTGGGTGGGAACACGGCACCTCGGCTTTGCCGAACTTTTGGCCGATCCCGACCTTCAGCCTGTCCGTATCGGCCAGGCGGCCCTTGGTGCGGCCGGGCCAGAGCGAATGATGCTGGTTTCGCCACAACACCGCGTGCTGATCGAAGGCTCGCGCGCCGAGATGTTCTTCGGCGAATGCGAGGTGCTGGTCCCAGCCAAGCACCTGGTGGGCATGTCTGATGTGACACGGGCTTTGCCGAAGGACGGTGTGACCTATGTTCACATCCTCTTCGACCGGCACGAGATTGTCTTGTCTGATGGTCTCTGGACGGAAAGCTTCCAGCCGGCCGTGCGGACGCTTGAAGGGCTGGATGCCGACGCTCGTCGTGAGGTTCTGGCGCTCTTCCCCGAGCTTGCAAGGGGCGAAGCGGTGTTCCCGGCAGCGCGGCTGTCGCTGAAGGCCCACGAAGCAAAGGTTCTGGTGTCAGGCTGACCACACAGGCGGGTGGCCAAGATAGGCCGCCCAGTCTTCCGGTGTATCAAGGTCCAGCGTCGCCATCTGGCCGGGCAGGGGGACGACTTCTACCCGATCGGAGTGGCGTTTCAGGACGGACTTCCCACCTTCGTCCCCTGTCACCTGCGAAAGCTCGGCCCATAGATCGCAGGGAAAGATCGTCGGATGGCCGGGATCGCCCGCTTCGCTGCCCCCTCTGAGGATCGCATGCGGTGCGGCTTGGAACCGGGCAATCAGTCTGGCCAAAGCATCGGTCGTAAAGCCCGGCATATCACCAGGCAGGATCATGAGCCCGTCCTGATGTGTCGGACCCCGGTCGGCGACGTGCTTGATCGCGTGAACCAGGGACCGCGACATGCCAAGTTCGGCGTCCGGGACTTCGACGATGTGCAAAGGCAGATCCTGCAAGACGTCTCGCCGGGCCATTGCCGCCGGAGGCAGGGTCACCAGTATCGGAGAGCCCGTCGCCACAGCGCTTTCTGCGACGCGGCGCAGGAGCGCCTTGCCGTCAATCTGTGTCACCAGCTTGTCCTGCCCGCGCATCCGCGAGGAGGCACCAGCGGCAAGGATCAGGATGGTCACGATCGGATGCATGGTACGGATGGTTCCCGCCCCAACGCACCCCTGTCAAGCCTTGCGCCGTGCCTGGGCCACGATGGCCATCAGCCTCGCATCCGACCGCCATCATCCCAAAGCGGAGCCAGATGCACCCGGGCCGGGCGACGCTCGCCAAGGATCTCGACCTCCAGCGCCAGTCCGTCCTGCACACGGTCCGCCGGGATAAAGCCCTGCGCAACCGACTTGCCGGTCCAGTGGCTGAATCCGCCGCTGGTGCACCAACCGACAACGCCGCCGTCCAGCCAGATCGGCTCCCAGGCTACAACGTCGGCATCCTTGGCGTCGACGATGATTGGCACGAGCTTGCGTTTCGGGCCTTCGGCCTTTTCCTTCATCGCTGCCGCCTTGCCGATCCAGTCGGCGGGCTTGTTCCAACTGATGAAGCGGTCAAGGCCGGTCTCAGCCGGGGTGTAATCCGGGCTGAACTCACGGCCCCAGGACCCGAACCACTTGTCCAGGCGCAGCGACATCATCGCCCGCATGCCGAAGGGACGCAGGCCAAGGTCCTTGCCTGCAGCCGAAAGGACATCCCAAAGGTGACGGACAGACATGTGATCGGTGAAGATCTCATAGCCAAGGTCGGCGGTGTAGCTCACGCGCTGGACGATGCAGTTGGCCATGCCCACGGTCATGCGCTTGACGTCCATGAACTTGAAGGCCTCGGCGCTGACGTCCGAGCGGGTGACGCGGGCCAGAAGTTCGCGCGCTTTCGGACCGGCGATCTGGAAGCCCGAGCGGGAATCCGAGACATTCTCGATGGTTACGCCGGGTTCTGCATGTTGTTCGAACCAGCGCTGGTGCCAGCCTTGGGCGCCGTAGCTCGCGGTCAGCTGGAATTCCGTCTCGGACAGGCAGGACACGGTGAAGTCGCCTATGATCTTGCCCGATTCCGCCAGCATCGGGGTCAGCGACAGCCGACCCGGCTGCGGAATGCGGCCCGCCATGATCCGGTCCAGCCAGGCCCGCGCACTGGCACCCTTGACCAGATACTTGCCGAAGTTCTGGACCTCGTTGATGCCGACGCCCTCACGGACGGCCATGACTTCCTGCCGTGTCGCCTCCCAGGCATTCGACCGCTTGAAGGTCGGCTCCTCATAGCGCGGCTCGCCGGGCAGGGCGTGGTAGTTCACCACTTCCAGCCCGTACTGCTGGCCCCAGACCGCATTCATGCCGTCGAAGACCTCGTACATCGGCGTGGTGCGGAAGGGGCGGGCGGCGGGGCGTTCTTCGTTGGGATACGAGACGCTGAACCGCATCTGATAGTTCTCGATCACCTTCGGCACGGTATAGCCCGGCGAGGTCCAGTTGCCGAAGCGCGCGACGTCAAAGCCGCGGGGGTCACGCTCGACCTCGCCATGGATCATCCACTGCGCCAGGGACAAGCCCATGCCGCCGCCTTGGCTGAAGCCCGCCATCACCGCGCAGGCCGACCAGTAATTGCGCAGGCCGGGAACCGGGCCGATCAGCGGGTTGCCGTCAGGGGCAAAGGTGAAGGGCCCATGGATCACGCGCTTGACGCCGGACCGTTCCAGCACCGGAATGCGGCGATAGGCGAAGTTGACGGAATCCTCGATCTTGTCGAACTGCTCGTTCAGAAGTTCGTGGCCGAAGTTCCAGGGCGTGCCGTCCACGGCCCAGGGCTCGCAGGGCTTTTCATAAAAGCCGATGCACATGCCACGGCCTTCCTGGCGCAGATAGAACTCGCCGCCCGGGTCCATGACATGCGGGAACTCGCGGCCCTGGCCCAGGATGTCCATGATCTCGGGGATGTCGTCAGTAACGATATACTGGTGTGCCATCGGCAGAAGCGGCAGGTAGACGCCCGCCATCGCCCCGATTTCGCGCGCCCAGAGGCCGCCCGCGTTCACCAGGTGCTCGCAGGTGACGGTGCCCTTTTCGGTGACGACCTCCCAGCCTTCCTTCGTCGGGCGGGTTTCCAGAACGCGGTTGTGTAGGACGATTTCCGCCCCGCCCATCCGCGCGGCCTTGGCATAGGCGTGGGTCGTGCCCGAAGGGTCGAGGTGTCCGTCCAGCGGGTCATAAAGGCCACCCAGGATGCCTTTCACATCGACCAGCCCGTCGGTCAGCTTGCTGATCTCGGCCGGGGTCAGGATCTCGGTGTCCAGCCCCATGTAGCGATGCTTGGCGCGTTCGGCCTTGAGCATCTCGAACCGCGCCTCGTTGTCGGCCAGCGTCACACCGCCCACGTGGTGCAGACCGCAGGACATGCCGGTTATGGCCTCCAGCTCTTTGTAGAGCCGGATCGTGTAGCCCTGCAGGGCGGCCATGTTGGTGTCGCCGTTGATCGTGTGGAAGCCACCTGCCGCGTGCCAGGTGGAACCGCTGGTCAACTCGGACCGCTCGATCAACATGACATCGGACCAGCCAAGCTTGGTCAGGTGATACAGGACCGAGCAGCCAACAACGCCGCCACCGATCACCACCACGCGCGCATGGGTTTTCATCGCAAGTCTCCCGCCTTCCGGTTTTTTCGCACCATGGCCGGGCGAAGACCGAAAGGCATGAGATTTTGCGACAAAGAATGTCGCGACCGGACAGCGAGTGCTTGTCGCCGGCGGCTCACTTCTCGGGGATCAGCCCCTTTGGCGCGAAGCGCATGACGATCAGAAGGACAAGTCCAAGGGTCAGAAGCCGCATATGGGCAGCAGTGTCCTGCAGATGATCTTTCAGGTCACCGGCAGGCAGTCCTGCGGTCACGACTTCCATAAGGTGGGGCCCAAGGAATTCGACGGCGAGGTAAAGCCAGCCGATCAGCAATCCTCCCAGGATCGAGCCCCAGTTGTTGCCCGACCCCCCGACGATCACCATCACCCAGATCAGGAAGGTGAAGCGCAAGGGCAGATAGGATGGCGGCGTCAACTGGCCCTCCATCGAGGTCATCATTGCTCCGGCAAGGCCCACGACGGCCGAACCGATGATGAAGATCTGCAGATGGCGGAACTTCACATCCTTGCCCATGGCGGCCGACGAAATCTCGTTGTCGCGGATCGCGCGGACCGTGCGGCCCCAGGGACTGTTCAGTGCCCGTTCGCAGCCCCAGACCAGAAGGACGAGGACAATGCCGAACATCGAGGCATAGAGCAGCTTGACGAAGATCGTCGAGGCCGTGATCGGGTCGAAGCCCATGCTGGCGACCGGTTCAAGGAAAGTCGGGTTGACCTGAAGATCGACTTCCTTTGGCACCGGCCAGGGGCGGGGCAGGTCAATCAGGTTCTTCACTCCGCGGGCCAGCCAGTCCTCGTTCCGCATGACGGTCACGATGATCTCGGCAATGCCCAGCGTGGCGATTGCCAGATAGTCCTCTCGCAGGCCAAGGGCGATCTTGCCGATGACCCAGGCCGCCGCCGCTGCCATCAGGGCACCGATGGGCCAGGCAAACAGGGAATTGAGCCCCAGCCCGCCGATGTTGCCCGCCTGCGCCGGATTGTTTGCCTCAACCGCGATCACGGCCGGATCCAGGACCAGCCGGTAGATGAAGAAGGCGACCACCAGGAACAGCGCAAGCGCCAGCGACCGGGAAGCGCCCGGAGCAAGCCGACGGTATAGCCAGACGGCAAGTCCGATTGCCACGGCTGCGAAGAGGATCGCCCCCATGATCCGGGGCCCGCCCGCCGCCCAGCCATCCGGCACGGGCTTGGCCGAGACCAGCACGACGGCCAGACCGCCAAGCGCGACCGACCCGACGATGCCCGTCGAGAAGAGGCCGGCATAGCCCCACTGGATGTTCACCCCGATTGCCATGATCGCCGACAGAAGCGCCAGGTTCAGGATGTTCAGCGAAAGGTTCCAGCTTTGCAGAAGCCCCGTCAGGATGAAAAGGAGGGCGACACCGGCGAAAAGCAGGAGATTGCGGTACTGTTGCATGTCACTTGCCTCCGTAGATGCCCTGCGGGCGGAAGAGGAGCACGATGATGAGGATGCCGAAGCTGACCGCGACCTTGTAGTCGGTCGAAAGCGCCTGGTAGAGCCCGTCGCCCAGCCACTCCGGTGGCACCAGATAGCCCAGGATCTTCTTCCAGGCGCTGGTGACGATGAGTTCCGAGAAGGCGACAATGAAGCTGCCAACCACTGCCCCCACGGGTGAACCGAGGCCGCCGACGATAGCGGCCGCGAACATTGGCATCAGCAGGCTGAAATAGACGATCCCGCGGTAGGACTTGTCGAGCCCGTAAAGCGTTCCCGCAATGCAAGCCAGCGCGCCAGCGAGAATCCAGGTGATCGTGACCACCCGTTCCGGGTTGATACCGGACAAAAGGGCCAGGTCCTCGTTGTCCGAATAGGCGCGCATCGACTTGCCAGTCCGGGTCTTCTGCAGGAACCAGAACAGGGCCGCGCAGCACAGGATGGCGGCCACGACCGAAATCGCCTGGGTGGTCTTGATCGCCAGGGGCTCGGCCAGACCGGTCCAGGTCTTGAAGTCCTGCGGGTTCAGCATCATCCGCGCGCCGTCGGTGAAGTTCTGCTCCGACGTGCCGATGATCATCCGGACGAGGCCATTCATCACGAACATCACCCCGGTCGAGACGATCACCACAATGATCGGCTTGGCCCTTTGCTTGCGGTAGAAGCGATAGACCGCTCGGTCGGTCGCCAGGACCATGGCAATGGTCACAAGGATGCCAAGCGGCAGGGCCAGCAGCGCGGTCGGCAGGGGACCGGCCGTGATCCCCATCGACTGGAACCACCAGGTGAAGAGGATCACGAAGGCCGTGCCGAAGGCCATCGTGTCGCCATGGGCGAAGTTCGAAAAGCGCAGGACGCTGAAGATCAGCGTGATGCCAAGCGCGCCAAGCGCAAGCTGGCTGCCATAGGCAAGCCCGGGCACGACAATGAAGTTCAGGAAGGCGACGAGGGCGTTGAGGATGTCCATCAGTTCACGCGATCATTAGGGTGCCAGGGAGAAGGTCAACCGCCTTCGGTCATGCAATTGCCAGAGCCGGTGATGGCCACCGCCATCTGGCCATAGGCATGTGCGGTGAAGAGCATCTCGCCCGAGGGGAAGATGCTGATTAGGCCCGACATGCCATTCTGTGGCGGCAGGACGATCGACACCTCGCCGCCCGCCTCCACCGTGGTGGTCGCGTAGCCTTCCCAGACCTGGCCATCTGAGCTCACACGCCAGACATCGCCCGCCTCCTCGATCAGGAAGGGGCCCCCGGTATAGGCCTCGCAGGTACCGCCACCGCATTGCTGCTGGACAGTGCATTCGAAGCTGGCGAAGGCCGGGGCGGGAAGCAGGGCGAGCGCGGCAAAGAGTGCGTGTTTCATCATCATCCCCCCAGGAAGGACTTGCGGACCTCGGGGTCGGCAAGAAGCGCCTGCCCGGTGTCGGTGTAGCGGTTGCGGCCCTGGACCAGCACAAAGCCCTTGTCGGCAATGTCCAGTGCCTGGCGGGCGTTCTGCTCCACCATCAGGATCGAGATGCCGGTGCGGGCGATCTCGATGATCCGGTCGAAAAGTTCGTCCATCACGATGGGGCTGACGCCTGCGGTCGGTTCGTCCAGCATCAGGACCTTGGGCTTGGTCATGAGCGCCCGGCCCACGGCGACCTGCTGGCGCTGGCCGCCCGAAAGCTCGCCCGCCTTCTGGTATCGCTTCTGCCGCAGGATCGGGAACAGATCGTAGATCTGCTCCATCGTCTCCAGGATCGTATCATCCTCGCGGATGAAGGCACCCATTTCCAGGTTTTCCTCCACCGTCATGCCGGTGAAGATGTTATGGGTCTGGGGCACGAAGCCCATGCCCTTGCGGACCCGGGCCTGGGGCGTGAGCGTGGTGATATCCTCACCATCCAGCTTCACCGAGCCCTGGCGCAGCTTCAGCATCCCGAAGACCGCCTTCATGGCCGTGGATTTCCCCGCCCCGTTCGGGCCGACGATTACGGCGATCTCGCCGGGTTCGACCGCAAGGGTGCAGGAATGCAGGATATCGACCGGACCATAGCCGCCGGTCATGTTTTCGCCGATGAGGAAGGGTGCGCTCATTCAGGAGGGTCCAGTTTCAAGGCTGCAAGAAGCGCTGCATGCGCGCGCTGGTGCGGATCGGAATAGGTATCGCCGGGCCCCCGGGTCGTCACGACCAGCGAAAGACCGTCGCCTTGATATGACGTCAAGGCGATGACAGCGGCGGGGGAAAGGTGTCGTGGCAGGTAAGCTGTTGTCGATGCAATCCGGCCCGAGATTTCTGGGGACTGCACTGAAAGCACCTGCGCGCGTGCGCTGATCGGGGCATGCGCTGCCATGCAGCTTTCCCATTGCATATCCTCGGCCGAAAGGCCCCGGCGCAAGCGAATTTCGGCAGTCAATCCGCCATCATGCGCCATGCGCACCTGATCGCCGTCGATGGCAACCAACTCCCAGCCACTCTGGCCGCAGAATGCGAGCCCGGGAAGCAGCGACATGCAGCTGGCCGCGATGGTAGGGGCCGAAAGCAGCGAAAGGAAAGCGATGGGAAGCGCAGCGCGGCGTGTGATTTGCATCGGCGGAATCCTTCTGACCGGGCGCTGCGGAAATCGCAGCGCGCTCGATGCAGTTGGACGCCGACCGGCATGCACTGACTTGGCTCCGGTAGGGATAACCCGATGCGCAGGGCTGCCGATCACGCGGCACCCTCCTTGATCTTGTTCTTCAGGCCACGCCCCAGATAGGCCTCGATCACCCGTTCGTCGTTCTTGACCTCGTCGACCGTGCCCTCGGCCAGGACCTTGCCCTCGGCCATGCAGATCACCGGGTCGCAAAGACGGGCGATGAAATCCATGTCGTGTTCGATCACGCAGAAGGTGTAGCCGCGTTCCTTGTTCAGTCGCACGATCGCATCGCCGATCGTGTTGAGTAGCGTCCGGTTCACGCCCGCGCCGACCTCGTCCAGGAAGACGATCTTGGCGTCGACCATCATCGTGCGCCCCAGTTCCACCAGCTTCTTCTGCCCGCCCGAGATCATACCCGCCTTCTGATCGGCGATATGGCTGATGGTCAGGAACTCCAAAACCTCATCTGCCTTCTGGCGGATGCGTTCTTCTTCCTCGGCAACCTGAGAGCGCGAGAAAAGCGCATTCCAGAGCTTTTCGCCCGACTGGCGCGGCGGGACCATCATCAGGTTCTCACGCACGGTCATCGATCCGAACTCATGCGCGATCTGGAAGGTGCGCAGCAGGCCCTTGTCGAAAAGCTTGTGCGGCGGCAGACCGGTGATGTCCTCACCGTCCATGAAGACCTGGCCGCTGGTGGGCGTGTAGCGCCCGGCAATCACGTTGAAGAGCGTCGTTTTGCCCGCGCCATTCGGGCCGATCAACCCTGTGATCGAGCCGGTCTTGATTTCCAGCGACGCGCCATCAACGGCATGAAAGCCGCCGAAATGCTTGTGAAGCTTCTCGACCCTGATCATCGTCTTCCCCTGTCGTGGCCCGCCTCGTTCCTGATTCAGGCGGGGGGCCTTGTCTTAAGCCACGGCCCGGGTCATTGCCCGGGCCGTGGTGGTTCAAGTTGCCGCGATCAGGATCAGCGGAACTGGACGGTCTCGTACACGCCGCCCTTGATCTCGAACTGCTTGTAACGGCCGGCCGATTCTCCCGGTCCGATCAGCGTCACGCCCGAAGCGCCGTCATAGTCGATGGCGGTGCCGGCAGCGATCAGCTCCAGCGCCTTGCCCAGTTCGCCCGGAAGGATCTTGGTGCCCGAACCGTCAGCCGGTCCGTTGGCGATTTCCATGATCTTTTCCTTGTAGACGTTCGGGTCGGTCGAGCCCGAAGCCTCCATGGCGAGCATGATCAGCGCAGCCGCATCGTAGCTTTCCATGGTGTAGGGCGAGGTCGCGTCATAGGGGGTGGCCGCAGCCTTGCCCATTTCGGTCAGGACGGCAGCGCCGGCGCTGTCGGACTGTGCAACCTGGCCGTACGAGCCGTCGAGCGCCGGGCCGATGGCCGCAGGCAGCGAATCGCCGACCATGCCGCCGGGCAGACCGAAGGTCGAGAAGGCGCCCGTGTCGAGCGAGGCTTGGATGATACCCTTGCCACCCTGGTCGAGGTAGCCGGCGACTACCAGCAGGTCACCACCCGCCGCTGCGAGAGCCGCGACTTCAGCCGAATAGTCGGCCTTGCCGTCGTCGTGGGCCGCGTTGATCGTCACGGTGCCGCCCTTGGCGGTGAAGCCAGCAGCGATCGCTTCGGCCAGACCCTTGCCGTAGTCCGAGTTCGAGTAGGTCAGCGCGATCGATTTCACGCCCTTCTCGGCCAGGATTTCGCCCATGACTTCGCCTTCACGTGCGTCCGACGGGGCGGTGCGGAAGAAGAGGCCATTGTCCGGGTCAGCGGTCAGCGCGGGCGAGGTCGCCGAAGGCGAGACCATGACGATGCCGTTCGGCATTGCGACGTTGGTCAGCACAGCACGAGTCACACCCGAGCAGTCGCCACCGATGATGCCCTTGACGCCCTCGGCCGTGACCATCCGCTCGGCCGCAGCGGTCGCAGCAGCAGCGTCGGTGCAGGTCGAGTCGCCGCGAACCGAGGCGTAGGTGTTCTTCGCCTTGCCCGAAGCGTTCACCTCGGCCATCGCGGCTTCGGCAGCGTTGGCCATATGCCCGGTAAGCGATTCGATCGGGCCGGTGAAGCCGATCAGGATGCCGATCTTCACGTCCTCAGCGAACGCGGCACCAGACATCAGCGCGCAGGCCGAAGCGGCCAGCAGAAGTTTCTTCATTGATTATGTCTCCCATGTTGGATCGAAATCCTGCATGCGACGGTAGTGCGGGCGGTTTGAAAAGAAAAGTCCCTTCTTGTCGACACAGTGACGACAAGATTGGCATTCTGCTGGCACAGAAACGGAGGGCCAACGATTGAGGTGGAAAACCGCAGTTATGAAGCCAAAGTCATTTCGTCAACCGGGGACTCGACCATGCGCCTTTCGCCGATCTTCTTCCTGACCTTCATCGCGTCCACTGCTTCTGCCGACAGCCAGGTCCAGACTTCCGGCGGGGTCATGACGGTTTCGACCGTCGCGGAAGGATTCGATGAACCCTGGGCTCTGGCCTTCCTTCCTGAAGGCGGATTCCTGGTCACGGAACGCGCCGGGCGACTGACACTCGTGGACGAAGAAGAGCGGATCGGGATTTCTGGCCTTCCAGAGGTCTGGGTCGACGGGCAGGGTGGGCTTCTGGATGTCATGATCCCGGCCGATTTTGCCACGAGCCGTGAGGTCTGGCTCAGCTTCGCCGTCGAAACCGAAGGCGGTGCTGGCACCGCGGCTGGCAAAGGAAAGCTTTCCGAGGACCGGCAAAGGCTGGAAGATTTCCAGACCGTCTTCGTAGGCGACGGCTATCCGGGTGGGCGGCACTTCGGCGCCCGATTGGTCGAGATGCCGGACGGGACCATTGCATTGACCACCGGAGAACGCGGGACCGGACCCGAAGGGTTGCAGGCGCAGGACCCGTTGTCCTCGTTGGGCAAGGTGATCCTGCTTGCCCGCGACGGCAGCCCGGCCGTGTCGCTTGATGGCTGGCGGCCGGGTACGCTGTCACGCGGGCACCGCAACATCCAGGGGGCGGCGCTGGACCTGCAGGGCCGTCTTCTGACGGTCGAGCACGGCGCCCAGGGCGGCGACGAACTCAACGCGCCCGAGGTGGGCAAGAACTATGGCTGGCCGGTCGTCACCTATGGCGAGAACTATGGAGGCGGCAAGATTGGCGAAGGAACCAGGAAAGAGGGAATGGAACAGCCGCTCCATTACTGGGACCCCTCGATCGCGCCGTCAGGCCTGATGGTCTATTCCGGAAAGCTGGTGCCGGACTGGAAGGGCGACATCTTCTTCGGCTCGCTCAACAGCGACTTCCTTGGCCACCTTGACCCCGAGACGGCGTCATCGACCGGTTTTGCCGAAGAACGGATTGCGACACCGGAAACCGGCCGGGTCCGGGATGTGGTTGAAGCCCCGGACGGCGCGATTTGGTTTCTTTCGGTCTACGACGGGGCGGTCTACCGGCTGGCGCCCTAGATCGACAGCCGCACTGGCACCACGCCCGGCATGCCTTGCGTGCCACGCTCGCGGTAGGGTGTGGTGTTGTAGTGGCTCCGGTAGCATTTCGAGAAATGCGACGGGCTGGCAAAGCCGCAAGCCAGCGCCACGTTGATCACGCTCATGTCCGTCTGCATCAGCAGATTCCGCGCCTTCTGCAGCCGCAGTTCCATGTAATAGCGCTTGGGGCTGCGGTTCAGATAACGACGGAACAGACGCTCGAGCTGGCGGGTCGACATGCCCACTTCCTCGGCCAGATCGGCAGGCGACATCGGATCTTCGATGTTGCCCTCCATCATCTGGATGACTTGCGAAAGCTTCGGATGCCGCACGCCAATCCGCGTCGGAATCGACAGGCGCTGGGTGTCCTGGTCGGTGCGGATGGCAGAATAGATCAACTGGTCAGCGACCGTATTGGCAAGATCCTCGCCATGATCCGCGGCAATCACCTTTAGCATGAGGTCGATCGACGAGGTTCCACCTGCGGTCGACCAGCGGTTTCCGTCCATGACGAAAACGGATTTCGTCAGTTTCACTGACTCGAACTCTTCCAGGAACCCATCCTGGTTTTCCCAGTGAATGGTTGCCTTCTTGCCGTCCAGCAGGCCGGCTTTGGCGACGGCATAGGCCCCGGTGCAGAGCCCGCCGATGGTGATGCCACGCCGGGCCTCGCGGCGCAGCCAGTTGAGGACGCCTTTCGTCGTGGCTTTCTGAACGTCGATGCCGCCACAGACCAGGATGACATCATCCCGCTCGATCTCTTCCAGCCCGATATCAAGCTTGAACGCAGCCCCGTTCGAGCAGGTCGCGGAATCGCCGCGTTCCCCCGCGAGAACCCAACGGTAAAGCTCGGTTCCCGCAACGCGGTTGGCGACCCGAAGAGGTTCGATCGCCCCCGCGAAAGACAGCATCGTGAAGCGGTCCAGCAGCAGAAAGACGAACCGGCGCGCGCTGCTGGTCTTCTCGGTTTGTGTGGCCTTGCGAGGGGCTAGGGTCATGTCTGCGACCTGATCATGTCGTTTGCATGCTACCGAACCGCAAATTCCGGCGGTCCGCAAGGGCGGAAACCACTGCTTTTCGCCCAATCGCCCTTTGCAAAGGCGGAAACGGGGGCGTATACCGCAGCCCGATCGACTGACGGACCGGAGCAAGACGATGACCAAGGGATGGACGAAGACGGCATGGCGCGCAAAACCGCGAATCCAGATGCCGGACTACCCCGACCAGGGCGCGCTGGACCTTGTCGAAGCCCAGCTGTCGAAATACCCGCCCCTGGTCTTCGCGGGCGAAGCCCGGCGGCTGAAAAAGCAGCTTGCCCTCGCGGCTGAGGGCAAGGCCTTCCTTCTGCAGGGCGGCGATTGCGCCGAGAGCTTTGCCGAGTTCAGCGCTGACAACATCCGCGACACGTTCCGGGTGATGCTGCAGATGGCCGTGGTGCTGACCTATGCCGCCAAGGTTCCGGTGATCAAGGTCGGCCGGATGGCTGGCCAGTTCGCCAAGCCGCGTTCTGCACCGACCGAAGTGATCAACGGGGTAGAACTGCCGTCCTACAAGGGCGACATCATCAACGGTTTCGACGCGACCCTCGAGGCGCGGACGCCCGATCCGACCCGAATGCTGCAGGCCTACACCCAGGCCGCCGCTTCGCTGAACCTTCTGCGCGCCTTCTCGACCGGCGGCTTTGCCGATATCCACCGCGTCCATTCCTGGACGCTGGGCTTTGCCGAGCATGACAAGGCCGAACGCTACCGCGAGATTTCCAACCGCATCGCCGATGCGCTGGACTTCATGAATGCGGCCGGGGTGAATTCGGAAACCGCCGACCAGCTGAGCCGCGTCGATTTCTACACCAGCCATGAGGCGCTGCTTCTGGAATATGAAGAGGCGCTGTGCCGCGTCGATTCGATCACGGGGCAGAACGTGGCCGGCTCGGGCCACATGATCTGGATCGGCGACCGCACCCGTCAGCCCGACGGCGCGCATGTGGAATTCTGCCGCGGCGTCCTGAACCCGATCGGCCTGAAATGCGGCCCCTCGACCACCGCCGAAGACCTGAAGGTGCTGATGGCCAAGCTGAACCCGGCGAACGAGGCCGGCCGGCTGACCCTGATCGCGCGCTTCGGCGCCGGCAAGGTGGGCGAACATCTGCCACGCCTGATCAAGGCCGTGCGTGAGGAAGGCGCCAACGTGGTCTGGTCCTGCGACCCGATGCACGGCAACACCATCAAGTCGTCCTCGGGCTACAAGACCCGGCCGTTCAACGCGGTCCTGTCGGAAGTGCGTGAGTTCTTCGCGATCCACAAGGCCGAGGGCACCATCCCCGGCGGCGTGCATTTCGAGATGACCGGCAAGGATGTGACCGAATGCACCGGCGGCCTGCGCGCGGTGTCGGATGAAAACCTGGCCGACCGCTACCACACCGCCTGCGACCCGCGGCTGAATGCCTCGCAGTCGCTGGAACTGGCCTTCCTTGTCGCCGAAGAGCTTCAGGCCCAGCGGGACGAAGGCCGGCGCGTCGCGCTGTAAGCGGTGGCAAAGATCAAGGGGGCGGTCCTGCGGGGCCGCCCTTTTCCTTTGGAATCAGTCGCGTGAATGCACCAGCCGCAGCGCCGGGCGGCTGCGCGGCGGGGCGGGCACAAAGGGCACCGGCGGGGCTTCGGCCAGTCCGGGCAACGGCTCGGCCGGTTCGGTTTGTGGCATCGCCAGCGGCTCTTCGGCCAGACCCGAGATGGCAAAGCGGCGCGGGCAGCGGCCGATCTGGCCCTCGACGCACAGGCACCCCAGAGCCAGCCCCGGCTCATCGCGGTTGCCGCAGACCGGCAACAGCAGCATCCGGCCGCGCAGCGCCGGGCGACCGATGCCGCGCTCGGCCTCCAGCCACAGGTCCAGAACGGCGGGGGTGGTGAACAGCCCTTCCAGCGCCTGACCCAGCCGGGCGCGGGTGGCCGGTTCGAACAGTGCGAACAGCGGCATGCCCCGCACTTCCATGCCCAGAACCTCTTGCAACAGCGCGCCGGCCAGCCGCAGCCGCGCGATGCCGGGGGCGACCCGTTCGATCAGGAACACCTGTTCCAGCGCGCCTGACAGGCCGCGCGGGTCAATCGCCTCGCGCCGGGGCAGGGCGGTGCCGTCGCGCAGCCCCTCCCAATAGGCGCGGACCTGCTGCAGGGGGGAATGAAGCGTCATCGTCTTGCGTTCCGTTCCGGGGAATGTCAGGTCCATCTCCGCCTCCGTGCCGCAGGGGGTGTGCAGGTGCAAAGACTGGTTAATCCTGCTGCAACACCTGTTACCAATGTCTTAAGCTACACCCGTTGCCGCGGATTTGGCCGGAAATCTCGGCAAATGGTAAACACCTGAAGGAGCCGCCATGACCCTTTCGATGACCGGATTCGCCGCCCGCAAGGGGCAGGGGGCGGGCCACAGCTGGGGATGGGACATCCGCAGCGTCAACGGCAAGGGGCTGGACCTGCGGCTGCGGGTGCCCGACTGGATCGACGGGCTGGAACTGGCGCTGCGGGGCGAACTGGCCAAGGGGCTCAGCCGCGGCAATGTCAGCCTGTCGCTGCGCGTCGCCCGCGACGGCATGGCCGAGGGGACCGAGGGGATGCGCGTCAATGCCCCGGCGCTGACCGGCGTTCTGGCCGCGCTGGCAGAG
>JAEULQ010000130.1 GCA_016792685.1 Tabrizicola sp. | reverse complement strand
GGTGCCAGGCGACGGCTGCCGGAAGTGTTCCAAGCGCGAAAAGCGCTGCGAGGATAAGCGCGAAAACCGGAAAGTCAGCCTGACCGCCGACGTGTGTCGGGAAGTAGCGAAGCATGTAACCGGACGTCCAGGCCCAGTAGGCCCAAATCAGCAGAAGACCAAGCGGCAGGATCATCGGCACGAATGTCGACCGAAGCACGCTGGACCAGTTGTGTCCGATCGAATGGAATGTGGTTTTCAGAATTTGCCAGGTTTGGGAAAGATCGCGCATGACATTCTCAATTTTAGGGCGAGTGTCATGGACGACGGTCGCTCTGTCAATGCGCCACCGTACCGATCCTTGCCCTCGCGTCCGTTTCGCATTAAGCGCCTGCCAAACCGGGACGGAGCCAAGTCATGCTGAAGCCGAAGAAAGTCGTGCTCGCCTATTCAGGCGGCCTCGATACCTCGATCATCCTCAAGTGGCTGCAGACCGAGTACGGCTGCGAAGTGGTGACCTTCACGGCTGACCTTGGTCAAGGTGAAGAGTTGGAACCAGCACGGCAGAAGGCGCTGCTGATGGGGATCAAGCCGGAGAACATCCACATCGTAGACGTGCGCGAGGAATTCGTCCGCGACTTCGTCTTCCCGATGTTCCGAGCGAATGCGCTCTACGAAGGGCTCTATCTCCTTGGCACCTCGATCGCCCGGCCGCTGATTTCCGCCCATCTGGTGCGGATCGCGCATCAGACCGGAGCCGATGCGGTGGCGCATGGGGCGACAGGCAAGGGCAATGACCAGGTCCGGTTCGAGCTTTCGGCAGCCGCGCTGGACCCGGCGATCAAGGTCATCGCGCCCTGGCGGCTGTGGGACCTGACGTCGCGCACCAAGCTTTTGGAATTCGCCGAGGCGAACCAGATTCCGATCGCCAAGGACAAGCGCGGCGAAGCGCCGTTCTCGGTCGATGCGAACCTTCTGCACACTTCGTCGGAAGGGCGCGTGCTGGAGAACCCAGCCGAGGAATTCCCGAACTATGTCCTGCAGCGGGTCGTTCCGGTGGAAGAGGCGCCCGATCAGGCCGAGATGGTCGAGATCACCTTCGAGAAGGGCGATGCCGTCGCGATCAACGGCGAGCGGCTTTCGCCAGCCACGATCCTGACCCGGCTGAACGAGCTGGGCGGGAAGCACGGCGTCGGCGTGCTGGATCTGGTGGAGAACCGCTTCGTCGGCATGAAGTCGCGCGGGGTCTATGAGACGCCGGGCGGCACGATCCTGATGGAAGCCCATCGCGGGATCGAGCAGATCACCCTGGATTCGGGCGCTGGGCACCTGAAGGATTCGATCATGCCGCGCTATGCCGAGCTGATCTACAACGGGTTCTGGTTCAGCCCGGAACGCGAGGCGCTGCAGGCCCTGATCGACAAGACCCAGGAACATGTCACCGGGACGGTTCGGGTGAAGCTGTACAAGGGCCGGGCCGCGACCGTGGCGCGCTGGTCGGAGCATTCTCTCTATTCGGAAAAGCACGTCACCTTCGAAGAGGACGCAGGGGCCTACGACCAGAAGGATGCCGAGGGCTTCATCCGTCTGAACGCGCTGCGGCTTAAACTGATCGCCACGCGGAATGCACGGGTCGCGAAGGCCTAGTGTCCACGCAGGACATCTTTACGGCCACAACAATATCAACACGTTAGGGGGCGCGATTCACGCCCCCTTAACTTTTGGCCCCTTCGCCCTTGGCTTGGTCTGAGGCCAGGGCATTTGCCTTTGCCACGGCGGTCTCTTCGGCAGAGATCAGGGCCTGCGCCAGTTTCAGCGGCATCGTCAGGTCCTGCATTGCCGCGCGGACGTCAGCAAAGAGTTCGTTCTCGCTTGGGAAGAGCCCGCCGATGCGAAAGAGGTTGCGTTTGTGCGAGAGGGCCAGATGCATCTCTTCGCCATTGGAGGTGGCCGCATAGAGCTCGGCGCCACTGCCGATGTGCTCATCAACCCGCGTCAGGATCTCGACTACGGCCGAGAGCGCGGGCGGTTCCGGCACTTCGCTCCACGAGGTCCAGACCCCATAGCTGCGCCCGTTTTGATGGATGTTGCGCAGGTGATGCAGCCCTTCGGTATCCAACTCTCCGCCAAAGAACATCCCGGGACGGGTCTTGTCTTCCAGCGCAACGTAGAAGGCGGGCATCGCCACCCGGTTCGGGAACTGTGCGACAATGCCCCGAAACAGAGTCCGGGAATTCTTGCCGCCGGTCTCGACCTTGACTTCGGCCATCTGGATGGCGTGGGCACCAAGACTGCCCCGGACATGGTCCTCGCCGCTGCGCACGCCACGCGTCGGCAGAAGGCGCTTTGGCAGCGCGCGGACGAAGGCCTTGGCGTCCTTGGCGTAGGTAAGGCCGATGGCCCCGGCCACGACGGGCATGACCAGTGCTTCCTGTGCCCGGATCATCCATTTGAAGATGCCCATCACCACCAGAACGCCGCCGAGAGCCGAGAACATCGCGAACTTCCAGCGGTCTTCGCCTTCCATGTCCGAATTCAGGAACAGCGCCACCCCGAGCGTCGCCGCGACGAAGGCGATGATGATCACGACAAGTGCAATGCGGGCCTTGTTCTGCATTGCAGGCATCAGGTTGCGGACCGCCTGAGCGACCTCGACGGTCTGATCGGGAAGCGGCTGATCGTTACGCATCATTGGCTCCTTCGCGGGTCAGAGGCGACGCGGCAGGTGGATGGTCAGGGCTCTCGCGGCGTCCTTGCGGGCTTGCCGTTCCAGGTTCCGGTCAGGCTCCAGGCTTCGGTCACCGGGCTGGAGTGATAGCTGAGCTCACCCGACTGCGAGCCCGTGAATGTGAGGGAAAGGGCGAGCCCGTCATCAGGACCGCCGGAGGCAACGTCGCTGCCGGTGCCTGAGACGGCAAGCCCGGGCCAGAAACGGCAGTCCGTGAATCTGTAATCGGTGCTTTCCGCGCCGACGCTGGCGGTCAGCGTCCCGCCATGCGGGCAGCCGAACGTGCCGGGATGGACGCCATCCCAACTGCCCAGAGGCGTGAGTTGCTGAAGTTCGGTCTCGACCGCCTGCGCGACGGCAAACGGATCGGCCATTTGCGTGGGCTCGGTCAGGGTCAACGGGACATAATCGGCGATCACATCCTGCTTGCACACCTGTTCCCGCGCGCGCGGCAGGATCCCTTCGTAGAGCAGCGCCTGGACGATCGCATCCGGGCAGGCAAGGCCCCTGCCCCAGATCACATGCGGGCCGCCCTGCATGAAGACGCCATAGGCGCTGCGAGCATTGTCGAGGACCGAATAGGCCATGGAGATCGGGGTGATCGGATCGCGGTCCCCGTTCAGGACCAGGGTTGGCCAGTCCCCGCCGGCATAGGGATCGGGGCGCCGATCCGGCCCCTGATGCGGCCAGAAGGCGCAGGCCAGCCGTTCCAGGTAGTAGGAGCGCAAGAGCCTTGGGGCTTCGGGCGCCAGTGCGCGGGCTTCCTGCAAAATGCGGGCTGCATTCTCTTCGGGCGTGCCGGGCCCGCTGGCATAATCGGAACAGGTGATCGCGTAATAGGCCGCGCCGTACCAGCCGGGATCTTCCTGGCCGATTTCGGTCTCGGGGTCGATGTACATGTTGGAATACCCAAGCTGCAGCATCGGCTGAAGATCACCGCGACCTGCGGCAGCAAGGGCCCGCAGGAACCCGGCCCGGCCCTCGGGCGAATAGAGCGCGTAGAAGGCGTTGGCCTCAAGCAGCCCGGTGGTCAGGGCGCGCTGGACCTGGCTGCCATCGGAGAGGGTGAGGGGAACCGCAACCGGGGCTTCCGCCGCGCGGGCCGCCAATGCATCATAGACCTCTCCGGCATCGCCCCCCATGTCCGCCTTGCAGGCGACGATCTCGGCGCAAAGCGCCAGGGTTTCGGCCAGAAGCTCTTCGGCCGCCAGGGTGTAGCTGCGGTAGAACCCTTCGGCAGAGAGGTTCAGATCGACCACCCCGTCGACGATCACACCCTTGATCGCCTCGGGAAACTGCGTGGCATAGGCCTGGGCCACCTGGGTGCCGTAGCTTTCGCCGTAAAGCCAGACCTTCGGCGCGCCAAGCTTTTGGCGGAACATCTCGAAATCGCGGATTGCCTGGTCGGTGTTGACCACGGCCAGAATCGCGTCCTGCCCAAGTTCGGCAGTGCAATCGGCCACATAGGTCCGTGCCGTGGCCAGTGCGGCTTCGGGCTCATCCAGCGAGGCTGGGGCGATGTCGAAGATGGCCTGGGCCTTCGGGCAGGACAGCCCATGCACTGGCCCCGTTCCGCGCTGGTCGACGAAGACGATGTCCATGTAATCGGTGAGGCTGGGATCGAAGGAGCTCAGATAGTTTTCTGCCGAAGCCAGGCCCGATCCGCCCGGGCCACCGACGAAGTAGAAAAGGATCCCGCGGCTTTCGATGCTGGCAAATGAAAGGGCGAAGGTGATCTCAAGCGTCTTGGCGGGATCATTGGCCCGGTGATCGAGAGGCACGGTCAAAGAGGTGCAGGACAGGCCCGAAAGCTCGCAGGGGAAAAGGTCAAGGCCTGACGCGGCTTCGTGCAGGGCAACCTCGGCCGAGGCCGGAGCTGCCAGAAGCGTCAGGGCAAGAAGGGCGTTGCGCATGGAGAGCTTTCACAGGGCAAGAGAGTCAAGTCGCTGGTAGGAAGGCATCGCCTGATCGGCGAGACGCTGCAAAGCCGGGGGCAGGTCGGGCAGCGGATCCTCGGGGTCGTCAAACCCGGTGGAGCGGTGCACGGCATTGTACCAGTGCGGTGCCCAGACACCATCCTGGGCCTTGGGACCCGCGGGCCACGAAAGCATGCTTTCGCAGAAGTTGAGGCCGAGCGCGCTGCAAAGCCGGCTCAAGGCAGCGCGCGGATCCGTGCGGATGCTTTCGGCCGCAATGATCGGCGGGGCTGTGCCAGTCAGCTCGGCAACCTGGTCGTAAAGCTCGGCCTGCTGCAGGAAGCCAAGGTCGGCCAGCGTCGGGGCTTCGCGCTTGCGCGCATAGCTGGCGACGACGCGGGCCGGATGGCGGATCAGGAAGGCGTTGGTCAGACCCCTGAGAAACCCACGGTCGAATTCCGGGATCATGTGCAGCGTCATGTGCTTTTGGTACCAGTGCGGCTTGCCTTCGGGGTTCGGCCCAAGGCAGGTGGCCGCGACCTGGGCCGGATCGATGATCCCTGCGGCCATGACCTGGTCGGCCATCGGATGGGCGATGCCGGTCGCGGCCAGATAGGCGGCATAGAACGGTTCATCCCAGACAGCGAAATCGGGACGGGCGGCGAAGGAATACATGAGCGCGGTGGATAGGTTCCGCGGCCCGGACCACATGGCGATCTTCATGGCAGCCGCTTTGCCGCCTGTGCGTCGAGGGCGGCCTCCAGTGCGGCCGCGGTCCAGCTGCCAGCCAGCGCCTCGTGGACCAGCGCGGCCTGCGATTTGGGTGCAAGACCGCCAATCGGAGGATCGCTGTCGAGATTGGTGGGGAAGCTGTAACCTTCCGCAGAGGCGGCGATGGCATCGGCGATCTGCCGGGGGGTCAGACGGCCTTGCAACTGGGCCGCCAGAAGCTCTGGGTAAAGCGCCTTGACCATGGCCGTGCGATCGATCGCCTCCATCGCGCGCCCATAGGCGGAGGAAACCTGGAACAGGTTGACCATGCGGCGGATGTCAGCGGAACGGTTGGTGCCAGCGGCGTGGAACAGGGCGGGCGAGAAGAACAGCATATCGCCCTTGGCGAGCGGCAGTTGCACGGCGTTGGCCTCGAAATAGCTGCGGAAATCGGCCCGGGAGGTCGCGATGTAGCCTGCGGGGAACTTCTGGCTGTGCGGCAAAAGCATGGTCGGCCCGGCCTCGATCGGCGCATCGACATGGGCGATGGCGCCCTGCAGGGTCAGCATTGGCGACATCAGATGGACGTGACGGGGATAGCGGGACACCGCCTCGGCCGATTGGAAACCCAGATGATAGTCGCGGTGCGGTGTCTGCGACGCGCCACCGGGGTTTACCACGTTCAGTTGCGCGGTCATCTGGTAGTAGGGGCCGAGCCACGCCTGACTGACCAGCGCCAGGAAAGGGTTGGCATAGTAGCGGGCAAAATTCGCAGGATCGGCCAGGCAGTGCTTTTCCAGACTGTTCCAAAGCCGGTCGTTCGCACCCGGCTTGGCGAAATGGTCACCCCCGCCGCTGCCTTCGCGGTTCTGGCGATCGATCAGGTCCCGGAAGATCTCCGAGGCGCGGTCGATCATGGCATGGTCGGGTTCGGCGCCCTGCAGGACCACGACGCCGGGCCCGGTCGAAAAGACGCGCGCCCATTCCGACATCAGCGTTTCGCCGAAGTCCGGACTTGTCAGGCGCGGCAAGAGGGCGCGGCAGTCATAAACCGGCACCCGCTTGGTGACGTTTGCCGCAAGGGGGCAATCGGCTGGATCAGTCTCTTGCTCGCAAAGCGCCGCAAAGGCGGAAAGATCGCAGTCTTCTGCACGAAGCCAGGTGTCCTGCTGCCGTGAGCCCCTTTGATCCATGCCCTGCCCGCCTTTCCCCATAATGCCACCCTGCGCGGTCACGCCCCGACCAGAGCTTTGTAAAGACCGCGCAGCCGTTCGGTCATGGGTCCCATCTGGCCGGTCCCGATCTGGCGGCCATCGATCACACCCACCGGGGTCTGTGCCCCGAACGTGCCGGTCAGGAAAGCCTCATCGGCGCTGTAGGTATCGACCAGGCTGAAGTTCTTCTCACGCGCGACAATTCCGTTCGCGCGGGCCAGGTCCAGCACCTTCTGTCGGGTGATCCCGTTCATGCAGTAGTCGCCGGTCGAGGTCCAAATCTCGCCCCTGCGGACGATGAAGAAATTGCAGGCGTTGGTGGTGTTCACGAAGCCATGGACATCCAGCATCAGCGCCTCGTCCGCGCCGGCCTTTTGCGCGGCGATGCAGGCGAGGATGCAGTTCAGCTTCGAATGGCTGTTGAGCTTCGGATCCTGCGTCATCGGCAGGCCGCGCAGATGCGGAACGGTCGCGAGCGTGATCGGTCGCGGAATCTTTGGGCGCGAATGCTCCATGATGATGACCATGGTCGGGCCGCGCTGGGACAGGCGAGGATGCTGGAAGGGCCGGGTCTTGACGCCCCGGGTGACCATCAGTCGACAATGGGCATCGCTGGTCATACCGTTCGCAGCCTGGGTCTCCAGCACGGCGGCGATCACCTCGTCCTTGGTGCGGGCAATGTCGAGGTCGATGGCCTTGGCCGCCTCGAACAGCCGGTCAATGTGTTCCTGAATGAAGGCCCAGCGCCCGTTGTAAAGGCGGATCCCCTCCCACACCCCGTCGCCCAGCATGAAGCCGGAATCATAAACGCTGACCGTCGCCTGTGCCTTGGGCAGAAGCTTTCCGTCCACCCAGATCAGGATGGATTCGTTGCGGGCATCCTCTTCCGCCTGATGGGTGGAAACGTGGTCGTTCATGTCCGGGCCTTTCCGTTTGGGGCAAGCTACGGCGGCGGGGACGTAAGGCCAAGCAAAACCATCACCCCTGCGTGAGGTCACGGCACGGTGACTGGACGGTGGTCCGGCAAGGCCGCACGGTCGCCGAAGGAAACGGGAGGCGACGATGTGGAAACAGGCGATTGCGGTGCTGCTGTGCCTGACCGGGACAGCACAGGCCGAAGTGGAAAAGGCCTATGTCGCCGGGGGCTGCTTCTGGTGCGTGGAATCGGATTTCGAAAAGGTGAAGGGCGTCATCGAAGTGGTCTCTGGCTACACCGGCGGGACCAGCAAGAACCCGACTTACAAGAATCACGAAGGTCATTTTGAGGCAGTGGAGATCACTTTCGACACTGCCGTGATCTCTTATGCCGATCTGGTCGCCAAGTTCCTCCGCTCGGTCGATGTGCTGGATGCAGGCGGGCAGTTCTGCGACCGGGGGGATGCCTACCGGACAGCCATCTTCGTGACCGGACCGGATCAGCGGGCTGCGGCAGAAGCTGCCGTCGCCGAGGCCGAGGCGGCACTGGGGCAGAGGATTGTGACACCGGTCCTGCCAGCCCGGCCCTTCTGGATCGCCGAGGACTATCACCAGGACTATTACAAGGGCACGAACATCGTGCTGACCCGCAACGGGCCGAAGAAGCAGTCAAACGCCTACAAGTTCTATCGCAAGTCCTGCGGCCGGGATGCCAGGGTACGGGAGCTCTGGGGCTCTGCTGCGCTGTCGCACTGACGTGGTGCAGGCGGGGGTTTCACACCCCCGCAGTACCTGGAACGGAAGACCGACACGGGGCAGCTGACCCGGTCAGTCCTGGATGCAGCTTTGCTTCTGGCTGCCCAGGCCTTCGATGCCAAGTTCGACCACGTCGCCCGCTTTCAGATAGCGCGGCGGCTTCATCCCCATGCCGACGCCAGGGGGTGTGCCGGTCGAGATGATGTCGCCGGGATGCAGGGTGAAGAACTGGCTGAGATAAGCCACGACATGGGCAACCCCGTAGACCATTGTCCGCGTCGAGCCGTTCTGCATGGTCTGCCCGTTGACCTTGAGCCACATGGACAGGTTCTGCGGGTCGGGAACCTCGTCCGGTGTGACGAGCCAGGGGCCGGTCTGGCCGAAGTTGTCGCAGCTTTTCCCCTTGGTCCATTGCCCGGAGCGTTCGGTCTGGAACGCGCGTTCCGACACGTCGTTGATCACGCAGTAGCCCGCGACATGGGACAGTGCTTCGGCTTCCGATACGTATTTTGCGGGTTTGCCGATGACGACACCCAGCTCGACCTCCCAGTCGGTCTTGACGCTGGTGCGGGGGATGAGGATGGGGTCGTTCGGGCCGCAGATGGCGGAGGTGGCCTTCATGAAGATGACCGGTTCCGGCGGGACCTGAAGGCCGCTTTCGGCGGCATGGTCGGCGTAGTTCAGACCGATGCAGATGAATTTGCCCGTGCCAGCGACACAGGGGCCAAGGCGGGGCGCACCGGGAACGATCGGCAGCGTGGCGGGATCGATGGATTTCAGCCGGTCCAGATCGGTCAGGACGGCTCCGGACAGGTCGGCCACATGGGCTGAAAGATCGCGGATCGCGCCAGACGCATCCAGCAGGCCGGGTTTTTCCTGGCCCTGCGGCCCGTAGCGGAGGAGTTTCATATCGGGGTCCTTGTTGTGGTCGCTGACATGTTAGCTGGCAGCTTCGGTCAGGCCAAGGGCGGAAGCCCGGCAGCCGCACGAAGGTCGGGGTTGCGGATGTCAAGCTCTTGCCCCGCCAACGGATCGGCGGCGGCGGTGCAGAGCCAGGCGACAACGCGTGCCGGCTCGGAGGCCGGCGCCAGGCTTTCCCGGGGCAGTTTCGACACAGGGTTGATCCCGGATGCCCGGATCGCACCCTGCATGTCGGTATCGACGACGCCCGGCGCAAAGCCGAAGACCCTTATGCCCTGCGCGCCATATTCCATATGGACGGAACGCGTCACCATCGCGAGCCCGGCCTTGCCGGCGCAATAGGCGCTCCAGCCTTCCTGCGGGCGGTGCGCGGCGCCAGAGGAGATGTTGACGATCGTCCCGCCGCCCTGCGCTGCCATATGTCCGATGACAAGCTGGATGGCATGGAAGGCCGAAGTGAGATTGGTATCGATGTTCCTCGCCCAGTCTTCGACCGAGACGTCGAGGATCCGGCCGATGGGGCCGATGACGGCGGCGTTGTTCACCAGGATGTCGAAGCCCGTCTCGAACAGCGTCGTCATGGCAAACCGGTCGGTCATATTGACGTGGTGACCGGTGGCCGGGAGATCCCCCAATTCCCGCTGGGCGGCGGCAATGTTCGCAGCGGTGCGGGAGGTGAAATGCACGTCTGCCCCGGCTTCGGCCAGCGCCCGCACGGTAGCAAGGCCGATGCCACGATTGCCGCCCGTAACGAGGGCCGTCTTGCCGGAGAGTGTCATCGGGGGCTCCTTCCGTCGGCGACTTCAGTCACAATAGACCGCAGTGGTCCGCCAAGGGCAAGCTGGTGCGGCCGAAGACACCAGGCTGGAGTTTTGCCAGGAAGAGGCGGAAGCAGATCTCAGACCGGCCGCGAGGCAGCCAGGTCGCCAAAGATCATCTTCGCATGCTTTTCCAGATAGATGCGCAGCCAAGGTGTGAAGGCCTGGGGGCTTTGGGCAATCTCGTCCCGCAGCGCGTCGAGGCTGACCCAGCGGGTTTCAGCCACTTCGTCGGAGTCGGGGGTGATCTGGACGGGGCCGGGTGCCTTTGCCACGAAGACCTCGACAACCTCATGCTCGATCATGGGCCCGTCGATCCCCGGTACCTCGGCGCGGTATTCGGCCTGGCCCACATGGCGAAGGTCAAGCCCTGTGATCCCAAGCTCCTCGCGCAGCCGACGCCGTGCGCAATCGGCGGCAGCCTCGCCCCATGACGGGTGGGTGCAACAGGTGTTCGCCCAGAGACCCGGCGTATGGTACTTTCCCGCGGCACGGCGCTGGATCAGCATCTCTTGCCCGCGCAGGACAAGGACCGAAACGGCCGGATGCCGCAAACCCTGGCGATGGACCGCAAGCTTGCCCATCGGCTGGAAGTTGCCTGCCGCGTCCCAGGCCGGGATCGGAATGTCGTCTTCTGCTACGCTCATGTCCATGTCACCAAGGGCGTTCGCCGCATGTCGACCTTTCGGCAGGACCAAAGGCCTGTTTTGCTGGTCGCTGTTGCGATAGTCGGCATTCGGCGTCGGATGCAAGACCCTCATCGTCCGCCCGGGTACGGTTTAGCTTGACCCCGGGGTCCGAGAAGCCGAGTCTGACCAGAGCAACAGGAGATGACCTTGCGCGCCGCGATTTTCGGTCTTTTGCTGGTGCTTGCCAGCTGCGCGGCCCGGGGCGAGTTCACCCGTGCCCCCGCTGGCCTGGCCGAAGCCACCCCAGAGACGATCTTCGTGGCCACCTCGCGCGGCGCCGAGACCGGTGGTTTCGGCTTTGCCCGGGCCGAAGAGCCAAGCTTTCTGCGCTATGACGTCTCGATCCCCAACGAGCGCGACCCGGGCGAGATCAACTGGCCGCAGAAGACCCGGAAGCCGGATCCCGGGCGCGATTTCCTTCTGCTAGACGAAGGCCGCTTTGCCTCGTCCAAGGCCTTCAGAATGGCGCTGAAGACGGCCATGTCGGTACGTGGGCAAAGAGATGCGGTGGTCTATGTCCACGGTTTCAACAACACGATGGCCGAGGGGGTCTTCCGCGTCGCACAGATGCACCATGACCTGCAGGTGCCGGGCGTTGCGATCCATTATGCCTGGCCCTCGCGTGGATCGGCGCTGGGCTATGTCTATGACCGGGATTCGGTGCTCTTTGCCCGTACCGGATTCGAGACACTGCTGAACGAAGTTGCAGCCTCTGGCGCCCGGGAGGTTGTCATCGTGGCCCATTCCATGGGGGCTTTTCTTACCATGGAGACCTTGCGCCAGATGGCGCTTCGCGATGGATCCCATGCGCTGGACCGTATCGCAGGCGTCGTCCTGATTGCCCCCGACCTTGATCTGGACGTGTTCCGGTCGCAGGCGCGGGACATAGGCGAATTGCCGCAGCCCTTCGTGGTCTTCGGCAGCTCGCGGGACCGCGTGCTGGGGCTGTCCGCCACGCTTTCCGGCAGCGAAGCACGGCTAGGCAACATGTCCGGCGTCGCAGATATCGCGGACCTGAAGGTGACTTATCTGGATACGACCGCCTACAACACTGGGGCCGGCCATCTGAACCTGGGAGAAAACCCTGCGCTTTTGGCGCTTTTCGGCGGGATCATCGGTATCGACCAGGCTTTCCGGGCGGATGCCCGGTCCAGGGTCGGCCTGCTGCCTGGGCTGGTCCTGACCGTGCGCAACGCAACCGAGATCATCCTTGCGCCCGTTGCTGCCATTGGAGAGAGCCGTCCGAACCGCTGACGGACCGATCACCGAACCTCATGGTGACAGAGAAATCCGGTTGCCCGGGGTTGCAGTTTTCCTCGCGTCACGCATATCGGCAGGAAATCGGGGGGACTGAATGCAAGATATCCTGACGCTGGCAGCGACAAACCTGCTGACGCCCATGATCTTGTGCTTTGCGCTGGGTCTGTTTGCCGCGCTGGCGCGCAGTGAATTGACGATCCCGGAAGCAGTCGCGAAAGGGATGTCGATCTACCTTCTCTTCGCGATCGGCTTCAAAGGCGGGGTATCCGTTTCGGATCACGGGCTGGACGCCCGGCTTTTGGCAGCGCTGCTGGCGGGGATAGCCTTGTCTTTCGTCATCCCCTTCGTGGCCTTTGCGCTGCTGCGCGGGATGACGTCCCTTTCGCCCACCGATGCCGCCGCAGTGTCGGCGCATTATGGTTCGATCTCGATCGTGACCTTTGTCACCGGGTCGTCGATGGTCCAGGCGGCGGGGCTGGCCGCCGAGGGCTACATGGTTGCGGTGGCCGCAGCGATGGAGGCGCCGGCGATCATCTCGGCGCTGTACCTTGCCAGCCGCAGCGGCGGGCGGGCCGAAAAGATGGATGCCGAGCTTTGGCGCGAGATCCTGCTGAACGGCTCGATCGTTCTGCTGGTCGGTTCTTTCCTGATCGGGCTTATCACCGGAGCGCCGGGGATGGCGCGGATCGAGGCCTTCATCGTGGCGCCGTTCCAGGGTGTCCTGTGCCTGTTCCTGCTCGACATGGGCCTGATCGCCGGGCGGGGCATGCGCGGGGCGAAAGGTGTTCTGACGGCGGGGGTGCTGCTTTTCGGGCTGCTGATGCCGGTGGTGGGGGCCGGGTTCGGCCTGGCCGCAGGGTTGATGCTGGGGCTTTCGCCCGGGGGGCTGGCGCTGATGATGGTTCTGGCGGGTTCGGCAAGCTACATCGCCGTGCCGGCGGCGATGCGCGTGGCCCTTCCCGATGCCAATCCCAGCATCTATCTGACGCTGTCACTCGGCGTTACCTTCCCGTTCAATCTGGTTCTGGGGATACCGGCTTGGGTCGCAGTGGCCGGAGCCGTGGGGGGCTGACATGCAGACGCACAAGGCAAAACGGGTCGAGATCATCATCGAGGCGCCTATGGAAAGCCGCCTGACCCAGGCACTGGAAAAAGCGGGGGTCACGGGCTTCACGGTCCTGCCCGTACTGGGTGGATCCGGCCGGTCAGGGCGCTGGACGCGTGAAGGACAGGTCGGCCGGAGCGGCATGGTCGCGGTGGTCTGCCTGATCCGGCCCGAACGGCTGGATGCCTTGCTTGAGGCGGCCTACGAAGTGGTCGAGCGCCATATCGGGGTCATCGGCGTGACGGATGCCGAAGTGCTGCGGGCCGAGCGGTTCTAGCCCCTAAACAGGCCGCTCGTTGCTGGACTTCGTTCGCTCTTCGCAGGCGTTGCAGCACGCGAAGAGCGTCGAAGACATGGGATGAGCGGTCGCTCAGGCCCGGAGCGTGCCGCCGGTGGCTTTCGTCACCTTCTCGATGATCCGGGCGCTGACCGCTTCGATCTCGGCCTCGGTCAGGGTCTTGTCGGCGGGCTGAAGGCGGACCGTCAGGGCGATGGACTTCTTGCCCGGGCCCATTTGCGCCTCGGCCTTGTCGCCGGTGAACTGATCAAAGACGCGGACGCTTTCGATCAGCGCCTTGTCGGCGCCTTTTGCGGCGTTGACGGCGGTCAGGGCTTCGACCCCCTTGTCGACGACAAAGGCGAAATCGCGGTCCACCGCCTGCAGGTCGCTGATCGCGAGCGCGGGGCGGGTGGGCGTCTTGACCTTTGGCGCTGGAATATTGGCGATCAGGACCGTAAACGCCACGGCGGGCCCTTTGACATCCATTGCCTGCAGGACGCGCGGATGGACCTCGCCGAAGGTGGCGAGCGTGTTGGGGCCAAGGCCGATAACGCCCGAGCGGCCGGGGTGCCACCAGGCGGCAAGCTTGCGGCTGATCTGGACCCGAGCGGGGGCGCCAAGTGCCGCGAGGACCGCCTCGGCGTCGGCCTTGGCGTCGAAGACGTCGACCATCCTGCGGCTGCCATGGGGGTCGCGCTGGGCCGCAGCGCCCACCAGCAGACCTGAAGCCTGCAAGTGCTGATCGCCGGGCTCGCCGCCATGGAAGGCCGGACCGACCTCGAAAAGAGCGAGATCCATGAAGCCCCGCGCCTGATTGCGCGCGGCGGCGGCCAGAAGACCGGGGAGCAGATCGGGGCGCAGATGCGTCATCTCGGAGGAGATGGGGTTTTCCACCCTGACCGCATCGCTGCCGCCACCGAACAGTGCCGCCGATTTGGCGTCGATGAAGCTGTAGGTCACGCATTCGTTGTAGCCAAGCGCCGCGATGGTGCGGCGGGCGGTGCGTTCGCGAACCTGCAGGGGCGTCAGGATCGGGCGCGGCACGCCGGGTACCGTCCGGGCCATCGGTGCGCCTTGCAGCTTCGTCAGACTTGCGATGCGGGCGACTTCCTCGACGAGGTCGGCGTCGCCCAGGATATCGGGGCGCCAGGTCGGGGGCGTCACGGCATTGCCATTCAGGGCAAAGCCCAAAGCTTCCAGCGTCGCGCGCTGGGTGGCCTCGGGGATATCCATGCCCACCAGGCTGATGACCCTGGCAGGGTTCAGCTGGTAGCTGCGGGTGGTGTCGATGGGAGCACCGTCCTGGACGACCTCGCTCGCCTCGCCGCCGCAGATGTCGAGGATCATCTGTGTCGCCAGTTCCAGCCCCGGCAGGGTGAAGGCCGGGTCAACGCCGCGCTCGAACCGGTAGCGGGCATCCGAGTTGATCTTCAGCGCGCGCCCCGTTGCGGCGATGGTGATCGGATCCCAGAAAGCGCTTTCAAGGAAGACATCGGTGGTGTCCGCCGTGCAGCCCGACGCCTCGCCGCCCATGATCCCGGCAAGCGATTCCGGGCCATGGTCGTCTGAAATCACCATCTGCCCCGCAGACAAAGTGTAGGTCTTGCCGTCCAACGCTAGCATCGTCTCGCCGCCCTGGGCCGGATGGATGCGCAGATCGCCCTTCACCTTGGCGGCGTCGAAGACGTGGAGCGGGCGATTCAGCCCGAAGGTGAAGTAGTTGGTGATGTCCACCAGCGCCGAGATCGGCCGCAGGCCGATGCCCTTCAGCCGCGCCTGCATCCAGTCTGGCGACGGGCCGTTCTTCACGCCACGGATCAGACGGCCGGTGAAATGCGGGCAGCCTTTGACTTTCAGCGCGGCATCGATCCTTACCCCGATGGGCGAGGGGAAAGCGCCCTTGATCTTTGTCACGGAAACCGGCTTCAGCTTGCCGAGACCACGCGCAGCCAGGTCGCGGGCGATGCCGTGGACGCCAAGGGCATCGGGACGATTGGGGGTGACCTTGATCTCGATCACCGGATCGTTGAGCCCTTTCCAGTCGATGTAGCGCACGCCCAAAGGCGCATCGGCGGGCAGTTCGATAATGCCGTCATGATTGTCCGACAGCATCAGCTCGCGTTCCGAGCAGAGCATGCCGTTGCTGTCCACGCCACGGATGTTGCCGGGCTTCAGGTCGACGCCAGTACCGGGGACATGGGTGCCGGGAGGAGCAAAGACACCGACAAGGCCGGTCTTGGCGTTGGGTGCGCCGCAGACGACCTGGATTTCCTCGGTCCGGCCGCCCGGTCCATCGGGGTAGGTCTCGACCCGGCAAACGCGCAGACGATCGGCATTCGGATGCTGCACGGCCTCGATCACCCGGCAGATGCGGAAGGCGCCCAGCTGCGCTGCGGGGTCTTCCACGCCCTCGACCTCGAGACCAAGGTCGGTCAGTGCCTCGGCTAGGGCTTCGACGGTGGCCTCGGTGTCGAGGTGATCCTTCAGCCAGGAGAGAGTGAATTTCATCGGTCCGGATCCCTGTTGGGGTGCGGAATGCGGCTTAACGCATAGGGCGGCGAAGGGGAAGCGGGGTCAGCCCGCGTTCAACCAGGCCCAGGCGTTGAAAAGGCCGAAAAGGATGGGCTGGTGGATCAGGTAGATGACCAGGCTGTGTCGGCCCGGGAAAGTCATGGTTTGCAGCGCGCGCGATGGCGTATGGCCGCGCCAGAGGTCAAGCCTGAGCGCCTTGGCAAAGGCAATGCCGGCCAGCGCGGGCGCGGCCCAGGGAATGAGGGGTACATAATCGCCCATCATCGGCCGGGTCTCGGCCAGACCGGTCCAGACAAGCCAGAGGCCGTCGAACGCGGGGCTCCGGCCCATCCAGGCGACCGCGAAGACCACGGCGGCGAGGGCAAGGGTAACGGGCCAGGGCAGGCGGAGCACGATCAGGCCTATCAGGGCGGTAGCTGCCATCGCATGCAGGATGCCGAACCAGATCGGCCCCCCGGGAACCAGCCAGATGCTGGCCGTGCTCACCAGCACCGCAGCGGCCACGAGTTTGGCGAACCGCGTCCAGAAGGACCGCCAGCGAAGACCCTGGCCATGGGCGAGCCAAAGGCTGACGCCGGACAGGAACAGAAAGCTTCCCGCGATCATCCGGGCGAAATAGTACCAGAAGGGCTGGGACATCGTGTCCGCCGGAATATGCCCGAAAAGCGCAAGGTCGAAGGTGAAGTGGAAGATCACCATGCAGACAACCGCGAGAGTGCGGGCAACATCCAGCGCGATCAGGCGACCGGGCGGAAGAAGGGGCGGCGGGGGTGTCATGAACCGACTGTGGCGCGGAACCGTTCGGCCCGCAACCCGGACCTAGGGTTTGGAAACCGGTCGGCGGAAAGTGATCGAGGTTGGTCGATCAAAGCCTGCATGCGCCTTGCGCCCGGTCTCGACAAAGCCGAGCGCGCGGAAGACGGTATGATTTTCAACCAGTTCGACGCGTGTCTCAAGCTCCAGCGCGGCAAATCCCAATGCCTTTGCACGGGTCTCGGCCAGGGCGAGCAGTGCCCGGGCCAGGCCTTTGCCGCGATGATGGGCCGCCACCGCAAGCTTGCCGACATAAAGCGCATCCGTCCTGGGCGTAAGGAAGACGCAGGCGATGGGCGGCTTTCCGATGGCCCAGACTTCCCCATCCCGGGCCTGGGCTGCGATGGCCTCCAAGGACAGGCGGTGCATCGAGGAGGGTGGGTCGATGCGGCCGCCCATATAGGCGAACTCGGACTGGATAAGCCGCAGGAGGGCGGACCAGTCGTAGGGCTCATGGCATTGATAAGGTTTCATTTATTGCGCAGCCTGTCGGTCAGTTGGATCATGCAATAGGGCTGCCCAAGCGCGACAATATTGCAGCCCAAGGTCACGTCGCAACGATGGCAGCGGGTGAAGGAAAGGGTCATTGCGGTCTCCCGGGATTGGTGGAATTGGAGGGCAAGAAGGGGCTGAAGGCAATGGGAGGGCCTTCCTTGGGCCAACGAGCTGACCTTGTGCGAGAGTCCGCGTCTTCCCAACGCCCTTCTATACCTGCGCGTCGGCGGTACCCAGCTTGTCAGTGCAATGAAGCGAATCGGGATGTGGAGGGGACGCGGCCAAAGAAGTCGGTGGTGGCGAGCCGATCACGCAAGACCCATCCCGCTACTGGGGTCGAGTAGGGAGGAATCCCAGGCGTTCAGGGTGACGGCAGAACCCACCCACACAATGCTGGCCGGAAGGTTGCAGCCCATGCCGCCAGTGTCGCGAACGGGCGGCAACGGGGCCTTCCTGGGTGTGATGGGGATAACGCCTGCAGGACGGATAAGGGACGCAGTACCGCAAGATGTTGGGGATAAGGCGGCGGAACCGGCCAGATGATGCGGAGGAACGGGCGGGTCGGGTTGACTCGCCGGGGCTGGGGCGGGAACATCCCGGGATGCGACTCGCGAGTATCCCGTGCGCCTGACCAAACTGCGGCTGAATGGCTTCAAAAGCTTTGTCGACCCCACGGATCTGGTGATCCATGAGGGTTTGACGGGCGTTGTTGGCCCCAATGGCTGCGGCAAGTCGAACCTTTTGGAAGCGCTGCGCTGGGTGATGGGCGAGAACCGGCCCTCGGCCATGCGGGGCGGGGGGATGGAGGACGTCATCTTCAATGGCGCAGCCACGCGGGGCGCGCGGCATTTCGCCGAAGTGGCGCTGATCATTGATAACCAGGACCGGCTGGCGCCCTCGGGCTTCAACGATGCCGACCAGATCGAGATCGTGCGGCGGATCACGCGGGATGCGGGCTCGGCCTATCGCTGCAACGCCAAGGAAGTTCGGGCGCGGGATGTGCAGATGCTGTTTGCCGATGCCTCGACTGGGTCGCACAGCCCGGCGCTTGTACGGCAGGGGCAGATTTCCGAACTGATCAATGCCAAGCCAAAGGCCCGGCGCCGTGTGCTGGAGGAGGCGGCGGGGATCTCGGGCCTTTACGCGCGGCGACACGAGGCAGAGCTGAAGCTTGCGGGGACGGAGCAGAACCTTCTGCGCGTTGATGACGTGCTGGAGCAATTGGCGCAGCAGCTGTCGGTCCTGACCCGGCAGGCCAAGCAGGCGGCGCGGTATCGGGAACTGTCGGAGGAATTGCGGAAGTCGGAGGGGATGCTCCTTTGGCGGCGCTGGCGCGAGGCGGATGAGGCGCGACAGGCGGCCGAAGGCAGCTTGCGGGAACGGCTGATCGCGCAGGGCCAGGCGGAGGCAGCTTCGCGGGCTTCGGGCAAGGCACGGGAGGCGGCGGAAGATGCCTTGCCGCCAAAGCGCGAGGAGGAGGCGATTGCCAGCGCGATCCTGCAGCGGCTGACCTTGCAGCGCGATGCCTTGGGCGATCAGGAGGCGCGGGCACTGGCGCAGATCGACGCGCTTAAGGGGCGAATCGAGCAGCTTTCGCGCGACATGGAGCGGGAGGCGGGGCTCAACCGCGACGCGGGCGAGGTGATCGAGCGGCTGGAGTGGGAAATCGAGCAGCTGGCCCGGGCCCATGAGGGGCATGAGGAAAAGCTTGCCGAGGCGGTCGAGGCGGCGCGGGAAGCAGGTTCGGTCCTGGGTGAGCGCGAGGCGATGCTGGCCGAGCTGACCGAGGATGCGGCACGGCTGGCGGCGCGGCATCAGTCCTCGCAGCGGATGCTGTCGGATTCGCGGTCGGTGCGGGAGCGGGCCGAGGGCGAGGCTGTGTCGGCGCGGGAAGCAGTGGCTTCGGCGGTGGGTGCGCTGGAGGCGGCGGGTGAGGCTTTTGCGGCGGCCGAGGAGGCAGCGGAGGCTGCCGTGGCCGAGGGCGAGGCCACGGAAGCGGCGCTGGAGGCGGCGGAGGCTGCCCGGGCAGAGACGCAGGGACGCGAGGCCGAGGCACGGGCGGCGCGGTCCTCGGCCGAGGGCGAGGCTTCGGCCTTGCGGGCGGAAGTGGCGGCCCTGGCGCGGCTGGTCGAGCGCGAGGCGCAGGCGGGGCATCAGCTTCTGGACAAGCTGGTGGTGACGCCGGGCTATGAAAAGGCGCTTGGGGCGGCCTTGGCCGATGATCTGAGAAGCCCCGAGGTTGAAGGCGGCGCGCGGTCGGGCTGGGCGCGGCTGGAGCCCTATGCTTCGGCTCAGGCCTTGCCGGAGGGCGCAGTGCCTTTGGGCAGCGAAGTTCAGGGGCCGGCGGTTCTGGCGCGGCGATTGTCGCAGATCGGGCTTGTCAGCCGCGAGCAGGGGTTTGCCTTGCAGGCAGCATTGCGGCCAGGGCAGCGGCTGGTTTCAGTCGAGGGCGACCTCTGGCGCTGGGACGGGTTCCGGGCGGGGGCGGAAGATGCGCCTTCGGCAGCGGCATTGCGGTTGCAGCAGCTCAATCGCCTGGTGCAGCTGAAGCGCGATCTGGAGGAGGTCGCGGCACGGGCCGATGGGGCGCGTCAGGCGCATGAGGCCCTAACCGCGCGGCTCGCGGAACTGGCCGGGGCGGATCAGCGGGCGCGGGATGCCCGGCGGGCGGCGGATGCGCGGCTGGCCGAGGCGAACCGGGCGCTGGCGCGGGCCGAGGCCGACCGGTCGATCGCCGGGGGCAAGCTGGAGGCGGCGAAGCTCGCGGTCAGCCGGTTCGAGGATGAGGCGATGGGCGCCCGTGCCCGGCTGAAGGAGGCCGAGGCCGCGGTAGCGGAACTGGGCGACCTGGATGCCGCGCGGGGGGAGGTGGAGGCCGCGAAGATCACGGTCGAGGCGGCGCGGATCACGATGATGACCCGCCGCTCCGCCCAGGATGAGGTGCGGCGCGAGGGCGAAGCCCGGGTCCGGCGGCGGCAAGAGGCGACGAAGGAGCTGTCGGGCTGGAAACACCGGCTTGAGACGGCCTCGCGCCGGACCGAAGAGCTGACTGAACGGCGGGCCGAGACCGAAGAGGAACTGGCCGAGGCGATGCTCGCCCCCGAGGAGATCGCGGCCAAGCGGGATGAATTGGTCGAGGCTATGGCCGAGGCCGAGGAGCGGCGGCGACGGGCGGCGGATGCGCTGGCCGAGGCAGAGGGCGCGTTGCGCGAGGCCTCGGCCGCCGAACGGGAAGCGGAACGGCTGGCGGGCGAAGCCCGGGAGGCGCGGGCCCGGGCCGAAGCGCGGCTCGACGCAGCGCGGGAGGGCGTGGCGCTGGCGGCCGAACGGATCGCCGAGGAAGACGACCGCACGCCGGATGAGCTGCTCACCTCGCTGCGGACCGATCCGGACAAGATGCCCGACGCCGAGACGCTCGACCATGACGTGAGCCGGTTGAAGCGCCAGCGCGAGGCTTTGGGCGCCGTGAACTTGCGGGCCGAGGAGGACGCGAAGGCGATCGAGGCGGAATATGACGCGCTGGCCTCGGAGAAGGCGGATCTGGAAGAGGCGGTGAAGAAGCTGCGGGCCGGGATCGCCGGGCTGAACAAGGAAGGGCGGGAGCGTCTGCTGACGGCCTTCGAGCAGGTGAACGCCAATTTCTCGACGCTCTTCACCCATCTCTTCGGCGGCGGGGAAGCGCGGCTGGTGCTGGTGGAAAGCGACGATCCACTGGAAGCGGGGCTGGAAATCCTCTGCCAGCCGCCGGGCAAGAAGCTGGCGACGCTGTCGCTTCTGTCGGGCGGCGAGCAGACCCTGACCGCGCTCGCGCTGATCTTCGGGGTGTTCCTGGCCAACCCCGCGCCGATCTGCGTGCTGGACGAGGTCGACGCGCCTTTGGACGACGCCAACGTCACCCGGTTCTGCGATCTACTGGACGAGATGACCCGGCGGACCGAGACCCGGTTCCTGATCATCACCCACCATGCCGTGACCATGGCGCGGATGGACCGGCTTTTCGGTGTGACGATGCAGGAGCAGGGGGTCAGCCAGCTGGTCAGCGTTGACCTCAAGAAGGCTGAGGCATTGGTGGCCTGAGGGCCACCTAGCAGGGTATAGGTTTGTTAACCAAACACCCTTACCCCTGGTTCCGCCGCGATCCCTCGCGGTGAACGGAGGTGAGCAAACTGACTGGAAATCAATACCGTAAATGGATGGTCGTCATTGCAGCGGGAACGCTGCTGATCGCAACCATCCGCCTTTGGATCGGGGGCTGACCCTGAAAAGAAGGGGACCCGGCGGAGAGGCAACTCCGCCGGGTCTTATTCAAGGTGAGTGCCCTGAATGGAAACAACTACCGTGTGGCTATAATGATGGTCATTCCTTTCCAAAAAGTAAAGGTCGAGCCACCAGTATGGATAATGCCTTGGTAGCCCATTCCGCGCGCAGAAAGGACTATAACCAATCTCGCAGGATCGGGATCAGTGGCAGGTCGGCGGGCGGCATCGGGTAGTCCTTCAATGCGTTCGGCTTGACCCAGGCCAGCTTCTGCCCTTCGGTCGCCCGCACTGTCCCCTGCCAGCGGCGGCAGGCGAAGAGCGGCATCAGAAGGTGGAAGTCCTCGTAGCTGTGGCTTGCGAAGGTCAGGGGCGCAAGGCAGGAGGCCCAGGTGTCGATATCAAGCTCTTCCTTCAGCTCGCGGATCAGCGCGGCTTCGGGTGTCTCGCCGGGTTCGACCTTTCCGCCGGGGAATTCCCAAAGCCCCGCCAGCGACTTGCCCTCCGGCCGCTGCGCCAGAAGTACGCGACCGTCCGGGTCGATCAGGGCGACGGCCGAGACGAGAAGCGTCTTCACGACCGGTAGTCGGCGTTGATTTCGACGTAGCGGGCGGACAGGTCGCAGGTCCAGACGCTGCGCTTGCCCTTGCCAAGGCCGAGGTCGACGGCGAACACCAGCTCCGAGCCCTGCATGTAGGTGGCGCCGTCTTCTTCCTTGTAATCGGGGTTCCGCCAGCCTTTTTCGGCCACCAGAATGTCACCGAAGCGGATGGAGAGCCGATCCCGGTCGGCCTGGGCGCCCGACTTGCCTATGGCGGCAACGATGCGGCCCCAGTTCGGATCCTGGCCCGCAACGGCAGTCTTCACCAGCGGCGAATTGGCGATGGAGAAGGCGACCTTCGCCGCGTCCTCGTCGCTCGCCGCGCCGGTGACCCGGACCTCGACCAGCTTGGTTGCGCCTTCGCCGTCGCGGACGACCTGCAGCGCCAGATCGCGCATCACGCCATGGAGCGCGGTCTCGAAGGCTTTCAGCGTCGCGCCCTTCAGCTCGGCGGCCTTTGATTGGCCGGTGGCGGCGATGAGCAGTGTGTCGGAGGTCGAGGTGTCGCTGTCGACCGTGATCGAGTTGAACGTCGCATCCACGTTGCGCGAAATCATCTTCTGCAGTTGGTTCGCGCCGATCTTTGCGTCGGTGAAGATGTAGACCAGCATCGTCGCCATGTCCGGCGCGATCATGCCCGAGCCCTTGGCGATGCCGGAGATATGGATCACCCCGCCGTCGCCCTGCACGGTGGCGGCGGCGCCTTTCGGGAACGTGTCGGTCGTCATGATGGCCTCGGCGGCCATCTCGATCGCCGCTTCCGTCAGCGCGGCCTTCAGGTCCGGCACCTTGGCGGTGATCTTCTCATAGGGCAGCGGCTCGCCGATGACCCCGGTCGAGGAGGAGAACACCCGACTGGCCGGAACCCCAAGCGCCTCGGCCACAGCGCCGGTCACGGCGGCCACGGCCTTGTCGCCCACGGCACCGGTGAAGGCGTTTGAATTGCCGGAGTTCACGACAATCGCCGCGCCCGCACCGTCTGGCACCTTCATCGCGAGTTTGGCCTGGCAATCCCGCACACAGCCCGAGCGGGTAGAAGACCGGGTGAAGACGCCGGCCATCGTGGTGCCGGGGGCCAGGCGGACCAGCATCACATCCTTGCGGTTCTGATAGCGGACCCCGGCCTCGACGGCGGCGAATTCGGCGCCCTTGATGACGGGGAGGGACGGGAAGCTGGCAGGGGCAAGCGGCGAGACCGGCTTCAGCGCCTTTTTCGCCGCGCTGACGACCTCGCCCACGGCATCGCCGAGCGCCTCGGCCATGGGGGCGGCGGCAGCGGTCAGGCTGTCCTTGAGCTTGCGGACCTTCTTCTTCAGAGCCTTCGCTTCAGACTTCCAGTCTTTCTTTGCCATGTCGCGCCCCCCAGTTTCCTTGGCCTCAGTCGATCAGCGTCGAGTTCTTGAGAATCGCCGGGTCCAGCGCTTCACCGTCGCGCGTGACAGTTGCGCCTTTGGTGAGCTCTTCGATCTTCGCATTGATCGCAGCATTCTCGACCTCGGCAGCCAGTTCGTCGCGCAGCTGGTCCAGCGTCGGCTTTTCGGCGATCCGGGTTTCCTTGACCAGGATCAGGTGGAAGCCGAATTCGCTTTGCACCGGCCCGGCGACTTCGCCGATCTTCGCGGCAACCACGGCATCCTCGAAGGGCTTGACCATCATGCCAAGACCGAACCAGCCCAGGTCACCGCCATTCGCACCCGACCCGGTGTCGGTCGAGTTCGCCTTGGCGAGCTCGGCAAAATCGCCACCCGCGGCAAGGTCGGCCTTCAGCTTTTCAGCCTGTTCGATCGTATCGACCAGGATATGCGCCGCGTTGTATTCGGTTTGCGGCTGGGCATCCTTGAACTTGGCGTCATAGGCGGCCTGCAGCGCCTCATCGGTGACGGCGGCGGCCACGATGCCTTCGATGGCCACGCCCGAGACGAACCCGCGCTTGTCGTTGTCCATGAGAGCCATTTGCCGGGGACCAAGCTCGGTCACCGACTGGGCCAGAACCTCTTGCTGGATCAGTTGTTCGTAGATGCCCTTGAAAAGGACGTCATCGGGAAGCTGCTGGTATTCCGGAGGCAGCGTCTCGCGCATGGCAATCATGTGCCCGAGGGTGATCTTTACCCCGTTCACCGTAGCCACCACGGTATCCGCGGTCTCGCCCTCGGCGAAGGCCGGGGCGCCAAGGACCGCCGTCAGCGCCAGAACCGACCAGAAACCGGACCGTTTCGTCATTTTCACCATCTCCTGATCGGGACCACAGGCCCGGCTAAGTTGACTATCCCGGGCTTCCCCCTTACATCGCGACAGTCGCGTGGGACGGGGCCGTCCGGTCATACTCTGGTCCTTCTATGGAAGGCTGTCGGGGCGGGCAAGTCCGAGAGCCACACGATATTGCTAGAAGCCGCCCACGGAGAAAACATGCTGGGACTGGGATCGCTCGCGCGGAAGGTGTTCGGAACCCCGAACGACCGCAAGGTAAAGTCCGTCCGCCCGATCGTGGCGCAGATCAATGCGCTGGAGCCGGAGTTCCAGAAGCTGACCGACGAAGGCATCATCGCCAAGACCCGCGAGCTGCAAAAGCGCGTGCAGGACGGGGGCGAAAGCCTGGACGACATCCTGCCGGAAGCCTTTGCCAACTGCCGCGAGGCCGCACGCCGCGCGCTTGGCCTGCGCGCGTTCGACGTGCAGCTGAAGGGCGCGATGTTCCTGCATCAGGGCAATATCAGCGAGATGAAGACCGGCGAGGGCAAGACGCTGGTCGCAACATTTGCGGCTTATCTGAACGCGCTGACCGGTCGCGGCGTGCATGTGGTGACGGTCAACGACTACCTGGCAAAACGCGACGCGGAATGGATGGGCAAGGTCTATTCGGCACTGGGGCTGAGCACGGGCGTCGTCTATTCGCACCAGTCTGATGCCGAGAAGCTGGCCGCCTATCGCGCCGACATCACATATGCCACGAACAACGAACTGGGCTTCGACTACCTGCGCGACAACATGAAGTCCTCGCTCGCCGAGATGGCGCAGCGTGGCCACTATTATGCAATCGTTGACGAGGTCGACTCGATCCTGGTCGACGAGGCCCGCACGCCGCTGATCATCTCGGGCCCGAGCCAGGACCGCAGCCCGCTGTATCAGGCGGTGGATGCCGTGATCCCGCATCTGCAGCCCGACCACTACAAGCTGGATGAAAAGGCGCGCAACGTCACCTTGACCGAAGAGGGCAACGACGCCATCGAAGAGCTTCTGCAGAAGGCGGGCATTCTGCCCGAGGGGCAGAACCTCTATGCGGCGGAAAGCACCTCGATCATTCACCACGTCAATCAGGCACTGCGGGCGCACAAGCTGTTCTTCAAGGACCAGCAATACATCGTCCGTGACGGCGAGGTGATGCTGATCGACGAATTCACCGGCCGGATGATGAAGGGCCGCCGCTTGTCGGACGGGCTCCACCAGGCCATCGAGGCCAAGGAAGGCGTGCAGATCAAGCCAGAGAACGTGACCTATGCCAGCGTCACGTTCCAGAACTACTTCCGGCTTTACGAAAAGCTGGGGGGCATGACCGGCACCGCCGCAACCGAGGCTGAGGAATTCCGCGAAATCTATGGCCTGGGTGTGGTCGAGGTTCCGACCAACCGCCCGGTCGCGCGGATCGACGAGCACGACCAGGTCTTCCGCACGGCGCGCGAGAAATATGACGGTATCCTGAAAGCGATCCGGGAAGCACACGAGAAGGGCCAGCCGATCCTGGTCGGCACGACCTCGATCGAGAAGTCGGAGCAGCTTTCGGTGCTCTTGAAGAACGCCGGCATCCCGCACAGCGTCCTGAATGCCCGTCAGCACGAACAGGAAGCCAAGATCGTGGCCGATGCCGGCAAGCTTGGCTCGGTGACGATCGCCACCAACATGGCGGGACGCGGGACCGACATCAAGCTGGGCGGCAACGTCGAGTTCAAGGTGATGGAGGCTATCGCCGCCGATCCGCAGGGCGACCACGTCGCGATCCGCGCGCAGATCGAGGCCGACCACCTGGATGAGGAAGAGGCGGTCAAGGCCGCCGGGGGCCTGTTCGTCCTTGGCACCGAACGTCACGAAAGCCGCCGGATCGACAACCAGCTTCGCGGCCGGTCGGGCCGTCAGGGCGACCCGGGCCGTTCGGCCTTCTTCCTGTCGCTGGAAGATGACCTGATGCGGATCTTCGGGTCCGAGCGGCTGGATTCGATCCTGTCGAAGCTTGGCATGCAGGAAGGCGAATCCATCGTCCACCCCTGGGTGAACAAGTCGCTGGAAAAGGCGCAGGCCAAGGTCGAGGGACGCAACTTCGACATCCGCAAGCAGCTTTTGAAGTTTGACGACGTGATGAACGACCAGCGCAAGGCGATCTTCAGCCAGCGCATGGAGATCCTGGAAGCCGATCACGTCGCCGAAGTGGCTACCGACATGCGTCATCAGGTCATCGAGGATCTGGTCGATCTGAACATGCCGCCCAAGACCTATCCGGATGCCTGGGATACCGACGGCCTGGCCGCCGCCTGCCGCGACATGCTGAACCTCGATCTGCCCATCGCGGATTGGGCGGCCGAAGAAGGTGTGGACCAGAACGGTATTCGCGACCGTGTCATCGAGGCCTCTGACAAGATGATGGCCGAGAAAGCCGAAGCCTTCGGCAAGTCGGCGATGGATTCCATCGAAAAGCAGGTCCTGCTGCAATCCATCGACAGCAAGTGGCGCGAGCATCTTCTGCGGCTGGAGCATCTGCGCTCGGTGGTGAACTTCCGTGGTTATGCCCAGCGCGACCCGCTGAACGAATACAAGACCGAGGCCTTCCAGCTGTTCGAGGGTCTGTTGAATTCGCTGCGCGAGCAGGTCACGCAGCAGCTGTCGCGCATCCGGCCGATCACCAAGGAAGAGCAGGAAACCATGATGCGGCAGATGCTGGCAGCGCAGCAAGGCGCGCCTGCGCCCAGGATCGTGGCGGCCGCAACGACGGCGCCACCGGCGGCCCCCGAAGCGCCTGCGACCGACCCGCAGCCGACCCGGCTTGCCGGTTTCGACGAATCCGATCCGACAACCTGGGGCAATCCCGGTCGGAACGACCCTTGCCCTTGTGGGTCGGGCGAGAAGTTCAAGCACTGCCACGGACGCATCGTCTGAGCTGAAACTACCCGAGCCTGGGCGGGTTTCTTCGCGCCGGAACAAACGGTTGGCAAGGTGACAAGCCGGAGACATTCCTCCGGCTTTTCCTTGTCCTGAATCGAACGCCCCGCCTGCTAACGCAATAATGCCATTTCTCTGCCCTCATTGGGCGGTAGCTGGGGACGGTATCGATTCGTACCGAGGCGCTGCTGCCATGCGATGGGGGAAAAGGGTTCTGCGGTATTCCGCAGTGTTGGGAGTCGCGCTTGCGGCCGCCCATGCTGCTGAATCGCTGAAATCCTCCAGCGTCAGCGGATCGCTCAGCCTTGACACTCTGCGCAGGTCACAAGAGCCAGCTGTCCAGCCGAAAGTGGACAAGGGGGCGGTGCCACAATCGGCCTCGCTCAGCGCTCCTGGCAAGCCCGGGCTGGACGACGTCATCGGCATCACCTCGATCGCGGCCGATGCACCCGAAGGCGGAACCGATCCCTGCCAGCCGAACCTGGGACTGACACCTGCGCCCGACGGCATGGTCGCCCTGAGGCTTCAGGCACCCTGCAACCCGGGCGAGCGAGTGGTCATCCGGCATGCCGGCCTGTCCTTCACGGCCCTTTCCAGCCCGTCCGGCGTCGTGGCCCTGAGCTTTCCGGCCCTACGGACCGATGCGCTTGTGGCGGTCTACCTGGAGGATTCGCAGTTCCTGATGGGGCAGACCACTGTCCCGGACGCGGACGACTTCACCCGTGTTGCGCTGATCTGGGAACCCCCGGCCGAGCTTGAGATGCGCGTGACCGACGGCGAAAAGGTGCTTGTCGGCGGCAGCGGGCTGTTCGAAAGCGGGGCCGAACAGGTCTTTGCGCTTGGCTCGGCAGAAGTGGCGGCTCCGGTCCTGTCGCGGGTCTATTCAGTCCCCGGCCATGACCTTGGCGAGGCCCGTATCTCGGCCGAACTTCGGATCACGCCCGCCTCATGCGGGCGCACGATCCGGTTGGCAACGCTCTTGTCCAACCGGGGCACGGTTCTTGAGAAGGAACAACTGGTGCCGGTTCCGCTTTGCGGCACCTCTGGCGACATTCTGGTGTTGAAGAATCTTGCGCCCGCGCTGAAACTCGTCACTCCGAAATAAGGGCCGGATTGGCAGGTAATGGGCGTTAGGGTATGGATCGCAGCGTTTTGCGCTGCATTGGTTTTTTCCTTTTCCGCCCTTGCGCAGGATGTGACGCTTGTGGCCCGCGAAGGTGGGATCGTCCTGAATGGTCGGCTTCAGGGCTATGACGGCGAATTCTACCGCATCGAGACCAGCTATGGCCTGCTGACGGTCGACGGTCAGGGGGTGATCTGCGAGGGTCCGGCTTGCCCCGACCTGATCGCGCCCAAAGCAGTTATCAGGGTTGTCGGGGCCGCTGATGCCGCGCAACTGCTGCCCGTTCTGTTCGAGGCCTTCGCCCAAAGCCGGGGACTGATCTATGATCCTTTGCCGGATGCAGGCTTTGCTGCCAGGATTCTGGACCCCGAAAGCCGCAAGGAACTGGCCGAGGTTTCCTTCTCGGCCTTGCCGCCTGCCCAGGCCAGCGCCGCGATCGAGACGGGTGCCGCAGATCTGAAGCTGGCCTTCCAGCCGGAAGCGGCCTTCAGCAGCCACTCCGTGGCGATGGAGGCGCTCCTGGTGATTGTCGCGCCTGACAATCCACTGCCGGAAATCTCGACGGTGGACCTGGCAAGGATCCTGTCGGGCGAGGTCACGAACTGGGCTGAGGTTGGCGGCCCGGACATGCCGGTCGTGCTGCACGCCCTGCGTCCGGAGACGGACCTGCAACTTGCCCTCACCGCGCGGCTGGGGGACAGCGCACCGGCCCAAACCCTGCATTCCGACCTGCAGGGCCTGACCGAAGCTGTGGCCAGGGACCCCTGGGCCATCGCCATTTCGGGACGTTCGGCCATTGCTCCGGCGCGGCGGTTGCCGCTGACGGATTCTTGTGGTTTTCCGCTGCTGCCGAACGCCCTGTCGATCAAGGCCGAGGATTATCCCCTGGCTCTGCCGGTGATGCTGCTGGCCCCAAAACGCCGCCTGCCGCTCATGACGCGCGAGTTCCTGGACTTCCTGCGCACACCCGCCGCGCAGGATGCCGTCGCCTCTGCCGGGTTCATCGATCGGTCGGCCAGTCGGCAGCCGATGACCTCGGACGGTCTGCGGCTGATCAATGCGATCCAGGGCGCGGGCGAGGATGTGACCCTGGCCGATCTGAAACGGCTTGTTGGCATCATGGACGGGGCGGACAGGATGTCCTTCACCTTCCGGTTCGAGGACGGGTCTTCCACGCTGGATGCCCAGTCGCAGGACAATCTGGTCGATCTGGCGCAGTTGATCGCCACGGGGCAGTTCCGCAACGAGAAGCTGGTCTTCGCCGGATTTTCCGATGGCTCGGGCGCGGCTGAGGCCAATCTTGCCCTGTCCGTCGAACGCGCAGCCAAGGTCGCACAAGAGCTTGCCGCCATTGCCCCGGATCTGGCGGTGGCCGACCTTCCGGCGGTGGAGGGCTTTGGCGAGGCCCTGCCCATGGCTTGCGACGAAACCGCCATTGGCCGCCACCTGAACCGGCGGGTCGAGCTTTGGGTTGTCCCCGATTTCGCGCCGACCGTGCTGGAGACTTCGGAACCCTAAAGATACCCCTGAGCGCGAAAGCTCAGTTCGCGCGACTTGCCGATGATCAGGTGGTCATGCAGCACCAATCCCAGCGCTTCGCAGGCGTCCTGGACCTGTCGGGTCATCGACAGATCGCTGTCCGAAGGGGTCGGGTCGCCCGAAGGATGGTTGTGGACCAGGATCAGGGCGCTGGCGTTCAGCTCAAGCGCCCGCTTCACGATTTCGCGCGGATAGACCGGCACATGATCGACTGTGCCCCTGGCCTGTTCTTCGTCGGCGATCAGCACATTCTTGCGGTCAAGGAAGAGGAGGCGGAACTGTTCGGTTTCGCGGTGCGCCATGGTTGTGTGGCAGTAATCCAGTAGCGCGTCCCAGCTGGAAAGGACCGGCTTCTGGATCACCCGTGCCCGCATCAGCCGCTGGGCGGCGGCCTCGACCAGCTTGAGCTCAAGCACCACCGCTGGACCGGCGCCCTTGACCAGTTGCAGGCGCGCCGGAGAGGCCGAAATCACACGGTTGAAATCGCCGAAAGTGTCAAGGAGGAGCCTGGCCAAGGGCTTGACGTCCTGTCGCGGTATCGCCCGGAAGAGGATGAGTTCGAGGAGTTCGTATTCGGGAAGCGCAGCCCCGCCCGCCTGCATGAAGCGGTCGCGCAGGCGCTGGCGGTGGTCTGCGATATAGGAGGGGAGCCGCCCGGTCAGCGCCTGGGGTTCGGCTTCATCAGCGTCGCCCACAGGCGCAATCAAAGGGAGAAAGGGTTCGTTGAACGACGTGACCATGCGCCTTAGACTGTCGGCTCATGGTTGAGAAACCGTTAACGGACGCAGGCGGGTGGGCAGGCTACCTTCAATGTGCCTGCGTCAGCCCTTCATCCCGTCCCAGAAGCCCTTCACCTTGGAGAAGAATGACGAGCTTTCGGGGTTGTTCTCTTCGCTGAGCTTCTCGAACTCGCGCAGCAATTCCCGCTGCCGAGAGGTAAGGTTCACAGGGGTCTCGACCGCGAGTTCGATGACCATATCGCCCGTGTTCGTCGAGCGCAGCGCCGGCATCCCCTTCATCCGGAGCCGCATCTGCTTGCCGGTCTGGGCACCGGCCGGAACCTTGACCCGGGCCTTGCCCCCGTCGATCGTCGGCACCTCGACCTCGCCACCCAAGGCAGCGGTCGGCATCGACACCGGCACCCGGCAGAATAGGTGCACCCCGTCGCGCTGGAAGATCGCGTGCTCCTTCACCTCGATGAAGATGTAAAGGTCGCCGCTTGGCCCCCCGCGGAGGCCCGCTTCGCCCTCGCCGGCCAGCCTGATCCTTGTGCCGGTCTCGACCCCTTGCGGGATGTTCACCGACAGTGATTTCTCGCGGCTCATCCGGCCCTGGCCGCCACAGGTCCGGCAGGGGTTCTTGATGATCTGGCCCATGCCGTTGCACTGGTGGCAGGTGCGCTCAATGGTGAAGAAGCCTTGCTGTGCCCGGACCTTGCCCATCCCCGAACAGGTGGGGCAGGTTACCGGTTCGGCCCCGCCTTCGGCACCGGTGCCGTGGCAGGTGTCGCAACTGACGGATGTCGGAACCGAGATGGTCTTCTGGACGCCGGAATAGGCCTCTTCCAGGCTGACGCGCAGGTTGTAGCGCAAATCCGAGCCGCGCTGTGCCCGGCTGCGACCGCCGCCACCGCCCCCGCCGCGACCCATGAAGTCGCCGAAGAGATCCTCGAACACGTCCGAGAAAGCGCTGGCAAAGTCGCCTTGCTGGCCATAGCCGCCACCGGGGCGTGGGCCACCGCCCATGCCACCTTCGAAGGCTGCATGCCCGAAGCGGTCATAGGCCGCTTTCTTCTGTTCGTCCTTCAGGACCTCATAGGCCTCGTTCACTTCCTTGAACTGGGCCTCGGCCTGCGGATTGTCGGCGTTGCGGTCGGGATGCAGCTCTTTCGCCTTTGCCCGATAGGCTTTCTTCAGCTCTTCGGCTGAAGCGCCCTTCTTGACCCCAAGCACCTCATAGTAGTCGCGCTTTGCCACGGCAAAACCCCCAAGTGGAACCGGCGAGGGGCGGCCCGTTGCCAGACCGCCCCTTTTCCCGATTCACGCGGCGTTACTTCCGCTTGTTGTTGCCCAGGTCTTCGAAGTCGGCGTCGACGATGTCATCGTCATCCACCGGCCGCGGCTCATCCTCGTCCTTGCCGCCCTCGGCCTGGCTGGCCTTGTAGATCGCTTCGCCAAGCTTCATCGCGGCTTCGGTCAGGTTCTGGATCGCACCCTTGATCTTGCCGGCGTCTTCGCCCTTGAGCGCGTCTTCCAGCGGGCTCATCGCCAGTTCGATCGCTTCGACGGTCGACGGGTCGACCTTGTCACCATGCTCGGCGAGCGACTTCTTGGTCGAGTGCAGCAGGCTCTCGCCCTGGTTCTTGGTCTCGACCAACTCGCGGCGTTCCTTGTCGGCTTCGGCATTGGCCTCGGCGTCGCGGATCATCTTTTCGATGTCGTCGTCCGAGAGACCGCCCGAGGCCTGGATGGTGATCGCCTGCTCCTTGTTCGTGCCCTTGTCCTTGGCTTTCACCGACACGATGCCGTTGGCGTCGATGTCGAAGGTCACCTCGATCTGCGGCACGCCACGGGGCGCGGGGGGGATCTGTTCCAGGTTGAACTGGCCCAGCATCTTGTTGTCGGCAGCCATCTCGCGTTCGCCCTGGAACACCCGGATCGTCACCGCGTTCTGGTTGTCCTCGGCGGTCGAGAAGACCTGAGACTTCTTGGTCGGGATCGTCGTGTTGCGGTCGATCAGGCGGGTGAAGACACCACCCAGCGTCTCGATCCCCAGCGACAGCGGGGTCACGTCCAGAAGCACCACGTCCTTGACGTCGCCCTGCAGAACGCCAGCCTGGATGGCCGCGCCCAGCGCCACGACTTCATCGGGGTTCACGCCCTTGTGCGGCTCTTTCCCGAAGAACTTGGTCACTTCTTCCACGACGCGCGGCATGCGGGTCATACCGCCGACCAGCACAACCTCGTCGATGTCGTCCTTGCTGACGCCAGCATCCTTGAGCGCGGCCATGCAGGGCTTGATCGACTTCTTGATCAGATCCTCGACCAGGCTTTCCAGCTTGGCCCGGGTCAGCTTCATCACCAGGTGCAGGGGCTGCCCGGTGTTTTTGTCCATGCTGATGAAGGGCTGGTTGATCTCGGTCTGCTGGCTGGAGCTGAGTTCGATCTTCGCCTTCTCGGCGGCTTCCTTCAGGCGTTGCAGCGCCATCTTGTCCAGCGACAGGTCGACGCCATGCTCTTTCTTGAACTCGTCCGCAAGGTACTGGACGATGCGCATGTCGAAGTCTTCACCGCCGAGGAACGTGTCGCCGTTGGTCGACTTCACTTCGAAGAGGCCGTCGTCGATTTCCAGGATGGTGATGTCGAAGGTACCGCCGCCAAGGTCATAGACCGCGATGGTCTTCGATTCCTTCTTGTCCAGACCATAGGCCAGCGCGGCCGCCGTCGGTTCGTTGATGATGCGCAGCACCTCAAGACCGGCGATCTTGCCAGCGTCCTTGGTGGCCTGACGCTGCGCGTCGTTGAAATAGGCGGGCACGGTGATGACGGCCTGGGTGACGGTCTCACCCAGATACGATTCAGCCGTTTCCTTCATCTTCTGCAGGATGAAGGCCGAGACCTGCGACGGCGAATACTTCTCACCGCGAACCTCGACCCAGGCGTCGCCGTTGCCGCCGTCGGTGATCTTGTAGGGGACAAGCTTCTTGTCCTTCTCGACCTCCGGGTCGCCCAGACGGCGGCCGATCAGGCGTTTGACGGCGAAGACGGTGTTCGAGGGGTTGGTCACGGCCTGACGCTTTGCGGGCTGGCCGACAAGGCGTTCGCTTTCCGTGAAGCCGACGATCGAAGGCGTCGTGCGCGCGCCTTCTGCGTTTTCAATGACCCGGGGTTGTGCGCCGTCCATGATGGCGACGCAAGAGTTCGTGGTTCCGAGGTCAATACCGATG
>JAEULQ010000129.1 GCA_016792685.1 Tabrizicola sp. | reverse complement strand
ATCCTCCTCATCTTCCTTTATGCCTTCACCACGGAAGAGCGGACCTACCAGTTCCCGCCACCCGGCCTCACGACCGAGTGGTTTGCCGTCGCCTGGGCCCGCGAGGATATCTGGCCGCCGCTTTACCTGTCACTGAAGGTTGCGGCGATCTCGACGGCGCTGGCGATGATCCTTGGCACACTGGTCGCCGCCGCCATGGCACGGGCAAGGTTCTTCGGTCGCGACCAGATCAGCCTTCTGATCCTTCTGCCCATCGCATTGCCCGGCGTCATCACCGGCATGTCGCTGCGGTCGGCCTTCGGCGTGATGGACATCCCGTTCTCGACGTGGACCATCGTTCTAGGTCACGCGACCTTCTGCATCGTCATCGTCTACAACAACGCCGTGGCCCGGATGCGGCGCCTGTCCGGCGGGATCATGGAAGCCTCGGCTGATCTGGGGGCCAACAGCTTTCAGACCTTCCGTCATGTCCTGCTGCCCAACCTTGGCTCGGCATTGCTTGCGGGCGGGATGCTGGCCTTTGCGCTCTCCTTCGACGAGGTCATCGTCACCACCTTCACCGCCGGCCAGCAAAGCACCCTGCCGATCTGGATGCTGAACGAACTTGTCCGCCCCCGGCAGCGCCCCGTCACCAACGTCGTCGCCATCGTCGTCTTTGCGGCGACGTTCCTTCCGATCCTCATCGCCTACTACCTCACCCGCGGCGGGTCCGAAACCGCCGGCATGGGCAAATAGGGAGACAGCTCCATGACCATCCAGACCCAGCTTCTCATCGGCTCTGCTTTTGAGCCCGGCCAGGAAGCCAAGGAACCCGTCCTGAACCCGCGCAGCGGCGCGTTGATCCTCGAGGTCCCCGAAGCCTCGACCGCGCAGGTCGACCGCGCTGTCGCCGCCGCCCGCAAGGCATTTGACGGCTGGTCCCGCACGACGTCGGCCGAACGCTCCGCTGCTCTTCTGACCATCGCCGACCGGATCGAAGCCGAGGCCGACGCCTTTGCAGCCCTTGAGGCGCTGAACTGCGGCAAGCCGATCAATGCTGCCCGCAACGATGAAATCCCGGCCATCGTCGACTGCTTCCGCTACTTCGCCGGGGCCGTGCGCTGCATGACCGGCACCGTCGCGGGTGAGTATCTGAGCGGCCATACCAGCATGATCCGCCGCGATCCGGTTGGCGTTGTGGCGTCGATCGCGCCCTGGAACTACCCGCTGATGATGATGGCCTGGAAGCTCGGCCCTGCCATTGGCGGCGGGAATACCGTGGTCTTCAAGCCGTCGGAACAGACCCCGCTGACCGCGCTGAAGCTGGCGCATATCCTGGCCGACGTGCTGCCCGAGGGCGTGGTCAACGTGATCGCCGGCCGTGGGCAGACCGTGGGCAATTACCTGATCAACCACCCGCAGGTGGACATGATCAGCCTGACCGGCGACGTGGCCACGGGCAAGAAGATGCTGGACGCCGCCGCCAAGACCGTGAAGCGCACGCATCTGGAACTGGGCGGCAAGGCCCCGGTCGTGGTCTTCGATGACGCCGATATCGGCGCCGTGGTCGAAGGCCTGCGGGCGTTTTCCTTCTACAATGCCGGGCAGGACTGCACCGCCGCCTGCCGGGTCTACGCCGGGAAGAAGGTCTACGACAACCTTGTCGCGGACCTTACCTCGGCGGCGGCGTCCATCGTTCTGGGGGCGGAGGACGACGCCACCAATGAGATCGGCCCGCTGATTTCGCAGCGCCAGCGTGACCGGGTGGCAAGCTTCGTCAATCGGGCGCGCGAACTGAACCACGTCCAGATCACCACCGGCGGCGAAGCGATGGACCAGGGCTTCTACTACCGCCCGACCGTTGTGGCCGGTGCCAAACAGGATGACGAGATCGTCCGCCGTGAAGTGTTCGGGCCGGTTGTCTCGGTCACGCCCTTCTCGGATGTGGATGACGCCGTCGCCTGGGCCAATGACAGCGATTATGGCCTTGCCTCGTCGGTCTGGACGCGGGACGTGGGCCGGGCGATGGCCACCGCTGCGAGGCTCCGTTACGGCTGCACCTGGATCAACACGCATTTCATGCTGACCAACGAAATGCCGCATGGCGGGTTGAAGCAATCGGGTTACGGCAAGGACATGTCGGCCTATGCGCTGGAGGATTACACAGTCGTCCGGCATGTGATGGTGAAGCACGGCTAAGCGCTGCATCCTGACAGGTTTCGGCTTGACAAAGGCGGCTGGCTGCCGGTGACCGCAGATGCTTCGCGCTGGTGGCCGCCTTTCCGGTGAGGGGACCAACCCGGTCTGGGTTCGCGCCTTGCCGCGAGGCGCGTCAGCTCAACCGGTCAGGTTCGGCCTGCCGTGCCGGAAGGCGCGAAAGTCGGGCGTGACCGTTGGCGGGCCGAACAGATAGCCCTGCAGGCAGCCGACGCCCGCATCGCGCAGCCAGTTGGCCTCGCCTTCCGTCTCTACCGCTTCGGCGACGAGGTACATTTCCAGCTCCTGCGCCGCCGCGATGGCGGCCCGGGCCACGGCCTGTCCGTCCGGCATGCGGTCGACATGCTTGACGAGACTGCCGTCCAGCTTTGCGATTTCGAACCTCAACTCGCGCAAGAGGCGGAGCGAGGTCATCTCGGCCCCGAAATCGTCCAGCGCGAAGACGATGCCGTGATTGCGCATCTCGGCCATGAAGGGTTTCAGCACGTCAGGGACCTGCAGGGCCGAAGCCTCATTGATTTCAAGGATCAGGTTCTGACCGATCCGGGGCGATTCCTTCAGCGCCTTGCGCAGCACCTCGACCCAGGGGCGATAGCCGACGGACCGGGCCGACATGTTCACCGAAACCCGGATCTGCGGGTTGCGCTGCATCGCCATCAAGCCCATCTGCAGCGCGGCGCAGTCGATCTCGCGCCCAAGCTGGCGCTGTTCGACGGCGCCCATGAAATCCCGCGCGGGGATCACCTGGTCGCGCAGGTTCAGAAGCCGGATGAACCCTTCGAAGAAGCCGATGACCGAGGGATCCGCCGCATAGACCACCGGCTGGAAGGCCAGTCGCATCCGGCGATCCCGCAGGGCCTGGTCGACCATGGTCAGAGTTTCCCGATCCTGGGCCGAGATCGCCGCATCCAGCGGACTGGCCAGCGACGGATCGCGGTCATACTTCGAAGTCTTCTGGCCCTTCATGAAACTCATGCCCATCCCCCGACCGTCGCAAATCTGTGTCGACAAGCTAGACCCGGGCCGGTAAACGGAAGATGAATATTCCCATTTTGTTCTAATGCTTTCGACCGCTGCTTCAGGGGTGTTGCGATGAAAAATGCCGACAATTCGACGCGTTGCCCCTGGTGCGGAACCGATCCGCTCTACGTCGCCTACCACGACACGGAATGGGGTCGGCCCGAACGCGATCCGAAAAAGCTGTTCGAGCTTCTGATCCTGGAAAGCTTTCAGGCCGGCCTCGCCTGGATCACCATCTTGCGCAAGCGCGAGGGTTTCCGGCAGGCGTTTCACGGCTTCGACCCCGAAATCCTTGCAGCCTGGGGCGAAGCCGATGTGCTGCGCCTGCTTGCCGACCCCGGTATCGTCCGGCACCGGGGCAAGATCGAAGGCACGATCCGCGGCGCCCAAGCCTATCAGAGGATCGAGGCGCGCGAGGGTTTCTCGCCCTTCCTCTGGTCCTTTGCCGGGGGAGAGCCGATCGTCAACCGCCCCACCAGCCTGGCCGAAGTACCCGCCCAGACGCCACGCTCGCTTGCGATGTCGAAGGCCCTGAAACGCGAAGGCTTCAACTTTGTCGGCCCGACCATCACTTACGCCTTCATGCAGGCCTCGGGCATGGTCAATGACCATCTGGCCAGTTGCGGCTGGGGCGAGGGTCCTTCCTGATCGCCTCTTGGCCTTTCCGGTACCACTCGCCATATATGGGCAAACATTCCTGAGGAGTCCGCCATGCTGGGACTGGGCGAAAAGCCGAAGGCGCAAGCCGATCTGATCAAGGATACCACCGAGGCCAGTTTCATGGCCGATGTGATCGAGGCCAGCCGCGAGGTGCCGGTCATCGTTGACTTCTGGGCCACCTGGTGCGGGCCCTGCAAGACCCTTGGCCCCATGCTCGAAGCCGCAGTGACGGCTGCTCAGGGCAAGGTGAAGATGGTCAAGGTCGATGTCGACAAGAACCAGCGCATCGCCGGACAGCTGCGCATCCAGTCGATCCCGACAGTCTACGCCTTCTGGCAGGGCCAGCCGGTCGACGGCTTCCAGGGCGCAGTTCCGGCGTCGGAGCTCAAGGCCTTCATCGACCGCGTTGCCGCCCTTGCCGGTGACGGCGGTCTGGCCGAGGCAATCCAGGCGGCCGAGGACATGCTGGCCGAAGGTGCCGCGGTCGACGCAGCCGAGACCTTTGCCGCAATCCTGGGCGAAGACCCGGAAAACGCCGTGGCCTATGGCGGGCTGGTCCGCGCGCACCTGGCGCTGAACAATCTTGATCAGGCCGAAGGGCTGATCTCCGCCGCACCGCCAGCGGTTGCCAAGTCCAAGGAACTTGATGCCGCCCGCGCCCAACTGGAACTGGCAAGACAGGCCGCCAATGCCGGACCGGAAGCCGAGCTTCGCGCTGCAGTCGAGGCCAACCCGAACGACCATCAGGCCCGTTTCGACCTCGCCGCCGCCCTGCTTGCCGCTGGCAACCCGAAAGAGGCCGTCGACGAGCTTCTGGAGCTTTTCCGCCGTGACCGGGAATGGAACGATGGTGCCGCGAAGACCCAGCTCTTCACCATTTTCGAAGCGCTGAAGCCGCAGGATCCCATCGTCCTGGCTGGACGCCGTCGCCTGTCGTCGATGATATTTGCCTGATCGCTCTGGCGGGCTAGCTCATGCCCATGATGACCGCAGCCGACTTGCCGGATACCATTCCGGTCTTCCCCCTGCCCGGGGCGCTGATGCTTCCCCGGGCGCGCCTTCCCCTGCATATCTTCGAACCTCGCTACCTGGCGATGATCGAAGACTGCATGAAGTCGAAGCACCGTCTGATCGGCATGATCCAGCCTCGAGAGACGCCGGGCGGGGAAAAGCGCCTGCAGGCGATCGGCTGCGCGGGTCGCCTGACCGGGTTTTCCGAGACCGAGGACGGGCGCTACATGATCACCCTGTCCGGGATTTCGCGGTTCCGCGTCAAGGAAGAGGTCGACGGTTTCACACCCTACCGACGCTGCATGGTGGAATGGGGACCGTTCAGCCGTGACCTTGGCCCGCCTGAGGAGGATCCCGGCTTTCGCCGCGACGCTTTCATGGCCCTGCTCGGCCGGTATTTCACCAAGCTCAGCCTGTCTACCGACTGGAACAGTCTGAAGACCGCCGAAGCGGAGCTGCTGATCAATTCGCTTTCGATGCTTTGCCCGTTCACCTCCGAGGACAAGCAGGCCTTGCTGGAGGCACCGACCCTTGTCACGCGGCGCGAGACCATGGTCACCCTGATCGAATTTGCCCTGCGCGGCGGCGCTGACGAGGAGACCTTGCAATGAGTGATCCGCTTGACCGCCGCGTGCTTGAGGCTCTGGTCTGCCCGGTGACCCATGCGATGCTGACCTATGATGCGGAACGGCAAGAGCTCATCTCGAAGGCCGCGCATCTGGCCTTTCCGATCCGCGACGGTATCCCTGTCATGCTGGTCAGCGAAGCCCGCGAGCTGGAATAGGCGCGCTGACTGCAAGATCTGTGCCCTGTTGCACAGAACGTCTTCCCCCGATGAGCCCAAAACTGCTTGCTTACATGGGCGTTCGGGGTTGTCCTTGCGTCATCCGGAATTCCAGACAAGGGAGCGAGAACATGACCGAAGAAGTCGTCAAGGGCCGTGACGTGACCATCCGTTTCGACGCCAGCCGCTGCGTCCATTCCCGCAACTGTGTCCTTGGTCATCCCGAAGTCTATGTTCCGAACGTCAAGGGCGAATGGATTCATCCCGATGCGGCAAGCGCCGAGACGGTCATGCATACGGCTCTGTCCTGTCCGTCCGGCGCGATCCGGGTCAGCCGGAACGACGGGTCGGCCACGTCCGACACTCCGCCCGTGGTGAACACGGTCCGCATTCGCGAGAATGGCCCGCTCGCTTTCGAGGCCGAACTGTCCATTCGCGGCGAAGCGCAGGCGTCGCCACGCGCCACCCTGTGCCGCTGCGGTCAGTCCAAGAACAAGCCTTTCTGCGACGGCGCACACGCGGCAGCCGGTTTCACGGCCTCCGGCGAGCCCGCTGCAAAAGAGTTCACTGCGCTTGAGGTGCGCAACGGACCGGTCAACATCCAGCCGCAGCCGAATGGCTCGCTGATGGTCACCGGCAATCTTGAAGTCGTCTCGGGGACGGGTCGGACCGTGAACAAGGTGACCAAGGCGTTCCTCTGCCGCTGCGGGCAGTCGCAGAACAAGCCCTATTGCGACGGCAGCCACAAGGCAGCGGGCTTCCAGGCCGACTGAGGCCGGCCCGGCGCCGTCAGGCGGCCAGAATATCGTCGCTCAGATCATATAGGCCCGAGGCACCCTCCAGTGCCTGGGCGAGCAGTGCGCCATGTTCGGGCAGAAGCCTACGGATCATCAGCCGGGCCAACGGTGTCCGGGCAGGATCGATTGCCGCGGCTTTCAGATGCGCCTGCCCACCCAACACCAGCGCATAGGCGCGCAGATAGGGCACTGCTCCGGCAAAACGGTCGTTGGGGGCCCGGGCCAGCAAGGATTCGGTCGCATCCCGCAGGGCCTCGGCCGCGGACCAAAGATCACCTGCAAGGTCGGGGCAGCCGGGTCGCGCGGCTTCGGCGTCGCGCTGGACTTCGTCGATCAGCCGGAAGGCCGCTTCGCCCCCATCCGCCAGCTTGCGGCCGACAAGGTCCATCGCCTGGATACCGTTCGTGCCCTCGTAGATCGGCAGGATCCGTGCATCGCGCAGGAACTGCGCCGCGCCAGTTTCCTCGATAAAGCCCATGCCGCCATGGATCTGCACCCCCTGATGCGCAACCGAACAGGCGACATCGGTGCAATAGGCCTTGGCGATGGGGGTCAGCAGCGCGGCCCGTGCCTGCCATTCCGCCGCGCCGGTCGCGCTGGCCATGTCGATGGCCTTGGCGCAGGACAGTGCGATGGCGCGGGCGGCAAAGATCTCGGCCCGCATCGTGCCCAGCATCCGGCGGACATCGGCGTGGTCGATGATCGCCCCGTCCTTCGCAAGCGGCGTCGCACCCTGCCGGCGCTCGCGCGCAAAGGCCAGTGCGTGCTGCAACGCGGCCTCGGCCACCCCAACGCCCTGGGCTGCAACAGACAGGCGGGCGTTGTTCATCATGGTGAACATCGCCGCCATGCCCTTGTGCGGCTCGCCGACCAGCCAACCGGTCGCGCCGTCATACTGCATGACACAGGTCGGGCTTCCATGGATGCCAAGCTTGTGTTCCAGGCTCACCACCCGCAACGTGTTGCGACGGCCGGGGTTTCCGTCGGCATCCGGGATGAACTTGGGCACCATGAAGAGGCTGATGCCTTTCGTGCCCTCCGCCCCGTCGGGCAGGCGCGCCAGAACCAGATGACAGACATTGGCGGTCAGGTCGCTGTCGCCCCAGGTGATGAAAATCTTCTGCCCCGAGATCGCATAGGTCCCGTCGCCCTTCGGTTCGGCCCGCGAGCGCAGGGCCCCCACATCGGTACCGGCCTGAGGTTCGGTCAGGTTCATGGTTCCGGACCATTCGCCCGAGGTCAGCCTGGGCAGATAGAGCGCCTTGATCTCGTCCGAGGCGTGATGCTCCAGCGCTTCGATCTGACCCTTGGAGAGCAGGGGCTTCAAATGCAGTGCCAGACAGGCCCCCGACATCATGTCGTCCACCCCAAGCGCCAGCGAGATCGGCAGCCCCATCCCGCCATGGTCCGGACTGGCCGCCATGCCGACCCAGCCGCCCGACGCGATGGCCCGGTATCCTTCGGCAAATCCCGGCGACGAGACGACAACCCCGTTCTCCAGCCGCGCCGGATGGGCGTCGCCACTGCGGTTCAACGGCGCGAGAACGTCGGTCGAAATGCGCCCGGCTTCGGTAAGGATGGCGTCGGCAAGGTCGGGGGTCACGCCCGAGAAGCGCTTGGTCGCAAGCACATCGGCAATCCCGACCACATGTTCAAGAATGAAGCGGATATCCTGGGTCGGGGCGCGGTAGGGCAATTGAGGGTCCTTCCGAAGTCGGCTTGGCAAATCGGGGGGGCTGACGTATGGACGCGCCCTGGGACAAGGCTATTCCTTTCGCTTGGCCCATCAAGCTGGACGCTGCGTCAATTGCCATGACCCGAACTCTTGCCTCAGACGAAACAGGCATCAATCAAGCAGCGGCTCTGCTTGAAGCTGGCCAGCTTGTCGCCTTTCCGACCGAGACGGTCTATGGCCTGGGCGGCGATGCCAGGTCGGACCTTGCGGTGGCGCGAATCTTCGAGGCCAAGGGTCGTCCCAGCTTCAACCCGCTGATCGTGCATCTTCCCGACCTTGCCGCGGTGCAGTCCATCGCCGAAATGGGTCCGAACGCGCTTGCCCTTGCCAAGGCCTTCTGGCCAGGGCCGCTGACCCTCGTCCTGCCGCAGCGCGAGGGCACCGGGCTGTCGCCGCTTGTTTCAGCCGGGCTGCCGACGGTCGCCGTGCGTGTGCCCGCGCACCCGTTGGCGCAGCGCCTGCTGCGCCGTTTCGGCGGACCGATCGCGGCACCATCGGCCAATCCGTCCGGCCGGGTATCTCCGACGCGGGCAGAGCATGTGCTGGACGGGCTTTCCGGTCGGATTGCCGCCGTTCTGGATGGCGGTTCCTGCGATGTCGGGCTTGAATCGACCATCGTCCAGGCCGATCCCGTGCCGGTGCTGCTTCGGCCAGGCGGCGTGCCTGTCGAAGCCATTGAAAAGACCCTCGGCCAGCCTTTGCACATGGTCGGAGATGTGGAACGGCCGACATCGCCCGGGCAGTTGGCCTCGCATTACGCGCCCGAGGCGCGACTTCGGCTTGGGGCGACTTCCGCGATGGCGGGCGAGGTTCTCGTTGGCTTCGGCCCGGTGCCAGGAGATCTGACTCTGTCCGCCGAAGGCGACCTGGTGGAAGCTGCGGCAAACCTGTTCCATACGCTTCGCCTTGCCGACCGGATGGCCGGAAGCGGCGGAATGATCGCCGTCGCTCCTGTGCCGGACCATGGTCTGGGTCGGGCGATCAACGACAGGTTGCGTCGCGCAGCAGCCCCGCGGTAGGCCCGCCGATCCTGCCACGCCTCCTCGAAAATCACGCCATAGCGGCCGTGATTGTGGCTAATCGGGAAAAATTCCCCGTTCTGAAACTGCTATTCCTGTGTAATAGTCTTGCCGGGCCAGGATGCCCGGAAAACGAGAACACCTGCCGATCAAGGCAGGAAAGCAAAAGGGAACCGTGGAATGCTTAACGAATTCAAAGCCTTCATTGCGAAGGGCAATGTACTTGACTTGGCCGTCGGTATCATCATCGGCGCTGCCTTCACGGCGATCGTCACCTCGCTGGTCGATGATCTGATCCAACCCCTGATCGGCATGATCATCGGCGGGATCGACTTCTCTGCGATGGGCTTCTCGATCGGAGATGCGCGCTTTGCGATCGGCAACTTCATCACAGCGGTGATCAAGTTCCTGATTGTGGCCTGGGTGGTCTTCCTGATCGTCAAGGCCGTGAACCGGATGATGCCGAAGAAGGAAGAGGCTCCGGCAGCACCGGCAGGACCTTCGGACAACGATCTCTTGAAAGAGATCCTGGCTACGCTGAAGGCCAAGTAAGCACCGCCAATTCCGGAAGTTGAAGGGCCTGCAGTGTGAACTGCGGGCCCTTTGTCCATTCGGGCACGGCATAAGACCAGCCGGTGTCCTCCGACTGAAATCTTGCCTGAAGCCCGACGCAAGAGCATGATCCGCACATTGATCTGTTCTGTTTCAGGAGAGCTTTAGAATGGCCAAACCTGCATTGCAGCAGCACCCGGTTGATGGACTACCGTTCCGGGTCAGTCTTGAATCCGTCAACAGGGGCGTCGGACTGGTCGCCTTCACCTTGCCCTTCGCGCTACTGGCCGTGTGGTTCCTTGGCGGCACTTGCGCGGGGATCGATTCAATCAGTCACTACTATTACACGCGGCTGGGCGGGGATCTTCTTGTCGGGGCGCTCTGTTTCATCGGAACGCTGCTGCTGTTCTTCTACAAGCTGCCCGCAGCGCCGGAAGGCGGCACTGCAGCGGTTGATGGCTACCTGGGCCATGGCACCTTGGATATCTGGGCAGCACGTTTCGCCGGGATCTGCGCCTTCGGTGTCGCGCTTGCCCCAACGTCGGGGACGGGCTGCGAAGACTTTTCGGGTGGCGTCGCAAGGGTCTTCCTTCAGGGAGCGACCGGGGGCGAACTGGCCTTGCCGATTACCGGCACGGCAAGTTTCGACTTCTGGGCCACGCTTGGTTTGGAGGGCGGACTGTTGACCTACACCCACTACGCCTCGGCCCTGGGGATGTTCGTCGTGCTCGCCTACTTCTCGCTCGTGGTGTTTGCCCGGCCGCAAACGGCCGTCCCGGTCGGTGCGGACAGCAGGCAAGCCGCCCGGAAGCAGAAGCGCAATCTCATCTACCGCGTTTGCGGGGGTCTGATCGTGGTGGCGATCGTCAGTCTGGCTTACAAGGCCCTGGTCCACGAAGAGGGATCACCTGGACTTGAAAGCTGGAACAAGGCGAACCTGACATTCTGGTTCGAGGCTCTCGGCCTTGTCGCTTTCGGCGTCTCGTGGAGCCTTAAGGGCAGGCTCTTCGGGCTCTTCCGCGACCCGGAGGACGAGGTGCCGAGCCAGGGTCTTTGACCCAACCCCAGCTCCGCCCGGGCGAGGGGCCGGTTTGAAGGCCTCGCGACTGATCAACAGCCGCGAGGCCAGTTTTCTTAGGCTCAGACCTTCAGCGCGTCAGCGGCCGAGATCACCGGCAGGCCCAGCGCCTCGCCGACAGCTGCATAGGTCAGCTTGCCAGCATGGACGTTCAGGCCATTCAGCAGGTGCTTGTCATCTGCGCAGGCCTTCTTCCAGCCCTTGTTCGCAAGCGCCAGCATGAAGGGCATGGTCGCATTGCCCAGCGCCTGGGTCGAGGTACGGGCCACGGCGCCCGGCATGTTGGCCACGCAGTAATGCATGATCCCGTCGACTTCGTAGATCGGGTCCTGGTGCGTCGTCGCACGCGAGGTCTCGAAGCAGCCGCCCTGGTCAATGGCGACGTCAACAAGGGCTGCACCCGGCTTCAGTTCCTTGAGCTGGGCCTTCGAGATCAGCTTCGGGGCCGCAGCGCCCGGGATCAGCACAGCGCCGATGATCATATCGGCTTCGCGGGCCAGCGCGATCGTGTTGCCAGCCGAGGCATAGGCGTTCTTGAACTGGCCGCCGAACACGTCGTCCAGATAGCGCAGGCGGTTGATCGAACGGTCCAGCACGGTGACATCCGCGCCCATGCCCGAAGCGATCTTGGCAGCATGGGTGCCGACAACACCGCCGCCGATGACCAGCACCTTGGCAGGGGACACGCCCGGCACGCCGCCCAGAAGGACGCCACGGCCACCATTGGCCTTCTGCAGGGTCCAGGCCCCGACCTGCGGCGCCAGACGGCCCGCAACCTCGGACATCGGCGCCAGCAGCGGCAGGCCGCCCCGGTCGTCGGTCACGGTCTCATAGGCGATGCAGGTCGCGCCGGAGGCCAGGAGGTCCTTGGTCTGCTCCGGATCGGGCGCGAGGTGAAGGTAGGTGAACAGAACCTGGCCCTCGCGCAGACGCTTGCGCTCTACCGCCTGGGGCTCCTTGACCTTGACGATCATGTCGGCCTTGGCAAAGACCTCTTCGGCGGTGTCGACGATCTTGGCACCGGCAGCGACGTAATCCGCATCCGAGAAGCCCGCGCCCATGCCGGCCTTGGTCTCGATGATCACGTCATGGCCGTTGTTGACAGCTTCGCGCGCAGCGTCCGGGGTCATGCCCACACGGAATTCTTGCGGCTTGATCTCTTTCGGGCATCCGATCTTCATGTTTCCCTCCCCTGGGAGCAAATGCGGTATCGTTGCGAGTGTGACCGGTTTTTCTGGCAATGCTTTGAATTCTGGTTGGCGCTTTGGGCCAATGTCGGATAAATCTTCGTCAGTTCGCCACAACGACCGAAGATTCTTTCGCAACCATGGATCTTGATGCAACAGACCGCCGGATCCTGACAGTCCTGCAAAAGGATGGCCGCATCACCAATGCCGAGCTTTCGGAAGTGGTGAACCTGTCACCCTCGGCCTGCCATCGGCGGGTACAGCGGCTTGAGGAAGAGGGGTTCATCGCGGGCTATGTTGCCCTACTGGACGCGCGGCGCATGGGGCGGATGACCACGGTCTTCGTCGAGATCACCCTGCAAAGCCAGGCCGAAGACTTGCTCGACGCGTTCGAGCGCGAGGTGGCAAAGGTGCCGGACCTTCTGGAATGCCACCTCATGGCAGGGACCGCAGACTATCTTCTGAAGCTGATGGCCGAAGACACCGAGGATTTCGCCCGCATTCACCGCCAGTTCCTGTCGCGCCTGCCGGGCGTGCGGCAGATGCAGTCGTCCTTCGCCCTGCGGACAGTGGTGAAGACAACCGCGCTGGCGGTCTAGGCGGCGGCCTGCAGATAGCCCAACACCGCGCGCCGCGTGCGATCGGTCAGCGCCGTGCGGTCCGCCTCGTGCGCCTCGCTGGCGGCATCGATCATCCCGCGCAGGATGGCCAGCACGTCCTGAGCCGTGGTTTCCGGCCGGGAAATCTTCAATTCCTCAAGGCGCGCTGCGATCAGGACGGTAATCCGGGTCGAGAATTCCGAGGCCTCTGGGTCAGGGGGCAACTGGGTGCGGGCCAGGTTCAATGTGCGTGACAGCGACGGACGCGCCAGGTAGTGACCGACAGCCGCATTGATCAGCCCGTCCACCAGCTGGTTCAGGCTGTGCGCGGCCTCGGAACTGACGATCCGTTCGACGGCTTCCAGCAACGTCGCCCGCTCTGCCCGGATCAGGGCAGCCAGAAGCGCGGCCTTGCCAGGGAAATACTGGTAAAGCGACCCGATCGACACGCCGGCCCGCGCCGCAACGGCATTGGTCGTCAGCGCATCAAGCCCACGGCCCGAACAAAGATCGGCGGCCGCAGCTAGGATCCCGTCGACTTTGGCACGGGAACGGTCCTGGCGGGGGTGTTTGCGAAACTCGATCATGAGTCTGGAGATACGGCCAGGAACCGCTGCAGCAAACTGCAAAATGTGGCCGAAATTGGAAATTGATTGTTGATACGCGCCCAAGTTGCAACATGTCGGCGCCACAATGTTGCCACGCAATCGCAAGTTGTTGACGGGCCCCGACGCCGGAAAACGAAAAACCCCCGGCCTCACGGACGGGGGTTGATCGGTTAGGGATCGCTCCCTCAGTGTCGCTTGACGTCTTAGAGACCGCCTTCGCGCTGAAGCTTCTTCCGCGCAAGTTTCCTTGCACGGCGGACCGCTTCGGCCTGTTCGCGTGCCTTCTTGACGGAGGGCTTCTCGAAATGCTGCTTGAGCTTCATTTCACGAAACACACCTTCACGCTGAAGTTTTTTCTTCAGAGCACGGAGAGCCTGTTCGACGTTGTTGTCGCGGACGCTGACCTGCATGTGGTTGTCACCACCTTCCTAAGCTAGAGTTGCACTGACTTGTGCAGGCCGGGGCGCTATATCAAAGCGCAGGTGGCTTGTCCACCGCCGGGCAGGAGAGTGCGATGACCGAGGAAGAAGTGAAGGCGCGGATCCTGGATGCCGCCTTGCCGCATGTGCCTTTCGACGGCTGGTCGGATCGAACGCTGCAGGCCGCGATCCTTGACACGGGCGTTCCCGAAGGACTGGGGCGTTCGCACTTTCCGCGAGGCGGGGTTGACCTTGCCCTGGCCTATCATGCCCGGGGCGACGCCGAAATGGCGGCACGCCTGGCCGGGATGGATCTTGCCACCCTGCGCTTTCGTGACCGCATCGCCCTTGCTGTGAAGGTGCGTCTGGAGCTTGCCGACCGCGAACTCGTGCGACGGGGAACGACGCTTTTCTCGCTGCCCCCGCATGCCGCTGACGGGGCTCGGGCGATCTGGGGGACGGCAGACCGGATCTGGACGGCGCTGGGCGACACGTCCGACGATCTGAACTGGTACACCAAGCGCGCCACGTTGTCGGCCGTCTACGGGGCAACGGTTCTGTTCTGGCTGGGCGATGATTCCACCGATCATCATGCGACCTGGGAATTCCTCGACCGGCGGATCGAGCAGGTCATGCAATTCGAGAAGCTCAAGGCAAGCTTCCGGGAAAATCCGCTGGGAAAGGCCTTCTGGGCCGGCCCCGGAAAGATTTTCGAAAGCATTCGCGCGCCAAAACTCCGAGACGACCTGCCCGGGCGGCATCAGGGCTAAGACACAGAAAGACCGAAATGACCCTTTCCCACAGCATGCTCGCCGTCGAGATCTCTGCCCCGGGCGGCCCCGATGTCCTCAGGCCGGTATCGGTGCCCGTCCCGGTGCCGGGCCACGGACAGATCATCATCCGGGTGGCCTATGCCGGGGTGAACCGCCCCGACGCCCTGCAGCGGGCCGGGGCCTATGCGCCGCCGCCCTCTGCCTCGCCGCTGCCAGGGCTCGAATGTTCCGGCACTGTGGTCGAGGTCGGACCCGGCGTATCGCGCTGGAAGATCGGCGACCAGGTTTGTGCACTGCTGCCAGGTGGCGGATATGCAGAATATGTGGTGACGCAGGAAGCCCACGCCCTGCCGATCCCTGCGGGCCTGTCGCTGCGCGAGGCGGCCTGCCTGCCCGAAACCTGCTTCACTGTCTGGTCAAACGTGGTGATGCGCGGCGGGCTGCGGGCGGGTGAACGGTTCCTGGTCCACGGCGGCACCAGCGGCATCGGCACGACAGCGATCCAGATTGCGGCAGCACTGGGCGCGCGCGTCTTCGCCACGGCTGGCTCGGACGAAAAATGCGCCGTCTGCCGGGATCTGGGTGCCGAAGCGGCCTACAACTACCACTCGGCCGACTTCGGCGCCGAGATGCGGGCGATGGGCGGTGCCAACCTCATCCTCGACATGGTCGGCGGTCCTTATGTCGAGCGGAACATCAAGGCGCTCGCCGATGGTGGGCGACTGGTTCAGATCGCCTTTCTGCAAGGCGCAAAGGTCACGCTCAACCTCGCCGAGGTGATGACGCGGCGCCTGGTCCTGACCGGATCGACCCTGCGTCCCCAGTCCGATCTGGCCAAAGCCCGAATCGCCCGTGCGGTCGAGGACAACGTCTGGCCGATGATCGAACGCGGCGCTCTGAAGGTGGTGATGGACAGCGAACACGCGCTGCACGAAGCCCCCGCAGCCCATTGGCGCATCGAATCCGGTGGCCATGTGGGAAAGATCGTCCTGCGGGTCAATCCCTAAAAAAGAACATGGCGCTTTGACGGATTTGACGGGGATTAACGGTTTCTTCACGCGCAAGCTCAAGTGACGTTTGGTAAACCAGTTTCAGGCGGGATCGGATGTTTCGATCCAGGACTTGGCCTGAAGGCGGGACCCCATCTGCCAAAGGCACCGACGATTTGAGAAAGCGCTTTTTAGAAACTTCCCCTCAGCAGTTGCTTTTCCACTTGCCGATCCCGCCCCCCTTCACGTCTACCGAACAGGCTCAAGCACCGCGTCCTTCAGACGGCAATCCCGGATGACATCCTCTCCGCAGCGGCGGGGCGAAAGGTCGGGCGTCAGGCAGATCCGCGCCTCCTGGATCAGCCCTTCCTTGCAGGTGATGGTGATCTGGTCACGGCCAATCTCAGGGTTTGCTTCGACAAAGGCGTCTTCGATGACACTGGCTGGCAAGGTCAACGGGCGCGAAACCTCCTTGAAGACCTCCGGTATCGTGATGCTTTCAAAGGCCTTTCGTGCGGTCTGGTAATAGACCGCGGCCGGAAGCCCCGCACAGCGGCCGTGTTTCTTCCATTGGTAGAAGGCAGGTCCGGCACCGCCCATGATGTCGGCCATGGCCGCGGTCTCGGACCGGGTCGGGTCACGCTCGACCGTACGGCAATAAGAGGGCCAACCCGTCTCATATTGCGGCCAAAGCCCGTGCAGGACAAAGGTCAGGCCCCGGCCGTCACCGCATTGCGGATCGTCCCGCGCGTCGCCTTCCAGCGCACACCAGGCAGCCGACCATGAGAGCGACAGGACATAATAGTCGAAGTCCCCGGCCTTCTCCCCCTCGGCCATGGCGGACGGCGGGCAGCACAAAGCCGCGAAAGCCAGCAGGATCGACCGCATTTCCGCTTTCCCTTCTTGCATTTCGGCCCTATATGGGCGCGTGAATTCCCTGAAAACGTGGAACTCGCGGGCCAGAGCCCGCCGCCGTTTTCCCGGCCCGGGGAAGGTTTGTAAAGGAGAGATCCGATGTCGAAACCGCTTATGGCCAAGGCCACCGCCGTCTGGCTGGTGGACAACACGACGCTTAGCTTCGCGCAGATCGCGGATTTCTGCGGCATGCACGAGCTTGAGGTGCAGGGAATCGCCGATGGCGACGTGGCCACCGGGGTCAAGGGTTTCGATCCCATCGCCAACAACCAGCTGGACCCGATCGAGATCGACCGTGCCCAGGCTGATCCGCTCTACCGGATGAAGCTGAAGTTCAACGCCGCCGCCGTGGGCGAAGAAAAGCGCCGCGGGCCGCGCTATACGCCGCTTTCCAAGCGCCAGGACCGCCCGGCCGCGATCCTGTGGCTGGTCAAGTTCCACCCGGAACTGTCGGACGGCGCAATCGGCAAGCTCGTCGGCACCACCAAGCCCACGATCCAGTCGATCCGCGAGCGGACCCACTGGAACATCTCGGGCATCCAGCCGATCGACCCGGTCGCCCTTGGCCTCTGCAAGCAGTCCGAGCTGGACGCCGCCGTGCAGGCCGCTGCCCGCAAGAAGGCAGCCGAGGGCACCGTGATGTCGGATGACGAACGGCGGAAACTCGTTTCGACCGAACAGTCGCTCGGGATGGCGCCCGATTCCCGCATGCCCTCGCCGCTGTCCGGCCTTGAGGTCTTCGGCGACGAAGAAAAGGACGACAGCCCTGCCTCCGACTTCTCGGACGCCGACAGCTTCTTCAACCTGCCCGCCGACAGTCACGATGATGACGAGGACGACCGCGATCACCGCTAGGTCGCATCGTCGCGCAGGAACCTGCCTTGGGGCCCGTCTGGAAACAGCGGGCCCTTTCGTTTTGGCCGGCTGCAACCGCAAGGCAGAATGGTGCCGGTGAAGGGACTCGAACCCCCGACCCCATCATTACGAATGACGTGCTCTACCAGCTGAGCTACACCGGCGCCGTGCTGCGACTGCCCTGGATCCAATCGGAACGTGCTGGATGTTCCGTCGTTGACCTTCAGACCGCCTTCCACGCTTGCTAACCGACGCGGAGGGAGCACTTGCGCGGGACGTTTAGACGGTCGCAAAGTCAAGCGCAAGGCGATTCACCGCGCCCAGCCTGATTGCGGACCGGCGTCGAATTCGGCTGTCAACGGGCTGCGCGACCGTCCGGATCAGGACCATCAGCCCAAAGGTCGGGAAACCTGTGCTTGGAATTGTGCGGGCTTGGTCTAAGCTGCATCTACGCAGGCCTTGCGGGACCTTTTTCAGATGAATTGCAACGCGCCTTTGCTCAATCGCCGGATTTTGCGGCTTCACGCTGAGAACGCAGCCTTCGTCGCGGCCCAGTTGCGGCTGGGCCAGGACGGTCCCAACTACCGGCTGATCGAGATCTTCGATCTGGAATCGCGACTGGCCGGGCATCTTGATGCGCTGGTCATGGGCCGTGAGGCCGGGCTTGAACTTGCGCTGGAAACCCTGGCCGTCGCGCCCGAACACGGCGAGGTCTTCACCGCCTTTCACCTTTGCCTGCACAGCAACCCCAACCTGGCGCTGTCCGAGGTTGCTCCGCCCGAAGTGCTACTCTGGCCAGAAGCCGCAGCGCTGGGCGCCGCCGCCGCCTGGTGTGCGCCCGAGCTCATGGCCGCGCGGATGCGGGACTGGATCACGGGTCTTGACCCGATGGCCGCCTGGATTGCGCTGGATGTCTGCGGCTTGCGCCGGATCGACCCGAAGGGCCATCTGAAACCGCTCCTGTCTCACCGCGACGCCCGGGTCGCGGCCCGCGCCATGCGCCTTGCCGCCGAACTCGGCCGTGCCGACCTTGTCCCCGACCTTACCCGCCTGTCGGACAATGCCGATCCAGACCTGCGCTTCTGGGCGGCCTGGGCAGCGGCCTTGCTCGGTGACCGGCGTACGGCGCCTGCGATCCTTGCAGCGCTTATCACGCCCGCGACCGCTCCTGCCCGGGCCCGCCTCACAGCCGAGCTTCTGCCGCTGGTTCTGGATGACCGCGCCGCACGCAGCGCAATTGCACGGCTGATGTCCGACCGCCTGACCGAACGCTGGGGCGTGGTCGCCACCGGTGCCCTGGGCGCGGCCGATACCCTGGATTGGCTGCTGCGCCAGATGGCTGAACCCACACTTGCACGGGTGGCGGGTGCGGCCTTCTGTCAGATCACCGGCGCGCGGCTAAGCGCCATGTCCCTTGAACTCGACGTCTTCCCGGAAGATCCCGACGACCCGGTGGTCGCGGCCTGCCCGCAGGAAAGCTTCATCGAAGCCAAGCTCTACTGGCCCGACCCGGAAAAGCTTGCAGGATGGCTGGCCCCGAACCGCGCGCGTTTCGTGCCGCAGTCCCGTTTCCTTTTGGGGGCTGCCGCCTGGACCCTGCAGCCTCCGATCGAGATCGCGGCCCCCTATCAGCTTGACCAGCGGGCGCTCGCGCTCGAACTGGCCACCCGCGCGCCCGACACGCCGCTTCCAAACTGGCGCGGCACGGTTCTTCCCCAAAGCCGGGGGTTCACGCGGAAATGGTAGCGGTGCGGCAGCGGCAACGGGGGGCGGCATGAGGCTGGAGAACACCACGCCTTTCGCGTCGAACTTCACCCTTGCGCTGGACAAGCAGGGACATGAGCAGATCGTGCTCGTGGTCCGGGCGACCTTTGCCCTGCCTGAACAGCCCGGCATGCCGACTCTCGTGGCCCCGGTTCAACTGCCGCTGATCGAGGCCGACGTCTTCGGCGCCGATCCGGCCTGGGACGCTCCGGTATTCGAAACCGACTTTGCGCATTTCCGTCCGCGCTGCGACGTGCTCTGCCACTCCCGCGCGCATGCCCCGCGCGGCGAACCGGCAACCACGGTCGATGTCGGCATCCGACTGGGCCAGTGGGCCAAGAAGTTCACGGTCCATGGCAGCCGCATCTGGCTGCGCGGCGCGGCAGGTCACCAGCCTTCGGAAAAGCGGCCGTTCCTCACCCAGGACATCGGCTATGACCATGCCTATGGCGGATCCGATCCCGAAGCCGAGAACCCGGCCCTCGCCAAGACCTGGCAAGAGAATCCGGTAGGTCTCGGCTACTACCCGAACTCGGTGAACCGCGAGGGGCTGCCCCTGGCGCAGACATCGGAATTCGGGCGTGACGCCGTCTCGCCGGACGGCGGCTTTCCACCCATGGCCTTCGGCCCCCTCGGCCGTACCTGGCTGCCCCGGCGACAATATGCCGGAACCTATGACGAGGCCTGGCTGGACAACCGCGTGCCGCTCTTGCCGATGGACTTCGACGACCGCTATTTCCAGGCCTCGGCCCCCGACCAGCAGATCCCCTATCCGATCGGTGGCGAGCCGATCGAGATCGTCAACCTCTCGCCCGAGGGTCGTCTGTCAGGCGAAGTCCCCCGGACCCAGATTGTCGTGACCTTCGAACGCAAGTCCGGACGCGTCACGCAGCGGATCGCCAACCTCGACACTGTGCTGCTCTTGCCGGAGACGCGGCGCATGTGCCTGACCTGGCGCACCCGTATCACCGCCGAGCGTGACCTTTTCGAGTTCGACCGCGCCATTGTGATCGAACGCCCGCTAGAAGGCGCGACGCACTGGCCGGGTGGCGTGAAAGGGGGCCCGAATGGCTGAAAAGGGCATCTCCCCCGGTCTCTCGGTCGTTGGCTACGGCATCTGGTCGGCGCTGGGGCATGACGGGCCCTCGTCCATCGCCAGCATCCGCGGTCAGATCATCGGGTCCGAGACCGGCAATCTCTTGGACCCGACCGTCGGCGCAAACCTCAACTGCTTCCGCGTCGCCGCGCACCAGTGGTGGGAGGGTCCGACCTTTCTGCCCGACCTCGCCACACCGCCGATCGAGGAGTGCCTGGCCCAGGTCGCACAGCTTCCGGCCGCACTCCGTCGTCCGGCGACCGAGATACCGATCCTCGTCACCGTCGCCCCGAAGGACCGCCCCGCCCGCCCCGCCGAGCTTGAGACCCTGGTGATGGACGGCCTTGCCCGCAAGCTTGGCCGCCCCCTGCCGCCGGGTTCTGGCGTCATCGGCGGCGGTCGCTCGGGCCTGCCGCATCTGCTTGCCACCGCCGCACGACAGGCCGACCGCTATCCGCTCCAGATCCTTGTCGGCGTCGAAAGCCTGCTGCGCCAGGCGATCGTCACGCATTACATCGACCGGAACCGTCTGCTTTGCGGCACCAATACCTCGGGCTTCACCGTGGGCGAAGCCGGGGCCGCGATCCTTGTCGCCCGCAGCGGCGCCACGCAGGGGCCAGAGCTTGCCATCACCGGCATGGGCACCGGCATGGAGCCCGGTCGAGACGGCGGCTCGCGCGAGGCTGCGGTGACCGGCGAGGGGCTGACCCGCGCCATCCGCTCGGCGCTGGCGGCAAGTGGCATTCCGTTCTATGATTTCCCGGCATTGATTGGCGATCTGAACGGCGAGCATTTCAAGTTCAAGGAGCAGATGATGGCCCAGATGCGCCTCGACCGCGCGCCGCCCGAAGGCCACTCCCGCCGCCCGCGCGGATATGTCGAACACTGGAACCTGATCGAATACATGGGCGAAATCGGCGCTGCCCTGATGCCTGCGCAACTGGCCTGGGCCTACGAGATGGGCCGCGCAGGCCTTCTGCCGCAGAACCGCGCCCTGTGCTTCGCCGGCGAAGACGACGGTCGCCGCGTGGCCCTGACGGCGGAGATGCGGGCATGAGCGTCTTTGCAAACGGCCTGGGGGTCTCTGGCAAGGCCACCGACAACAAGACCCTGGCGGCGATGCCCGACGTTTGCCTGTCCCCGCCCCCGCCCCCCGCCGGTCCGGTGCCGATCCCCTATCCGAACTTCGGCAACGCCTCCGACACGACCGACGGCTGCACCAGCGTCTTCATCAAGGGCAAGGAGGCAGGCAAGAAGAACGCCTCGAAGTACTCGAAAATCACCGGCGACGAGCCCGCCACCCGCAGCTTCGGCGCCAGTGTCGTCACGCACAACATCACCGGCCCGCTGAAGTTCGAAGCCTATTCCTTTGACGTAATCTTCGAGGGCGGCGGGGCCAATCGGTTTACTGATCTCACATCCACAAACCATTCCAATCCGGGTAGCGGCTTTAACGCCAGCATTGACAAGCCAGCCCCGCCGGAGCCACCCACTACCGCCGATTGCAAGGCGATGCGCACGACACTGAACGAAGATCGCGATGTAGTGCAGCAGCAGGTCGAAGCCGAAGCCCCGGCGTTCCAGAGCGCTTCGCTTGAAACAAATTCCGAGTCGGGAACTCTTGCCACGGCCATCACTTCGCCCGGCGGCCAAAGCTTCGGATGCAGCAACCAGCTTCTGGCGGACCGCTTGAAACGCGTGTCGGATCGGCAATATCCAACCGACACGGTCAACAATTACAAGGCATACGAGCCCACGAAATCAAAGGCCTGCGGTGGCAGTCCTGCCATTGTGCACCCGACTGGACGCCATTCCCGGCATGCCGAAATGAACATCCTGAACAAGATAGACTGGAAGAAGAATCCACCCTCGATCATCACCTTTGCCATTTCCTACCCGGCCTCTGGTGACAACGGCGGTAAGCCGGACCTGCCCTGTCCGGTTTGCCAGGAAACGATCAACAAGGTCTGCGCCTGCGTCGAGCAGATCTACATCTGCGATGCGAAAAGCAACAAGCCGAAGCCGCAATGCCCACCGAAGAAAAAGAAGTGAGGTGCGACAATGTATGTTACGCAGGCCAGCAAGATCTGGGGAATTCCAGCAGACGTCGGAACACGCCCGTTGGACAAGGACTGGAAGGGCACTTCGAAGCACCTGGGTCCGCACCACTACACCCCCCTTCGCAAGTCGCTGGAACTCAAGACCTCCGCAGCATTGCTTTCGATCGTCGCGGGGTCTGTGGCATGGGCCTCGGCGCGGCTTCAGGCGTTTCCAGAAGGGGCACGCCTGGCCCAACTGGCCGAAGCGATTTTCTGTTTCCAGGTGGATCCCCGCTACTTCATTGTCGCGGCGGAGTTCGGCTTCTTCCCGCAAACCGACGGAATGCCGCTTCCGGAAGCCGTTATCGAGGTCTATCCGTGGGCGCTCTGCCAGGACTTGTTTTCGTTCGACGACATGTGGCCCGTCTATCCGCCAACGATCGAGACGGCGCAGATCATTCATTTGACCCGACATATTATGCCCGCTGGCGACAAGTCTTACGACCGATGGGTCGAAGGTGCGATTTTCGCACTCGATCAGAATGCCCCGTTTCTGGATTCTCGGAAGGAACCGTTACCTGACGGATCACCGGAAGAAGTCTATAATGCCGAGGCGTGTCGGGCAATCGGACAGCCGCTTGGGCCATCTGCGCTCTTGCCAGGATTACCGTTTGATCAGGCCCGGAACCGCGCCGAAGTTGCAGAGATCCTGGAACAGGCCGGAACTTTGCACAATCCCTACCTGCGGTCGCCGGACGAGATGATTGCAAGACGATTCACCGGAACTCCGTATCGAATGACGCCATGAGCGCGCTCTCCGCCTACTTTCTTTCGCGCCAGGATTTTCGCCAGCCGAAAGCGATCAGATATGCGTGGGACCAATGGGCCTATACGGATTACTTCTACTTCACTTCGCCTAATCTGCTTGCAAGAGCGGGAAAGTTGACGGGAACCGGTTGCCGCGCACTTTGCATCGGCCTTGGCGAATGGATCGCGACCCGGTTGTCGTCGGCCAGCCGAATTGACGACGCGCGGGACTATTTTGATGCAGCTTGGACGTCGATGCTGACCCCCAATGCGGTCGAATATGCCGAGCTTGCTCACGACGAATGGGCGGGCCCAGATAACGGCGTTCTGCGGGCGGCGATGCTTGTGGTCAACGACACTGTTTTCGAGGCCGAAGAAGACCGTAGATTTGCGGATCGTGTCTGCTGGCAAGTTCATCTTGCGCAGTACATTGCCGACAGTCAGGATGCGCCCGGCCTTACAGAATGGTTGGACTTTGCATGGGCCAGTCTTGAAGAACACCATGTCGGGCCGGTGGTGTCCTACCGGTCGGTCTTTGATCCGCATTTCAGCTACGGTACGCCTGTAGGTCCGACGGAACTGGTTCCAAGTGTGAGCAGGTTGCTGCCAGACGCCCTGCGAGACTTGATCGACCACGTCAATCGGCAGATCGGTCGGAACCGTTACCTGCGAGTGCGGACCCCCCTCCCATCGGTATGAACGCCTCGTTCCAACCTGCGGGAAAAGGCTAAACCCACATTAACGCGGGAACATGAACCGTATCGTCTTAAATGCTTGAAAATGCGTCCGGCATGGACACCCCCACCCTCAATTCAACTGAACGCTTGCCCCCTGTACCCGGTTCGGGCCGTCGGAGCGGCTCAGGACCTGGGTCCCCCGGATCGTCACCCTTCCGTCCGCCGTCATCGTGATCGACGCCTTCCCGCAGCGCAGGATCATCTCGCGGCGGGCCTCGAGGACCAGTTTCTCGCCGTCGGCCTCGACCTCGGGAACCAGGGGCTGGATCAGACCCAGGATCAGCGGCTGGTCGTCCATCATCGTCACTGCCGCCAACCGCCCCACGGCCGCCGCGGGGATCGGGACCAGTGATTGCGCCAGCAGCGGGGTTTCACCCAAGGCTGGGATCAGAACCTGCGCCCGGCTGTCCGGCCCGAAGCCGATGATCTCGGCGCGGTGGACGCCCTGCAGGCCCAGAAAGGTTCCGTCATGCATCACAACACTCCCTATTCGAAGGCATAGGCGAACCCGGCGTCCGAGCCGGTCACCGTCACCCGGGTCAGTTCGGCCCCCTCCAGCTTGCGGTTCAGGACCTGGCGGGAAAGCTCTGGCAAAAGCGTGTTCGTCAGGATCGCGTCGATCATCCGGCCGCCGCTTTCGATTTCCGTGCAGCGGGCCTTGATCGTGGCCATCACGCCCTCGCCGATCACCAGTTCCGCCCCGTGTCCCGCCTCCAGCCGGCGGGCAATACCGCGGAGCTTGTGGCCCGCGATCGCTTCGATCATCGCATCCGAAAGCGGGTAATAGGGGATCGTCACCACCCGGCCCAGAAGAGCGGCCGGGAAGACCTTCAGCAGCGGCGCACGAAGCGATGCGGTCAGTTCCTCCAGATCGGCGCCGGACTTGCCGTCCTCGGTCATCGCCATGATCTCCTCGGAGCCGACGTTCGAAGTCAGCAGGATCAGCGTGTTCTTGAAGTCGATCCTCCGGCCCTCACTGTCGTCCATCATCCCCTTGTCGAAGACCTGGAAGAAGATCTCATGCACGTCGGGGTGGGCCTTCTCGACCTCGTCCAGGAGGATCACCGAATAGGGGCGGCGGCGGACGGCCTCGGTCAGGATGCCGCCCTTGCCGTAGCCGACATAGCCGGGTGGCGCGCCCTTCAGAGTGGAGACGGTGTGGGCCTCCTGAAACTCGCTCATGTTGATCGAGATCAGGTTCTGCTCACCGCCATACAGCGTCTCGGCCAGCGCGAGCGCGGTCTCGGTCTTGCCGACGCCCGAAGGCCCGCAAAGCATGAAAACCCCGATCGGCTTCTCTGGCGCGCCAAGACCCGCGTATGAGGTCTGGATGCGGTTCGCGATCATGCCCATGGCATGGTCCTGACCCACAACGCGTTCTGACAGCGTCCCCGCCAGCTGCAGCGCACGCTCGGTCTGGCTGGCGAGCATTCGGCCCATCGGGATGCCGGTCCAGTCCTGGACAATCGCCCCAATCGCCAGCCGGTCCACTGCGGGAAGGATCAGCGGCCGTTCCCCCTGCGCCTCGGCCAGCGTGGCCATCCGGGCGCGGAGGGTCGTCAGCATTTCGGTACGGGCTTCGGGGGTCAGGGCCTCCGGCTCGGCGGTCTCTTCGCTGCCTTCGGGTGGGGTCTCGCCGGTCACCCCGGTTTCGTCCACGGGCTGGCCTGCGCCCCGCAGCGTGGCGCGCAGCGACAGGACCTCATCCACCAATGCCTTTTCCGAGTCCCAGCGGGCCTTTGCGGCCTCCAGTTCGGTTGTTGCCTTGGCAAGCGCGGCTTCCACCTCGGACTTGCGCTCGCCGACCTCGATGCCGATGGCTTCTTCGCGGCTGATGATCCCCTGTTCGACCTCCAGCGAGGAGAGACGGCGTTCGATATCCTCGACCTCAGCCGGTGTCGCATGCTGCGAGACGGCGACGCGGGCGCAGGCCGTATCCAGAAGGCTGATCGCCTTGTCGGGAAGCTGCCGCGACGGGATATAGCGGTGCGACAGCGTCACTGCCGCCTCGATCGCCTCATCCAGGATTTCGACCTTGTGGTGCTTCTCCAGCACGCCCGCCACGCCGCGGAGCATGCGGACAGCGGCTTCTTCCGAAGGCTCCTCGACCTTCACCACCTGGAAGCGGCGGGTGAGGGCGGGGTCCTTCTCGATATGCTCCTTGTATTCCGACCAGGTCGTGGCCGCGACGGTACGCAACTCGCCCCGCGCCAGCGCGGGCTTCAGCAAGTTCGCGGCGTCCCCTGTTCCCGCCGCTCCTCCGGCGCCGATCAGCGTATGCGCCTCATCGATGAAGAGGATGATCGGCTTTTCGGAGGACTGCACCTCGTCGATCACCTGCTTCAGCCGCTTTTCGAACTCCCCCTTCACCGAGGCGCCCGCCTGCATCAGGCCGACGTCCAGCATATGAAGCTCCACCGCCTTCAGCTGCGGCGGCACGTCGCCGCGCGCCAGCCGCAGGGCAAAGCCCTCGACCACGGCGGTCTTGCCCACACCCGCCTCGCCGGTGAGAATCGGGTTGTTCTGGCGGCGACGCATCAGGATGTCGATGATCTGGCGGATCTCCGGGTCACGCCCGATCACCGGGTCGATCTTGCCCGCCCGGGCTCGCTCCGTCAGGTTCGTGGCATACTGGTCCAGCGCAGACTTTCCGCCGGGGGCCTGCTTGGCCTTCGGAGCCTCGCCTGTGGGCTTCGCAGCCTCCACCGACTCTGCCAGCAGATCTCCAAGCTGTCCGGACATCGAGGCTGGATCGATCTTGTCGAACTCCAGGCTGATCTTGAATAGCAGCCCCTCCAGCACCGGCACCTTCAAGGCCCCGAGCAGGATGTAGGCCGACCGCACTGTGTCATCGCCGAATTCCAGGCTGCCGAAGGTCCAGCCCTCCTGGATTGCCCGGAAGATATGGTCCGAGAACTCCTCGACCGAGCCCGCCCCATGCGGGAGCGCATCCACTGCCCGGGTGATGTCGGCCGCCAGCTTCGAGGCATCGACCCCGGCCGAGGCGCAGAGAATCTCGAAGTCCGACCGGGCAGACTGCGACAGTGTCTCGATGAAATGCACCAGCTCGACGTATGGGTTGCCGCGTGACTTCGCAGCCTGTGCCGCCGCCGAGAACGCCTTCAGGCATACGGGATTCAACTTGCCGACAAGCTCTTTCCGCTTGATCGTCTCTGTTCCGCCGCGTGGGGCCATAATCCTTCCCCTCAACCGAATTTCTTGAATATGCTTGCTCATCAGAACGGAAAGACGCAGGTTTTTCCGCAAGGCCAGTCTAATCCGGAAATTTTCCCATGGCGAATGTTTTGCTGACCTTGCCGGTAGTGGACTCCAGACCCTGGTCGGCGGCGGGGTGACAGAATGATCGACCGGCTGCCGGGCGACATCTTCCGTCAGGGTCAGGTCCTGAACCACACCTACGAGATCGAGGGTGTGCTGGGCCGCGGTGGCACTGGCGAAGTCTACCGGGCAAGAAACCAGATCTCCGGGCGGATTGTCGCGATCAAGGCGTTGAACGCGCAGTTTTCCGGCAACGACGACTATATCGAGCTGATGAAGCGCGAAGAGCAGATGCGCGACGTCCTGAACGACGCCGTTGTGCGCTACACCGAATGCTCGCGGTCGGATCAGGGCCATGTCTTCCTGGTGATGGACTTCATCGACGGCCCCTCGATGAACGACGTGATGATGCATCGTCGGATGGACCCGCGTGAGCTGATGATCATTGCCCACCGCGTGGCCGAAGGGCTGGTGGCGGCGCATGGACACGGGATTGTCCACCGCGACCTGTCTCCGGACAATGTGGTCCTGCGCGACGGGGCGGCCGAAAAGGCGACCATCATCGACTTCGGCATCGCCAAGGACACCTCGGCCGGCGCGAAGACCATTGTCGGCAACGAGTTTGCGGGCAAATACGAATATGCCGCTCCCGAACAGCTGGATGGCCGGGCCGAGAAACGGTCCGACCTTTACGCGCTGGGCGCAACGCTTCTGGCGGCCTACCGCGGTCAGATCCCGTTCAGCGGATCAACCCCGGGCGAGATCGTCCGCCGCAAGCAGTCGCGCCTCGATACCGAGGGCGTGCCCGAACCGCTGAAAGGCCTGATCGACTGGCTGACGGCGCCTTCGCTTGCCGACCGCGCGCCCAGCGCCGAGGCGGTTGTCGCCCGCCTGAACCAGTCCCTGCGCCCGGTTTCTACCCGTGGCGGCCGCCAGGCGCCCCCGGACGGCGGGCAGGTCGAGCGGAAAGGCCGGGGTGGAACCTTTGCGCTGCTTTTCGTCCTCTTGCTGGGGCTTATCGGCGGCGGGGCCTGGTACGCGGGGCTTATGGAGCCCTACCTCAACCCAATTCCGGTCGCATCCCCCTACCGGCTGACCGCCAGCTTCGGACCGGATGGATCGGCCTTGTCGGGCAATGCGCCCGACGCCGAAGCCGCCCTTCGTCTGCGTCAGGCCTTTGCCGCGGCCACCGGGGCCACGGTCGCCGAAGATGCCCTGCCCATCGCCAAGGGCGTGCCGGACGACCGCTGGATTGGCTCGGTGTCCGACCTCTTCGCAATCCTTCAGGGTCTTCCGGAATGGACGCTGACCGTTACTGACAACACTGCCTCCCTAAGCGGCATCGCCGACTCGGGTGCTCAGGCCGACGAAAAGCAGACGGCACTTGCCGACTGGGCCACGCGTGCCGGCATCAAGGCCAACCTTGAGCTTACCGTTGGCCCGCGCAAGCTGCAAAGCGAGGCCGTTCTGGACGCTCTGGCGCCCTTTGCGCTTTGTGGGCCGCTTACGCCCGACAGGGGCCCGCTGCAGATCTACGCCCTTGGCGACACGATCGTCGTGACCGGCGCAATGGAATCGATCGAAGCCCGCGATACCCTGCAGACGGCCCTGGAAAGCATTGTCGGCGACCGGTCCGTGCGGTTGGATGTCGTGATCCTCAACAAGGACCTCTGCACCGTCCGCAAAGTCCTGCCGCCGGTTGGCCCAGGCGACGCGGTGGTCTGGTTCGGTGACGGCGCAACGGGAGAGGTCAACCTTTCGGGCATCTATCATCCGGGTGACAACCCGATCGTCGAAATCCTGGTCCCGCCAAACCTGAGCAATCTCTCACTTTGGGTCCTGGTGGTCGACAACACCAATCAGGTCTTCAGCCTGCTGCCGAACGAGAAGCAGCCCGAACACGACCTCGAGAAGATCGGGACGGTTGTCGACGGCCTCCGTCGGGTGCGCGTCCTGCACAGTCTGGAGGATATCAAGGCAAAGCGGGGCGAATTCATGATCACCGTCGACGCTGCCAATTTCGGCAAGTCCGAGATCATTGCCATCCTGTCGAAGACCGCCCTTTTCGGCACACGCTTGCCCGCGACGCTTTCCGTCGGGGGACTGGCCGACGAACTGCAGGCCGAGATCGCCCGAAACCCCGGAAACATCGTGGCTGTTGCAAGCAGGGTCATAGATGCAAGACCTTGACTTTAGACGGCAAGGTGCAAGACTTGCCGCATAGAATTCGTTTTTCGTGTGTTTTTACAGAAGGCTTTGGACTGGGATGGAACTTGAACCGTTCCTGGTTCGGTTGGGCGACGAAAGTGCCTCCGGATCGGAACTGAGAAACGACCCGCGTTTTCATGCCGTCGAGCGGCTGCTGGAGCCCGCCGCCCGAAGCTTCCGGCTGGAAAATGTCCGGACCGGCGGTACCGGAAGCGTGACCATCGACTGGCCCGGAATCCTCGCCCAGTCCGCAGAGCTTGCCCAATCCGGCCGTGACATCCGCCTTCTGGTCATCGTTGCCCGGGCCTTGGCCAATGCGGAGGGCTTCGAAGGGCTCGAACGCGGCCTGGGGCTGCTTACCGCGACGGTCGAGCAGTACTGGGACAGTGTTCATCCGGTCCTGCGGGAAAGCCCGTCGCCGCGAGAAGCGGCAGTTCGCCGGATCAACTCGCTCTTTCAGCTGGAAAACGCGGACAACGGCCTGCTTTGCGACCTGGAATTCACCGTCGTCCTCAGCCCGCGCGGTCTGGGCGCGATCACGGTCGGCGACCTTTGCGCCGGCGGCCTGTCGCGCAATCAGGCGCAGGCCGAGCTTCCTTCGGGGCTCGGCGACAAGGAGGTGGCCGAATACCTGTCGCGCCATGATGCCCGGGTGACCCGCGTTGCCACCGCATGCAAGGCGCAGGCCATCGAACGGCCCGAGGAAATGGCCAGCCTTATCCAGTCGGTCGAATCTGCTCGTGCCGCCCTGGCCACGCTGGAAAACGCCCTGACGGCACGCGTTGGCGAAAATGGCGTCGGCGTAAAGTTCAAGGAGCTGGACAAGGTCCTGTCGCGTGCCCTGGTTTCGCTGACCGCCCCCCAGGCGCAAGCGACCTCCGGCGCGCCTGCCCCCGAGGTGACCGCAATGTCTGAACCCATGGCTGCCCCTGCCGGTACGAACGGCGCGCATCCGGCGTCCGCGACCGGCGGCATCCCCGGCGCCGTCAACTCGCGCCGCGATGTCGAGCGTTGCCTCGACATGATCATCGATTTCTACGAACGCACCGAACCTTCCAGCCCGATCCCGCATCTGGCCCGTCGGATGCGGAAGATGGTGCCGATGAACTTCCTGCAGCTGATGGAGGAAATCGCCCCGAGCGGGATGAAGGAATTCAAGAACGTCGCCGGCGTCGACGACAAGAAATCGGCTTCGCAATAGGCCGCACAAAGTCAGGAGAGCTCTGAGACATGGCAAGTGAAAGCAAGGCAAAGGTGATCGAGCGCAACCGCGCCCCGCGGGTGCAGATTGCCTACGACGTCGAACACTACGGCAGCCCGACCACCATCGAGTTGCCTTTCGTCATGGGCGTGATGGCCGACCTGGCCGGCAAATCCGAAACCAAGGAAGCGATGAAGCCCGTCAATGACCGCGCCTTCGTCGACGTCGACGCTGGCCGCTTCGGCAAGTTCATGGAAGCCCTCGCCCCGCGCGTGAAAGCCCGCGTTCCGAACCGGCTTCCGGGCAAGGACGGCGCAGCGGACGACGAGATGTTCGTCGACCTGACGTTCAAGAACATGTCGGACTTCACGCCCGACAAGGTGGCCGAACAGGTCCCCGCGCTGGCTGAGCTTCTGAAGATGCGTCGTCAGCTTGAAGAGCTCCTGGGCTACATGGACGGCAAGGTGAACGCCGAAAAACGCATTGCCCAGCTTCTGCAGAACGAGCCCCTGCTGCAGCAGGTCGCCGAAGAAGCCACGAAGAAGGAGGGCTGAGCCATGGCCGAACAGGAAAAGCAAGGCTCTGCCGGTGCCGCCGAAGCCCAGGCCATCGACCTTGGCGAATTCAGCGACCTGCTGGAAAAGGATTTCCGGGTCAAGGATGACGAAAGCCAGAAGCTCCAGAAACTGGTGCAGAACCTGGCTCTTGCCGCGACCGAACGCTCGGGCACGGCCACCATCTCTGGCAATGCAGTCAAGTCGATCAAGAACCTGATTGCCGGGATCGATGCCCTGCTCACCACCCAGATGAACGAGATCATGCACGCCCCCGAAGTGCGCGAGATCGAGGGCACCTGGCGTGGGCTGCATTATCTGGTCAACAACACCGAAACCGACCAGAAGCTGAAGATCCGGGTGATGAACATCACCAAGGACCAGCTCGCCGACACTCTGGAAGATTTCGAGGGCCAGATGTGGGACCAGTCCCCCATCTTCAAGCGGCTCTACTCGGACGAATATTCCATGTTCGGCGGCGAACCTTTCGGCGCGATCATCGGGGCCTATGAGTTCAGCCACCACCCCCGCGACGTGGGCCTTCTGCGCAACATGTCGGGCATATGTGCCTCGGCGCATGCGCCCTTCATCGCGGCTGCGGCCCCGCAGCTCTTCCGGATGCAAAGCTGGCAGGAACTGCCCAACCCGCAGGATCTGCAGCAGATCGTGTCCTCGCCCGACTACGCCAGCTGGCAGTCACTGCGAGAATCGGAAGACGCCCGCTACATCGGCCTGACCATGCCGCGAGTCCTTGCCCGCCTGCCCTATGGAGCAGCGACGATCCCGGTGAAGGGCTTCGCCTTCGAGGAAGAGCTTGACGGCAAGCACGACCACTATGTCTGGATGAACGCGGCCTTCGCGATGGGCGTGAACATCAACCGCAGCCACAAGCTTTACGGCTGGGGCAGCCAGATCCGCGGCGTCGAATCCGGCGGCTCGGTCATCAACCTCCCGGTTCACAGCTTCCCGACCGACGATGGCTCGATCGCGATGAAATGCCCGACCGAAATCGCCATCGACGACCGGCGCGAGGCGGAACTTGCCAAGCTCGGCTTCATGCCGATCCTGCACCGCAAGAACACCGACATTGCCGCCTTCATCGGGGCGCACAGCCTGCAGGACGACGAAGCCCGTGCCGGCCGACTGGTCGACCCGGATGCCCAGGCCAACGAAAGGCTTTCGGCCAACCTGCCCTATCTCTTCCCGGTCAGCCGCTTCGCGCACTACCTGAAGGCCATGGCGCGCGACAAGGTAGGCACGTTCAAGGAACGCGCCGACATGCAGATCTGGCTGTCGGAATGGATCAACCGCTATGTGCTGTCGAACACGGCAATGGCGGATGACAAGGCCAAGGCGAAACGGCCGTTGGCCAAGGCCGAGGTGCAGGTCGATTCCGTCGAAGGGCGCCCCGGATATTACAACGCGCGCTTCTACCTGCGCCCGCATTACCAACTCGAAGGCATCAACGCGAGCCTCCGGCTCGTCTCCGAGTTACCGTCGGTAAAGAGCAAGTGAATACCTTAAGATTCCCGCAATTTTGCACATGAAAGGGTAAGGAAATGGCTGTTTCCGGTTATATGAAGATCGAAGAAATTCCGGGGGAAAGCGGCAGGAAGGACCACGAAGACGAGATCATCATCTCCTCGCTTCAGTGGGGGGCCGTGCGGCCGGTGACCAATACGCCGGGCGTCGGACGCAGCACCGGCATGCCGACGATCAGCTCGCTGGTCATCACCAAGCTTTACGACAAGTCTTCCCCCTACCTGGCGCAGGCGGTCCTGCTTGCCACGGCCCTCCCCGAAATCATCGTGACGCTGCGCAAGGACTCGGGCGAGACGCACCTTGATTACCTGACCATCACCCTGTCGGACTGCATGATCGAATCCTATCAGTTCAGCGGCCAGGGCAGCGGCGACGACTCTCCGCCGATGGAATCGGTCGGCATCGTCTTCAACAAGCTCAAGGTCCTCTACATCGAGCAGGCCAGCGATCACTCTGCGGGCGGCGAGCACGAATTTGAATATGACATCGTCGCAGGGGCCTAGGCTCAAACGGCCCCCAAGATCGGGAAAGGGCACCAGGTTTGGCTGATCCGATCCTTCAATCCCGGACCGAGGCGGTCCAGCCAAGTCTTTGGGACCGCCTCGTCGATGACTTGCCCGGTATCGTCTCGGAAACCGACCGGCAGCGTGCCGATCTTGTGGCCCGCGTCGGTCCCGGCACGGTCGAGAAAGTGCTGGCCGGCGGGGCCCGCGCCATCGAGGCCGACACGGAAATCGACGCCGACACCCGCCGCGACCTGCACCTTTTCCTCACCCAGATGGCCCGCCGCGCTTTTCTGGAGGAACGCGGTATCGTGGTGAATGCCTCGGTCCTGCGCGAAGCCGTTCGCCGCGACATCGAGGCGCTCTTCAACGTCGAACGTTTCGAATCAGGCCTGCAACTGACCGATCTCGAGCGAAAGGGATTTGAGACCCCGCAGGATATGATCGGTGACTTCCCGCATGTCCGCCGGTCGGTCCTGAACTACGGGGTCCCGTCCTTTTCCGGCCGCTCGATCACCGACTTCGACCTTGCGGCCCTTGCCAAGGAGCTGCGTGAGGTGATCGCGGTCTTCGAGCCACGGCTCAAGCGGGACACGATCCGGGTCAAGGTCTCGCAAGGCGAACGCACCGGCCTGAAGATCGAGGTCGACGCGATGCTGATGCTCTCGCCCGTCGCCGAACGTCTGCGCCTGTCGACGATGATCGATCTCGACAACGGTCGCGCCACCACAGCGGTCGAGGACGCGTGATGGACCGCAACTTCCTCAGCTATTACGAAGACGAACTTGCCCATATCCGCGAGCTTGCGTCCGAGTTTGCCGCACTGCACCCGACCGTCGCGCGCAACCTGTCGCTCGACTCGGTTCCCTGCCCCGATCCCTATGTCGAACGCCTGCTGGAAGGCGTCGCCTATCTTTCTGCCCGGACCCGGCTCAAGGTCGATGCCGAAAGCAGCCGTTACGTCCGCAATCTTCTGGACGAGCTTTACCCCGACCTCGTCTGCCCAGCGCCGGCGATGACCATGGCGGTCCTGCATCCCGGTCCCCAGGTCCAGACCATGCTCGACGGCCATACCGTCCAGCGCGGCACCCGCTGCGTTGCGGCCTACCGCGAAGGTATTTCCACCCGCGCCACCTTTACGACAGCGCAGGATGTGACGCTGTGGCCCATCGCGCTGGAGAAGGTCGAATACCTGCAGGACAAGGGAACGATGAATGCGGCTGGCCTCGACCGCCCCGAGGCCGAAGCGGCGATCCGCTTCACGCTCTCGCGCGTCGGTCCCGGCAGCCTGGCCGAACTTGGCCTTGACCGGCTGGACCTCTGGTTCACCGGCGGCAGCCGCGGTGGCGCGATCTTCGACGCGATTTTCGGCCATGGCCTTGCCGCCATCGCCCGTCCGCCGAAAGGGTCGGCGCATCCGCTTTCCGGCCCGTCGCTTGTCGGCGTGACTGACCGCGAAGGTCTTCTTCCGCGTGTTCGCCCGTCGTTTGAGGGCTACCGGCTCATGCGGGAATATTTCCTGATGCCGGACCGCTTCCATTTCCTGCGGCTTGACGGCCTGAACCCTGCTCTGCGCGCCTGCACCGCTGGCCCCTGCGAAATCGTCCTCTACCTCGATGCCGCGCGGCCCGAATTGTCCGACATTGCTGCCAAGGACTTCCGCCTCTTTGCCACGCCGCTTGTCAATCTCTTCGAGAAAGAGTGCAACGTGATCGAGGTCGACGGCCGCTCGGCCGCCCATGTCGTTCATGCCGACCGCACCCGTCCGCGCGATTTCGAGATCTATCGCCTGACCCATGTCGAGGATGCCGACAGCGACGGTCCCGAGGCCACGGTCGAGCCGCTCTATTCGGTCGGCCAGCACCGGGGGTCGGGCCTCGTCTACACGACCGAACGCCGTCCTCGCCGCCCGGGCGAAGACGAGCTTCGTCGCGGCCAGACCCGAACCAGCTATGCGGGCGACGATCTTTTCCTCTCCATCGCCCGGCCTGCTGATGCGACCGTGACCAAGGCAATCCGCCGGCTCGACATCCGGGCGCTGTGCACCAACCGCGATCTGCCGATCCTGGATGACAGCCCCAAGCTGTCCCTGGAAACCGGCGACCCCGTCGGCCGGATCGAGCTTCTTGCCCCCTTCCGCCGTCCGCGCGGTTCGGTCGCGTCCGCCCTTCCGAACATCGTCTCGGGCGGAGAAAGCCAGCTTGACGATCTGGCCTGGCGGCTGGTCGCGCAGTTGTCGCTCAACCACCTGTCGCTTGCCGAACCTGGCCAGGACGCGGAACCGTTGCGCGCGATGCTGGACCTATACGCCGGGCGCGGTGATCCAGCCCTTGCTCGACACGCCCGATCGATCACCCGGGTCCGCTCGCGCCAGGTCGTCGAGCGTCTGGGCATTCCCGGCCCGATATGCTTTGGCCATGGGGTCGAGATCATTCTCGACGTCGAGGAAACCGCCCTTGCCGGCGGCTCTTCGCTGCTTCTCTCGGCGCTCCTCAACCAGCTTTTCGCCCGCCACGCAGCGATCAATTCCTTCGTGCGCACAAAGACCCATCTCATGCAAAGACAGGAGGACGTGTCGTGGCCGATGACGCCGGGCAACCGCGCCCTGATCTGACCGGAGATGTGCCGTCACCCGAAACCATGGGTTTCTTCGAGCTTCTGCGCAGGCTCGAACGCGACGGCGCGCGTTTCGGCCGATCGGGCGGCCCCTCGCGTGAGCCTGCCCGCCTGGGTCAGCGCGCCCGGCTGACCTTTGGCACCCGCGATGTTGCCGGTTTCACCCCGGGCAATCCGTCCAGGGTCGAAGTCGAAGTGCTGGGCCTTCTTGGCCCGGAGGGCGCAATGCCCCTCCACCTCACCCGCTGGGTTCTCGGTCGGCTGTCCGACCGCTGGTTCACGGATGGCAGCGATGCGGCCTCGGACACGACCTTTCTTGATTTCTGCAACCTTCTCCAGCACCGGATGATGGCGCTCTACTGGCGCGCCTGGGCGGACGCACGCCCGGAAGTCCAGATCGAACACGACGACGCCGGTCGGGTCCGTGCACTGATCGAGGCCTTGGCCGGTGTTGGCCTTCCGGGGACGATGCCTGCGGGGCCAGACACCCAAACCCGGCTGAAGCTGCGCCACGCCACGTCACTGGGTCGTCAGGTCTACAGCGTCGAGCGGCTGACCCGCTATCTGGGCGATGTGCTTGAAGCCCCGGTCTCGCTGGTCGAATTTCTCGGCACCTGGACAACCATCCCGCCTCGCCTGCAATCGCGCCTTGGCCGCGCCCATGCCCAGCTTGGCCGATCGGCCGTAGTTGGCGCCCGCAGTTTTCAGCGCCAGACCCTGGTCGAGCTGCGCGTCGGCCCGCTGCCCCTGTCCCGCTTCAACGCCTTCCTTGCCGATCCCGCTCTGACCGACCGGCTGCGCCATGCGATCCGCCATGCCATGGGTCGCGAGATGGAGTTCAACCTCCGTCTCGTCCTAGCGCGCGAAGACATCCCTGCCGCCCGTCTCGGCAAATGCCAGCTGGGTCGCACCGCCTGGCTTTCGCCCAAGCGGGAAAAGGACGCCGACGATCTGCGGCTTTATCGCGTTGCCAGTGTCGAGGAGGAGGCCGCATGACCCTGCGCCTCGTCATCGAGCACAGCCCCCACCCGCAAGAGCGGCACGAGATGCGCCATCCGGGGGGAGAGTTCAGCATCGGTCGCGGTGCTGAATGCTCGTGGCAGATCAACGACCCCGACATGTATGTCTCGCGCAAACACTGCGTGATCACCGGCGAAGCAGGTCAGTTCATCGTCACCGATGCCAGCCGGGGCGGTCTATTCATCGATGGCAAGGACCAGCCTCTTGGTCCGGGCAATGCGGCCCGTCTGGAAAGCGGAATGCGCCTGCGCGTCGGCGATACCGTCATCCGGGTCGAGATCGAGGCACCGGCGCCCGTCGCCACACCGCGCACGCAGGCCCCGGTGCAGCGCCAGATCACCCATGACGACTTCTTCTCGCAGCCGGTGACGCCTCCGCCACCGGTGCAGCGCCCGCAAGGCCTGCCGCAACCCTTCGACACCGGCCCGACCGACGCCCGGCGTTATGATACGACGACCGAACGCGCCGCACCCCCGCCGCTTTTCGACGATCCCTTCACCCTCGACCGCTCGGTTGCCGCACGTCCTGCTGGCAGCGTGCCCGAACCCATCGCTCCCAGGACCGACGACTTCGGCTTCGGGTCCTTCTTCGATGCGCCGGCAAAGGTCCTCGTCCCCGAACCGCAGCCGCAAGCGACCCCGGCTACTGCAAGCAACGACTGGTGGTCCATGCCGCCACCCGTGGCAGAGCCTGCCCCGCCCCCCGAGGCCCCGCCACCGACCCCGCCGGAACCTCCGCGACCGGTCGCCGAGGCGCCCGTCGTGCCACCCGTCATCGACGCCGAAAACCGCACCCGCCAGCGCGGCGAACCCGTGGCTCATGCACCGGCAGCCACGCCTCCAGCGCCGCCCGCCCCGTCCGCTCCCGCCGCTTCGGACTTGGCGCTTCGCGATGCCTTCTTCCGCGGCCTTGGTCTCGACCTCTCGGCAACCGCCGACCCCGCCGCCGAAATGGAGGCCCTTGGCCAGCGCTTCCGACTGCTGGTCGAGGGGCTGATGCTGATGCTGCGCGCCCGCGCAAAGGAAAAGCAGAACGCCCGCGTGGCCCAGACCGTGATCAGCAACACCGACGTCAATCCGCTGAAATTCCTGGCCACCACCAATGAGGCTCTGTCGGCTCTCATCACCCCCCAGGGCCCGGGCTACCTTGACCCCGAGACCGCGATCAACGGTGCCTTCCGCGATCTGGCCGACCATCAGCTTCGTTCCTGGGTCGCGATCCAGTCCGCACTCCGCCGGATGATCGACCGCTTCGATCCAGCCGAGGTGGAAAAGGATCTTGAAGAGCTTGGCATGCTGGAAAGCCTGCTGTCGGGCGGGCGCAACGCCAAGCTCTGGAAGGCCTATACCGACCGCTACAAGGACATCGCCCGCGCCGCCGAAGACCGGTTCCTGGGCGAAGTGGGCGCCGATTTCCGCGACGCATATGAAGGCAACAGGGAGAAGACCAATGACCCATGAGTTTCCACGCCGTGCCTTTCTGATCGGTGGCAGCGCCCTCGTACTGGTGGCCTGCGCCCCCTCTGGTCCCGGATCAGTGACCCTTGTCGCGCAAGGGACCGCCGGGATGAACCCAGGCCCCGATGGTGCAGACCGTCCGCTGACGCTGCAGGTCCTGCAATTGCGTGGCTCGGGCGCTTTTGACGGGGCCGACTTCTTCGGCCTGCAATCCCCCGCCGCCACGCTGGGTGCCGACCTGGTGAAAGCTGACACCATCGCGCTCACGCCAGGCGGAAAGGTCACCAAGACCGTCTCGCTTGACCCCTCCACGGCCCTTATCGCCATCGTCGCAGGCTTCCGTGACCCGGCCGGAAAGCAGTTCCGCGCCAAGTCCTCGGTCTCGCCGACCGATTCGGTCACGTTCGCGCTTGACGTCACGGCAGGCGGGATCAAGCTGACCCCGATGTGATGCGGGGGACTTACGCGCAGGCACTGGAACAGACAGGACATGGGACTGAGTGACACGAACAAGGTCGTCTGGTCCGAAGGGCTGTTCCTGCGCACCCAGCACCTGCAGCAGCAGGACCGCTATACCGAGGGCCTGGTGCGCGGTGCGCTCCAGGCCGCACCCATGCAGGCCTGGGGTTTCCGGTCGCTGACGCTTGACAAACCCGCCCTTGATGCCGGTCACGTTGCCATTTCCGCTGCCTCGGGCATCTTCCCCGATGGCACGCCCTTCGCCATCCCCGACACCATGTCTGCCCCCGCGCCGGTGCCGATCAAGCCGGACATGGCAGGCCTTGTCGCCCTTGCCATCCCCATCGACCGCCCCGGCACGGCCACCATCGACCCCGCCCATGCCGAGCCCGCGGGCTCGCGCTACCGCGGCGTGATCCAGACTGTCCGCGACGCCATCCGTGGCGGCGCCGAACCCGAAGAGCTTGAGGTCGCCCGCCTGGCCGCCCGCCTGATCCTTCCTGGCGAGGACGGGGCAGGTTACGTCGCCCTGCCTGTCGCCCGGGTCGAGGGGCTGCGCGCCGAAGGCTCTGTCGCGATTTCCGAAGGCTACCTCGCCCCCGCCCTCTGTCTTTCGGCCAACCCCTGGTACGCGGGCCTTGCGCAAGAGGTCGTCACCGGCCTTGACCGTATCGCCGAGGCGCACGGCAAACTTGTGCTGGGCGGCGCGGGCCGGTCGATCGAGAACCTGCTCCTTCTGGAACTTGCCAACTCCGCTCGTCCCCGCGTGGCCCACATGCTGGCGCAGAACCTGCACCACCCGGCCGAATTCTTCATGGAACTGGCGGGCCTCGCGGGCCGGATGGCGACCTATGGCTCCTCCTCTCGCCGTCTCTCCGACCTCCCCGCCTATGACCACCTCGACCCGCAGCCCGCCTTTGCTGCGCTGGCCGATACGCTGCGCTCGCTGATGCTGTCGCTGCGCCACGTCGAGCCGAAGTCGCGCGCCCTGCAAGTGGCAAGACACGCCCAGAACATCTGGAAAGTCCGCATCGACAACCCCGACCTTCTCAAGACCAGCCGGATCGTGCTGCGCATCGGTTCGGACATGTCGGACGAATCCCTGCGCCGCATCTTTGCCAGCCAGGCCACCGTCGGTGCCGCCGATGCTTTTGAAAAGCTGTGGAAATCCCGCCTTCCCGGCATTCCGCTGAAACCGCTCCACTCTCAGCCGCGCGAGATTCCCTATGATGGCGAGCGGCTGTGCCTGGAGCTTGACCAGAAGTCCGAACATTTCGCCCAGCTGACCGACGCGCCCGGCTTCGTGATCGGTGTTTCGGGGACGCTGGACCGGGAACCGGAAATCGACTGCTACGCCGTGAACAGGTGACGGGCGGATGAGCGACCAGGACGATCCCTTCGGTCTATCCAACGACGCCGGACGCACCCGCATCCGGCCGGTGAAGTCCAACACGCCGGCCACCACACCACAAAGGCCGACCTTCGGGGCAGAACCGCCCGCGCCGCAGCAATCCTACGGCGGGCAACCTTCCGCGGGTCAGGGCTATGGCGGCCAGCCATTCGGCTCTCCGCCACAGGACTACGGCCAAAGGGGCCCCAGACCCCGCCTTACCCGCGCCCATCAGAACCCGCTGATTGTCGCCTTTGCGCCGCTTCTGGAACTTGCACCCGAGCTGGAGCGGGCAATGCCCCCCGCCAATGTGGAAGGCCTGCGGTTGCGCGTGCAGGAAAACCTGATCGACCTGCGCGACAGTGCCGTCGGCATGGGCGTGCCGATGACCCGCGCCAACCAGGCCGCCTGGTTTGTGGCCGCGCTGATCGACGACATCGCGCTCAATACCCCCTGGGGCGGACATTCCAGCTGGCCGCGTCAGCCGCTTGTGGTGGGCCTGTCCGGTGAGGTTGACGCCGGGACGAAGTTCTTCGATCGGCTGGAGGAGCTGCTTCGCTACCCCAACCGCGACCCCGAGATGCTCGAGCTTGGCTTTCATTGCCTGAACCTCGGCTTCCGTGGCAAATACCGGGTCGAAGGCCGCACCGGTGACGCAGCTCTCCTCGCCATGCGCTCCGCCATCGCCCGTGCCATCCGCAACCCCGAGGCCGAAGCGGCCGAGCTGTCGCCGCACTGGAAGGGCGTTGTCGCCCCCGATGAAAAGCCGCGCTTCGCCGTACCGTTGTGGACCATCGCGCTCGCCGCTGTTGCGGTGATCACGGCAACCTATGTCGGCCTCGGCATCCAGCTGTCGAACAAGGCGACCCAGCTTTATGCACTGGCCCGCCTTTTGCCGCCCCCCGAACGGGCCGAGATCTTCCGCCCCGTCCGCACCAATGCCGAACCCGCCGCGCCGGAGATTGTGCTGGAGCCAGTGGTGCTGGAACTGGTCCCGGCCTGTCTGGCCAAGGCCCCTGCCGACACGGCCGCCGCACTGTCCGGCCGCGACGACGTCGGCCTCGCTTTCCTCACCCTGCGCGGATCAAACCCCGAGGTCTTCCGCAGCGCAAAGGCCGACATCAACGAAATCTATGGTCCGCTGGTCACTGCCTTGGCCGAATGCATCAAGGAAAACATCGAAGTCATCGGCAAGGTTACGGTGATCGGCCACACGGACAGCGTTCCCGTCCAGGCCTCGAACCCCTTCGCGTCGAACCAGGGCCTTTCCGAGGCCCGGGCGAAGACCATCGCCGACCTGCTGACCCAAGCCGGCATTCCGCCCGAGCTTCTCGCCGCCGAAGGCCGCGCCGACAGCGAACCCGTGGGCGATAACGCCACCAAGCAGGGCCGTGCAGAAAACCGCCGCATCGAGATCAAGATCGAGAAGAAGCTCTAGATGAAGTTCCTGAAAGCCATCTTCCGGTTCCTCTTCTCCCGCCGCCTCTGGACCTTCATCGGCGTCGTCCTCTTCTGCGCGCTAATCTGGCTTTTCGGGCCGCTCGTCTCGGTGGGCGACATGGTCCCGCTGGCCGACGACCTCGTCCGGATGATCGTCATCGCCGTCATCCTTGTCCTTTGGCTCTTCTCGCTTCTCCTCGCGCAACTCCGCGCCGCGAAGAAGAACCAGCTCTTCGTCACCGAACTCGCCACGCCGGAACGCCCAAGGGCCGCACTTCCGGGCGAAGCCAATGTCGCCGAGATCAACAGCAAATTCGCGCAAATCCTTGCCGAGATGAAGCGCTCCAAGCTCGGCGGCAAGAAGTTCCTCCGGGACATGCCCTGGTATGTCATCATCGGCCCTCCGGGGTCCGGCAAGACCACCGCCCTCCGCCAGTCCGGCTTGCACTTCCCCATCGACCTTTCCGACGACCTGAAGGGCGTCGGCGGCACCCGCAACTGCGACTGGTTCTTCACCGAGGATGCCGTCCTCGTCGACACCGCAGGCCGCTATGTCCAGCAGCAAAGCGACCCCGAGATCGACGCCGCCGAATGGCTCGGCTTCCTCGACATGCTGAAAAAGCACCGCGGCAAACGGGCGCTGAACGGGGTGATCCTGACCCTGTCGCTGAAGGAACTCCTTGCCGGTGAGGCCGCCGTCCGGGAACACGGGCGCGAAATCCGCAAGCGCCTCGCCGAACTCCGGGAACGGCTGCAGATCCAGCTTCCGGTCTACCTGATGCTGACCAAGGTCGACCTCGTCCCCGGCTTCGAATCCTTCTTCGGCAATCTCCCCACCAAAGAGCGTGAGCAGGTCTGGGGCGCCACCCTGCCCACCGACGCCCGCATCGACCGCACCACCATCGAACGCGAGACCAAGGCGCTCATGGCGAACCTCGAGACCCGCCTCGTCTCGCGCATGGCCGAAGACGTCCCCCTGGACCAACGGGCCGAGGTCTTCCGTTTCCCCTCGCAGGTAGAGCGGCTGGACGCGCCCCTGAAGCTCCTCATCGACACGGTCTTCGGCGAAAGCCGGTATGAGGAAAGCCCGTGGCTGCGCGGCTTCTACCTGACCTCGGCCACCCAGGAAGGCTCGCCCATCGACCGGCTGGTCGGCGAACTCGCGGGCTCGTTCGGCCTGAACGCCGACTCCGCCCCCCGCCGTGCCTTTGGCGAAAAGCGCTCCTACTTCCTGCGCAACATGCTGACCGACCTCATCTTCCCCGAGGCCGGCCTTGGCACCTTCGACGCTGCCGCCGAGGAACGCCGGAAGTGGATCTGGCGCGGCTCCATCGCGGGCGCGTCCCTTGTCACCCTCCTCGCAGGGCTCCTCTTCCTCTTCTCCTTCCTCCGCTACTCCGGCGGCATCGACGACCAGGAGCGTCTGCTCGCGGACCTCTCCGGCCGCCTCGCCAATGTCGCCGCCCGCCAGGCTCCGACCGATCCGCTCGACCTCGAACTCGCGCTGGAAGGCGTGACCGAGGTCAAGGCCGCCGCCACGGATATCCCCGCCTCGCCGCTCACCTACATCGGACCCACCGCGCGGTCCGAACTGGCCGAGGCGCAGCGCATTGCCTACGACCGGGGGCTGCGCAACATCCTCGAACCCCGGATGGTCGCGCTGCTCGAGGCCACGATGTGGCGCCAGATCAGGGACCCGGAATACCTCCTCGGCGCGCTCAAGGTCTATTACATGATGACCGGCCTTGCGCCCTACGACCGCGAATTCGCCTCGCAGTGGTGGCAGGACCAGCTTCCCCTGCAAGCGCCCACCGATCCCTTCCCGACCGAGGCCGCGCTGGAACACCAGCTCGCCGCAATCGACCGCATGGGCTCGGAAGAAAAGAAGATCGCCCCAGACAACGACCTCGTCCAGCAGGCGCTGCAGTCGATCTGCACCATCCCTCTCGCCGCCCGCGCCTATACGGCACTGATCTCCGACCCGACGGTTACCGCCCTTCCCGAATGGATTCCGGCCGAGAAATCCGGCCCCAATGCCACAAGGGTTCTGACCCGGATCTCGGAAAAAACCCTGCGCGTCGGCCTGCCCGGAGCCTTCACCTATGACGGCTTCCACAACACCGTCCTGCCGCTGATCCCCGAAGTTGCCGCCGCCGCCGCGCTTGACCAGGCGGTCTTTGCCGGGGGCTGCGCCGAAAGCTCCGACGCCTCGGTTGCGACGCTTGAGGCCGATATCCTGAAACTCTACCAGGATGACTTCATCGCCCAGTGGAACGGCTTCCTGCGCGACATCCGCCTTGCGCCGATCACCGATCTGCCCACTGCCACAGCGAACATGAAAGATCTCGCGAGCCCCGACTCGACGCTTCGCCGCCTCGTCCGCGCCGTGGTCGACGAGGTTGACCTGACCCGGGTCATCCCCGAGGAAGAGGGCGCCGCGACCGATGGCATCGCGAAGAAGGCGGTGTCCAAGCTGGGCAAGGTCGGCAAGCTTCTGAAGGCAGGCAGCAAGCTCGCCACCTCCACGGGCGGGGTCGAGGACGGCCCACCCCCTGGCACCGACATCGCGTTGCACTTCGCGCCGCTGAAGGCCGCGATCGAAGAGGTCGACGGGCTTCCGCCCCTCCTAGACGACGTGGGACTTCAGCTTGACGGCCTGGCCAAGGAACTGGCCAGCGCGATGAATTCTCCGGACCCGGAAGCCACGCTCCTTGCCCGCGGTGGCCTGGGCGAACTGACCGGCGCCGTCGCCAATGCCGCCCGCTCGCTGCCGGACCCGCTGGATGACTGGGTCGCAGGCATTGCCGGGGACACCATCGCCGTGACCCGCGACGCCGTCATCTCCCAGCTCAACGACCGCTGGCGGGCCGATGTCTACGACTTCTGCGTCAAGGCCACCGAAGGCCGCTATCCCTTTGACGAAACCTCTGCCATCGACGTCAACGTCGCCGACTTCCGTGAGCTTTTTGCCCCCGGCGCTCGGATCGACAAGTTCGTGACCGAAAACCTCCTGCCCTACATCGACACGACGGTAAAACCCTGGGCCTGGCGGGCAGACTTCGGCCTCGATGGGGCGCTCCTTGCCCCGTTCGAACGCGCCCGGTCAATCCGGGACGGGCTCTTCCCCGGCGGCTCTGGCCCCGTGATGGCCTTCACGCTTGAAGCCAAGGACCTGACCGCCAATGCGGCCTCTGTCACGCTGAACGTCGATGGTCAGGTGCTGACCTATCTCAACGCGGCGACTCGCCCCATGCCGATGACCTGGCCCGGTCCCGACGGCACCAACCTGATCTCGCTCTCGTTCCAGCCTGCCGATGGCGCGGGCGAGGTGCTGGCCTCGGAAACCGGCTCCTGGGCCTGGTTGCGCCTGATCCGCAAGGGCAGTCTCTCCGGCACCGACCTGCCCGAGGTCTTCAAGCTGAGCCTCGGTCTTTCCGGCTATTCTGCCGCTTTCGAGCTCAGGGCCGCCTCGGTCGACAATCCGTTCAATCTGAAAATGTTCGGCAATTTCAAATGCCCGCAGAAGTTCTGACACCGGACGACGACCTTCGTCCGGTGGCGGGCTTTTTCGGCAAACTGCCCAGCACAGGCGATTTCGTCTGGCGAGGCTTGCCCGATGCCTTCCGCCGTAACTGGGATGCCTGGCTCACCCGACATGTCGCCCCGCTCCAGCGCGACGGCCACGGGCTTCCCCCAGATGGTCTTCGCTTCCGCCTGCCTTCGGGGGGGCGCCTTGTCGCGGGTATCATCCTGCCCAGCCACGACCTGGCCGGGCGGCATTATCCGCTCTCGCTCCTCCTGATCGCGGACGGCGACCTCGAACCTTCGCAGATCGACCCCTGGTGCGATGCGGCCCTGGCCCTGCACCCCGAAGCCCTTTCGGCCGACACCCTCTGGCACGCGCTCGACGGGCTTGCCTCTTCCACCCCGACCGGCCCCGCCGCCGGACCGATGCAGCTTTGGACCGCCGACCAACCCCCCGTCGCCGCCGACCCTGATGCGCCCGAAGCCGCTCTCCTGCAGATCGTCGGCCAGGCCTGAGCCAGCCACTCACCGCTGGACCGGCGATTCGGCCAGCATGGTTAAGGCGCTGGTTTGCAGCCAAAACGCCAGACGCATGCCAGACAGATGCCAGACGTTTTGCAGACGATGCGGACCCTCGAAAACAGGCCCGTTAATGCAGCGTTCCCAATGGGTTACGCGACTTCTCCCGATGGCGGGAGGCACAACCGCTTAACCTTTCGTCAATCCCTCAGTTCTGATTGATCTTCGCGCCCTTGATCGTGACGTTGCCATCCGCCTTCGCATTGATCTTGCCCGAGGCGGTCAGGCTGATGTCCTTCCCTTTGATGGTGATGGTCCCATCCTTCTTCATCGTCACCTGCGCATCCCCACATTTCAGGGTGATTTCGTCGGTCACGTCGAGAACGAACTTCTTGCCGACCTTGATCCCCATGTCCTTGCCGACATTCATCATTTCGGCATTGGCAATATCCGTGGCCCGTCCCTTTCCGACCTTGATCGCCACATCCCCCGAGACGTTTTCGGTCTGGTTCCCCCCCACCGTCATCGACTCGTCTGCGCCGACCGAGACTGTCCGGTTGGCTCCGATCGTCCAGCTGTCATCCGACCCGATCGAATGGCTCTCGGACGCGCCGACCGTCACATCGCGCGATGCACCCACGGTCTGACTTTGTCCCGCCCCAACGGTCCGCGTCTCCGAGGCCCCCACGCTGTCAACCCGCGCTGCACCCACAGTGATCGTCTGGGCCACCGCCACGGTCTGGGTATGGTTCAACCCTATGGTTTCACTGGAGTTTGATCCGATGCTGATCGTCTCGTTCGACCCCACGGTCAGCGCCCGGTTGACCCCCACAGTCTCGGTGTCGTTGTTGCCGATGCTGACCGTGCGGTCGTGGCCCACCGTCACCGACTTGTCGTTGCCCACCGTCTCGGCCCGGTCGTGGCGAATGTCCTGTTTGGCGTCATGACCCACGTCTTCGGCGAAGTCATTGCCGATAGTGCGGGTTTCGTTGTTCTTGATCAGCTCGTTGTGGTCCTTCTGCGCCTGGAAGTAGACCTCTTCCGACCCGGCCTTGTCTTCGAACCGCATCTCGTTCCACCCCCCGCCACCGGGCGAGGAATTCGATTTCCAACCCGATTGCGTGGCATTGGCCGGAAGCCCGTAAGGTGGCATCTGGGCGGCGTTGTAGACCCGGCCGGTGATGATCGGCGCATCGGGATTTCCTTCTAGGAAATCAACGATCACCTCCTGCCCGATCCGCGGAATCTGGATGAAGCCCCAGCCGGATCCGGCCCAGACCGAGCTTACCCGGACAAAGCAACTGGAATTCTCGTCCTTGCCGCCCAGCCTGTCCCAGTGGAACTGCACCTTCACCCGGGCGTATTCGTCGGTGAAGATCTCTTCTCCCGAGGGGCCCACCACCACCGCGGTCTGCGGCCCGGTCATCAACGGTTTAGGCGTCCGGCGCTCCGGACGGAAGGTAAGGCTAAGCGGTTGAAGTCTCAAGCGAACGCCGAACCCTTCACCCTGTCGCTGCGTTCCGGCGCGATACTGGTCATCCCACATCTCGTAGTCTGATCTGAGCACCAGATACTTCTGGTTGTCCGCCTCGCGCTCGAATTCCTCAAGCGTGAAGCTGACCCCGGACCAAAGCCCACGAACATTGCCCGTCGCATCAACCCGGACGTGAGGTGCCTGCGTCTCTTCCAGACGGATCGCGGCCAGAGGCTCGCCCGCCCCGACTTCGAGATAGTCGCCGGGGTAGTGGTAAAGTTCGCCCTTCGCCGCTTCATGCGGTTTCGGCGCGTCCGATTTGGTCATCAGATCGGTCGCCGGCTTCTTGAAGTCATAGTCGGTGTGAACATAGGCCCCCGACCGCACCGAGGCCCGCGGCAGGAAGGAGGTGATCACGTCCTCCTGGCCAATAACGTTGCCTGCTTCGCCGCGGAACTTGATCGTGGCATGGTCCTCGGCGTCCTTGACGCTGGCATTCGCATCCGAAAGCACCAGCGTGTGCTCACCGTCAGCGTGGTCGAAGTGATAGAAGATCCCTTCGTGCTCCATCAGTCGCTGTACGAAATCAAGGTCGCTTTCCCGGTACTGCACGCAGTACTCGCGCGGCGGGTACGAGGCCTTGAGCCGCTTTTCGACCTTTACATGGGCATAGGGTTTGAAGACCTCTTCGATGATCTCGACCACGCTCTTCTTCTGGAAGATCCGGTTGTCCGATCGGTTGGTCAGGAACCACAACCAGGGCCGTAGCACGGCCCGATAATGGGCATAGTCCTCGCGGTATTCGTGAAACGCGAATTCGGTGACGTAGCCGTGGAAGTGCCGTTTCGCTGTCTCGGTCCGGACAGTGATCGTCATGGCCGTGCCCAGAATATCTTCGGCCTTCAGATTGATGTCCTTGCTCACCATGCCGATTTCGTAGCGGAAGCATTGGCTTATCTCGTCAAAGCCTTCCATCTGCGCAAAGAGCAGCTTGTCGCCCAATGCCGTGCTGACTGTGATTTTGCGGCCATCAGCCATGCGGATCACTCCTGTGCGAAAGCGTCGTCAAATCGGGACTTTGGCAAATACACCGTCACTCTAGCGCAAAATCATCGGCTTGGGGTCGAATTCGTCGTCAAAGCGCGGTGGGGCAAGCCAGACCCTTCAGAAGCTTCCAGCGCGAAAACGGGTTTGCTTCGGTCGGCAGCAACGCCTCCATGAACAGCCTTGCCTCGCCGGATTTCAGATCGATCAGAAAGCGTTTCCCGCCGTCGCGTTCACGCAGGCGGATGCGATCGAGAATGCGGAACAGGCCCCATTCTCCGGGCTCGGCAAGTGTGGCGTTTCCTTCAGACGTGGTGAAACGGACCTCGGCCCCCGAGGCCGGAGCCGGTCCGGGCCAAGCCAGAGTCAACGGGTCGAGGCTGGTCTCGACCGGGCCGCCCTGCCCGCCGATCGCCACAAATGTCTTGCCGCGTTCTGCAAGTGCCGCGAGCGTGAGTTGGCTGCCCTCTGCCGAGAAGCCGGCGGCAATCGCCTGGGTGCGCTGCAGGAATTCCGCGCTTTTCGGGTCGAGTCCGGCAAAACGTGCGTCAGGCTTCCAGCGCCAGGGTGTACTGGAGGTGTCGATGAAGGGCTCGGCCCGGGTCCGGAAGAAACGGTCGATGGCACCCCCGGGGCCAAGCAGGGCCGCGACCTCAACAAGGCTGACGTCTGCACCGCCTTCCGCAAAGGGATAGCGCGCTTCCGTCACTTGTTTGCAAAGGCCGAGTACCTCGGTCTGCCAGGCCTTGGTCAGCGGGTTTGACAGCGGGTCAGCCTGTGCGGCACTGGTCTGAGCCAGCACGTCCTCAACGATCTGCACCACGATCGGCGGGGCTGTGCGCAAAGCCGCCAGTGTCGCCCCCCGGCCTTTCGCCGACATCAGACGCTGCAACCCGCGTGGTTCATCCCGGTCCATCGCGCCCAGCGCCACGTTCAGCCCGGCAAAGACCTCTGCGATTTCGTCCATCCTGCCGTCCTCGGAATACTGGATAAGCGCCGCAAAGTCCGAGGCGATGCGCAGTTGCATCGCATGCGGGCGGTCGCGGTCCAACCCGCCGACCTGGGCCCAGACCTCGGGAAAGAGCGCCGCCAAAGGCGAGCCAGGCGCAGCCAGGCGACCCGAGACCAGAACCGCCTGCTCAGGATCAGCGAACGGCCGCACCTGAATGTCGGCCAGAAAGGATTTCCACTTAGCCAGGGTCTCACGCTGCAGGATGTCCATCACCTGGTCTGGAGCATCGTTTCGCGTTTCAGGTGCGGGGTCGAAAAGCCGCGCCGCCTCGGTCCGTGTCATCTGCACCGCAAGCCCCGCACCGACCGTACGGGCATAGTCCCACCCCGCCTGGGTGAAGAGGCCGGGAATGGGTTCCTCGATCGCCAGGCCAGAGCGGCGTTGCAAGACAACGGACAGGCCAGGAACGGCGCTTTCCGGGCTCCATGGGGCCAAGTCTGCCGCCCCAGCCGACCGCAGAAGCTCCAGATAGGCCCGAGCGGGCTCTGGTGCTTCGGCGGCATAGATCCGCGCCTGGGCCAGCAGTTCGGCGTCCGGCTGCTGAAGTGACTGGGAAGGCGGGAGGAGACGGGCGATGTGGGGGACCAGCGCCTGCAAATCTGCCAGCATCGCTTTCCGGTCTGCCAGCCATCCCGCAAGGTACTGTGGCGCCCAGTCCGACCCACCGGAAAGAATAGTCCAGGCCCGCAGCGTATCATAAAGCGGCAGGCTCTCGCCCTCTATGGCCAAGGCTGCATCCACGGCGCGCGCCAAGGCGCCCGGGACATGCATCTGGACTGCCGCGTCATAGACCGCATCGGCGTGGGTCGCGGCATCGAAGCCCAAGGGCCCGGCAAACAGGCGGATCGGAGCCTTTGAGGCCGACCGCGCAACCCCGGACGCCGCGTCCCCCAGCCGGGTCAGCCGCTGCGGCAGGTCGGGCATCACTGCGTCACGGTCGAGGCCGATATCCAGCGCTTCGGCGTCGAAAAGTCGCGTCAAGTCGCGGTGAAACCGCCACTCTACAAAGCCGGCCCATCCCGCAACCATAAGTACAAAGGCCAGGATCAGCACTACAGTGATCCCGGTCCAGCCTGCTCCGGCATTTCGGTCGAATCGCGTCCGACTACCTTCGAGAACGGCCAGTCGCCGCTCCATGAAGAGCCGGACCCCATCGAACTCGGGCCCTGCGTCAGCCGCCTTGCGGATGAAGTCGCGCAACGTCGTGGCCGAGATTTCGCGGCCATCGAAGATCAGCCGGTGCGCCCCCGCCCCCCAAATCGGGACATCCACCGCGCGGTTGGCGCGCGCTGTCTGGTCCAGCAAAAGCCCCAGGGCATAGCGCGCGGGCCGGATCGTCGAGGGCTGAACTCCGGCGCGTTCAAGATCGGCATCGAACCGGTCCAGGGCCTCGGCTGCCCGCTGAACCAGAACCTGCGTTCCGACCCCGCGGATACTGGCCAATTGCGCAACCATTCGAAGGATCGGACCTGCGGCCTGCTCATAGACTTCGGGGTCGGCTTGGCGTCGGCCTCGTTTTGGCGGCAGGGCTGTGCGCGGACTGGCGGGGTCGGAGGTCATTGCGACGGGATCAGCCCTTCTTCGACCCATTTCTTTAGGGTTTCTTCGCCAACTTCGAAATGCATCCCGTCCTCGCGGTTGTAGCCACCACCCCAGAACCAGCCTTCCTCGTTAAAATGCTCGGCCAGGATCACCAGCCCGATCTGCATCGTTCCGTCTGCAAACGGGTCAAGCTCGCCCTGCAGGGTGATGTCGATGGCCGTTCCGAAGGAATGATTCGAGACCGAGCTGTTCGACCCGCGGATCAGACGGACGCACAGGGCCCCGGCGGTACCAAGCTTGGCATGAATGTCGGGCTCGTCTTTCTCGAGCTTGGCCAAGATGCGCTCAAGGCTGTCGAGTGCGGGCTTCAGCATCGTGGCCTTGATCGGGCCGATCTGTCGCGTTTCGACCAGGTCCTTAAGCCGGGGGTTGGTTATGGACCGGCAATCGGTGCCCAGATCTTCCCGCGGGCGGCCCAACAGCGCCAGCATGGTCTTGTTCCTGGGCTGGGTGACACCTCTGTTGAAACGCTCGCGGGCTGCCCGCATCTGATCGGTCAGGGCCTCGGTTTCGGGCAGGTGCTGTTCGTCCTCCGGGGCCGAAAGGCCGCTCGCATCCGTTGTCGGCGCAAGTACTTCCGTCGATTGCGCAACTGGAGCGCGGTTTGCCAGCAGGCTCATGTCATCCCGAAGCCGCGCCAGATCGCCCTTGAGCACTCCGATCTCGGCTTCGAGCCTCGCCCGCTGCGCGGCCTCGGCGTCAAAGGCCGATTCCAGGCGGGTGAGCCGCATGTCAGCGCCACTGTCGGCCGATTCCAGCAATGTCGTCACCATGGCGAAGGCCACCGCAGCGATGATGACGCCAATGGCCACGATGATGGGAGCGATCAGGTTGTTCTGCTGCATGTCCTAGGCTTCCCGGATCAGGACGGTGATCGCTGAAACATTGTCGGGTGCGCCACTGTCCAATGCCTCGCGCAAGAGCTTTTGACAGGCATCCTCCGGTCCAGTCGCCTCGCGCAGAAGTGCTTCGACCGTCTGCTCGTAAACGCAACGCGTGAGCCCATCGCTGCACAGAAGCAACCGGTCCCCCACAGCCAGGGGGACGCTGACGAGGTCAACTTCCAGATCTTCACTGCCACCGATTGCGCGGGTCACCATGTGCGATTCCGGGTGGCTTTCGGCCTCTTCAGGGGAGAGTTCGCCCCGGTCGACCATTTCCTGAACCACCGAATGATCGCGCGTCAGCGGTCGAAGGTGCCCACTTCGCAGAAGATAGGCCCGGCTGTCTCCAGCCCAGGCGACATAGGCCACGGCTCGGCTGATCAGGACTGCCACCACGGTCGATCCCATGCGTCCCATCCCGGGCGCGCGCTGCCGTTCCAACACCAGCTGGTTTGCTTCTTTCAGGCGCGCAACCAGGGCCGGACCGGGGTCGACCCCGTCCGGGATTGTTGCAAGGCAGTCGATCACGATGTCCGAGGCAACGTCTCCATTGCCATATCCACCCATTCCGTCGGCCACGGCCCACAATGTGCCGGACGGGTCGGTGAGGATGGAATCCTCGTTTCTTTCCCGCACCATGCCGCGGTTTGTCAGCCCCGCCCCGACTGCCACCGGCAAGGTCCGCTCAGGTCCGGGAACGACCGTGATCGGCGTGCTCATCGCCGGACCGCGCTAAGGAAATGCCTGATCGGTTGCTTGGCCGAGACGTTTTGCATGGCGTGGGCCCGCCCAAAAGTGTGAATTGAATGCACGGGCATCATAGCCTAGACTTTCCCCAGTCATAAATCCGTTTTTTGGAAGGTGGTTCGAATATGCGCAACTTGCTGACCAGCCTGGCAATCTGCGCCGTTCTGGTGCCCGCCGGGGCCTCGGCCCAGGACCTATCCGAAGAAGAACTGCTCAAGCTCTTTCTCGCGCAGCGGGACGCCTACAAGGCGGCGGTCGAAGGCAAGACGGGCCTGACCCGCGGCCTGACGCTGGTCACCGCCGATGACGTCCAGATTGCGACCGAGGTCGCCAAGGAAGAGCCGGCGCCGGTCGAGGCTTCCACTACGACGGAAGTCGCGACCGCCGAGCCCGAAGCGACGACAGAAACCGTGGTGACCGCAAACGAGACGGCAACCCTGGTCAAGATGCCGGAAGATCTGGGCGTGAATATCCGGATCGAGTTCGCCTTCGACAGTGCCGCGCTGGATGACGTGCAAAAGCCGAAACTTGCCAAGCTTTGCAACGTGATGAAGGTGGCAGACATCCAGCTTTTCCGCATCATCGGGCACACCGATGCGTCCGGATCGGACGATTACAACGAGCGTCTCTCTCGGCTGCGTGCCGAAGAAGTGCAGCGCTTCTTCGTCAACGAATGCGGGATCGATGCCGGCCGGCTGGAGGCCGTTGGGCTTGGAGAGCGCTTCCTTCTGGAAGATGCCTCGCCGGATTCGGACCAGAACCGTCGGGTCGAGTTCCAGGCGCTTAGCTGATCGTCTGGCCGCCAAGCTTTCATTGCCTGAAAGGGCAAGTTATGGCATCCTGAACGCTATTGGTTGCGTGAATTCATCGCTTTCGTGCGGACGGCCATCGCTTCAACAAGTGGGTCTCGTAATGCCTGGAAATTGGTCTCGATCCCTGTCCATCATCGCGGTTTTCGGACTTCTCGCCGGTTGCGAGGAGCTTGCTCCGCGGGTTGAGGATGCTCCGGCGGTCAAGAAACCGGTGGTCGCCGCCCCTGCGGTCAAGGCCAAGAAGCCGGCGCCGGTCGTCATAGACTTTGGGGATGACGGTTCGGGCGGCGGCGGCTGGTCCGGTTGAATGTCCGCCCGGCGGGTCCTGAAGAACAGCTCTGCGGCCGCCCTCCTTCTGGTTGCGGCCGGCTCGGTTGCGGGGGCGCAGGATGGAAGTGCGGGCCCCTTCCCCGAGGGCCACGTTCCTGCCCATTCGCTTAAGCTAAGCGACGAGGCCACCGGGCCAAGGCAGAAATATGCCATCGTCATCGGCAATCAGGACTATGCGCACGCCCCCAAACTGCCGAACGCATGGAACGATGCGCTGGATGTTGCGGACATGCTTGCCGCACAGGGTTACGACGTCACCCTGCTGAAAGACGCCTCGAAACGCGATTTCGAAGGGCTGATGCAACGCGTGCTGTTCGACGTCGATCGCGAGACCGAGGTCCTGTTCTACTATGCGGGTCATGGCGTTCAGATCGGGTCGGAGAACTACTTGATCCCGGTCGACGCCGAGCTGGATCAGGCGGGCGATCTGCCGTTTGAAACCGTCTCTGTCGGCAGTTTGGTCTCGATCGTCGGCGCGCGGGCCAGACTGCAGATCGTCATCCTCGACAGCTGTCGCAACAACCCCTTCGCCGGGGTCAAGCTGCAGGATTCGCTGGGCGCCGATATGCGGGAGGTCGAAACCGGCTTTGCCTCGCTTGCCGCTCCGGTGAATTCCTATGTGGTCTTCTCGACTTCGCCTGGCGAAGTGGCTCTGGACGGGGCAGGCGAGAACAGCCCCTTCGCCAGCGCCTTTCTGCAAACGGCCGCACTGGGTTCGGTGCCGGTGACCGATGTCTTCGAAGTGGTCCGCCGCAAGGTCTTCATCGAGACCGAGGGTGTGCAGGTCCCCTGGGACAGCTCGACCATGGTCGAGGAAGCGACAATTGCCTCGGTCAGCACTTACACGGAAGCGGCTACCCCCGTCAGTGGCGATGGTGGGTCGATTGCCCGGGGCCTTACCCTGTTTGCCAGTTCCGCCGATGTCTTGCTGGTGGATGCAAAGCTTCCCGAGCCCGACATCCGCATCGCAGCGCCGCTTGCCCCCGCAGTGCCGATTGGCGCGACCTTGTCCCGAGAGCTGGCGCTTGCGGCTATCGACAGCCTGGCCTTGCTCGAACCCCCGCACGGCGGTCGTCTGGTGTTGCTGGACGCTCAAGGCATGCAGTCGGCGCCAAAGTTCCCGCTGGCCGCCGCCGAGCTTGATCGCCTTGCCTTTGCCTATGTCAACGGTCCGGTCATCCTGCCGGGTCAGGACCCGGTGTTGAAGGCCCAGTTCACGGTCGAGCTGAACGGAACCCCCAAGGTTGTTCAGGTCGATCTCAGCCCCGACCCCTGCGATCTTGCGGCGGCTGACCACCTGGATCCGGAAGGCGTCGGCTTCGCCCGGTTTGCCAACGAGATCGAACCCGAAGCGGCGGTTCTGGCCTGCCAGGCCGCCGTACAGCGCGAACCGCAGAACGCCCGGTTCCATTATCAGCTGGGCCGCGCGCTTGCCGCACTGCGCCGCTACGACGAAGCCCGCACCGCATGGGATACGGCCCGCAAGATGGGGCATTCTCGGGCCTCGTATGCCATTGGCAATGCGATCCTCAATGAAGCGCGCGAAACCGGCGGTTCGGCGATTGAGGCCGCGCCCGAGGAGGCCATGGCCTATTACCGCGAAGGGGCCGAACTGGGCGACCCTTATGCCTTCTATGCGCTTGGCCGACAGATGGTGCGCTTTGGCAAGACCGACGAAGAACGCCTGCGCGGATACGATCTGCTCATGCGGGCGCTGGAGGTCGGCCACACCTATGCGATGAATGAGCTCGGCTATTTCTATCTTGATGACTCGACCGAGTATTTTGACCCGATCCGGGGCCTGCGCTATCTGAACGAAAGTGCCGCCCGCGGGGACATTTACGGGTATAACAACCTCGGCCTCGTCTCCATGAATGGTCTTGGCGGCCAGGAGAAGAACGCGGATCTGGCCCTTGAGTGGTTCACCAAGGCGGCCGACGGAGGTCATCCGAATGCTCCGGGAAACATCGGCCAGCTGATCGCGACGGGCGCGCTTGGCAAGAAGGCCGATCTTGGAAAAGCGGTCGAGTGGTTCGACAAGGGCCTGGAGCGTGGAGACGCCAATGCCGGGGCCTATGCCGCCTATCTGATCCTGACCGAAGGCGCGGCGGGCCTGTCTCCGACCGATGCTGCATATCGCGCTGGTCGTGCCGCAGCGCTTCGCGACAAGAAATCCGTCGAACGGGCCCGCAAGGTCCTGGGGGCCCTGCCCGCCGAGGCTGTGGATGAGGCTTCCCAGCGGCTCTTGCAGCTTATGGGCGCGGATGTCACCCCGGATGGGGCTTTCGGTGAGGGAAGCCGTGCTGCATATCAGACCATTGCCGAGCAACACGGTGACACGTCACTGGAATCGGATCCGGTTGAACGGCTGGTCGATATTGCCCGCATTCACTGGACGACCACGCCCTTCCGCGTCGACCTTTACTGACGGTCACCGAACCATGTCGCCCTAATTCGCGCGACGGGCGATCTCGTCCAGCGGAAGCTGCTCGTCTTCGTCGGGCTGCTTTGCTTCCGGCGCGGGGCGCGCATCCATAAGCGGCAAGAGATCCGCCAGCGACTGCGAAGCTGCAGTGGCCGCCGGTGGTTCGCGCCAGGACAGCGTATCGAAACTGCCGCAATTCTCGCAGACCGGATGCCAGCCGGAGTGAATGGCCTGACACTTGTCGCAGACCCATTGTGGGCCGCGCGGCGCGGTAAGAGCCTTGGCCACAAGGTCACGAACCACCACGTCCTCGGCCCCTTCACCCCGAGCGATGGCTGCAAGGATAGCCAGGGATCGCTGCGTCGGGTGGCGGGTCGCGATATCCTCCAACGCGCGGCGGGCGGCCGGGAAATCCTCGGTCGCAACCAGAAGCTCGGCCAACAGCATGCGGGATTCGTCGCTGTCGGGCCGCGCATTGGTCAGGGTGCGAAAGCGCTTCAGCCGCTCGTGGGGCGTCTCGTCCGGCTCGATTGTCGCAAAGGTAGCGGCGAGGTCCGGGTGCGGCATCACTTCCCAGGCTTTCTTCAGCACCCGGGTAGCGTTCTTCTTGTCCCCCTTGGCCAGATACCCCCGGGCGGCAAGCGACGCAGCCGGTATCAGGTCAGGGGAAAGCTTGTTGGCCTCGATTGCCGCCTCGCGTGCCTCGATGCTGGCCTCGTCGTCCATCACCGTGCGGGCCTGCTGCAGCGCAAGCACCGCATCCCGACGGCGATAGACGTCCTTAGGCAACGCCCCAGCCTTGAGTTTGGCCCCAAGTGTCGCCCGCGCACCCGACCAGTCACCGGCATCCGACTGAAGCTTCAGCAGGATATCCTGCGTCTCGACATGTTTCGGGCGCAGTTCAAAGGCTTTCTCGGCCAGTTTCAGGGCAACCTCGCGGTCTCCCTCTGCCAGCTTCTGTTGAAGCAGGCCGCGCACCCCGACAAAGCGGGTGGAATTGTCTTGCAAAAGGGTCTTGTAGGCCTCGGTCGCGCGTTTGCGGTCGCCTGCAGCTTCGGCCGCCTGAGCGACAAGCAGGGTGGTAAGCTCTGGCTTGCCCAGAAGCTTCTCGGCGCTTTGCGCCCGGATCAGGGCAAGCCGTGCCTCACCGGAGGCCAGGGCCATCATGCCTTCCGACAGTGCGCGATACCCCCGCTGTTCGCGGTTCCGGTCGAAGTATCTGGATATGGCGGTTTCGTCTCCGTTGAGAAACCGGACAATGGCACCAAGAAAGCCAAGGATCTTCAGCAAAAGCCAGACCAGGATCAGCACCAGAAGGCCAAGCACGACGGCCTGGACCGGCCCGATTGTGAACTCCCATCCCGCCACCACGATCTGCATCGCAGAGCCAGACTCGGCCAGCAGTCCGGCGGCCAGGGCCAGGGCCGCAATCAGCGCGACGAAGAAGACGACCTTTGTCAGCGACCACAGCATCATTCGCCTCGCGCCGCTTGGAGGGCCGCGACAACCGTCAGGTACGCGTTTGCCGACTGGATCCAGGGATCCATGGGTGCCCGGACGACCGGATCAAGCGCCTGCAGTTCTGTCAGGGCATCCGCAACCCGAGCTTCGGAAAGGGCAAATTCTGCACGGGAAAGAATGGCATCCGGATCATCGCCTTCGCGCGGAGCAAGCGACCTAGCGCCGGTTTGTGCGGCCAGGAAGTCCACCAGCCGGTCGCCAAAGCCATCCTCGGTGCTGATGTCACGCGCCACCTGAAGGGCGGCGCGAGCGCCTTCGGGGAAGGCGGCTTTCAGCTTGTCCAGCGTCGGGGCGCCAGTGTCGGCCCAGGGGCCAAGGCTCTCTTGCAGCGCCTGGTCAGTTGTGGCCTCAAGCTCGGCCGCAAAGGGCGCGCCGGACGCCACGGCATTCGTCAGTCTGTCCAGCGCTTTTTCCCGTTCTGCAGCAAGCCGGGCAGCCTCGGCCTCTGCAGCCCTGGCCGTTGCGGCTGCTTCAGCCTCACCAAGCCGGGCCAGCGCGGCATCGAGTTCCGCCTGAAGCTCGGGCGCCGCCGTCGTGGCCGGAAGGGCCGCCATACGCCGCTCCAGTTCGGCCAGCTTTGCCATCACAGCGGCTCCCGACGCCACACCATCAGCCGGCAAGGCCTCGATCGCGGCCAAACGCTGATCAAGGTCATCAAGGCGTGAGAGGTCCGGGGTCGTCGGCTGTGGCGCCGCTTCCAGTTGAGAAATGCGTTTCTCCAGGGCCTCAAGTTCGGCCTGGGCGGTTTCAAGGCCAGCGGCTTGCTGCGCGCCCAAGTCTTGAACGGTACGGGACAGGGTCGCCAGTTCGGCCGAAGCATCCGGCGCGGCAAGGCCGAACAGGTTGAAGTGCGACACCCCGAATCCCGCAACTGCGGCAATCGCGCCGCCAAGAATCGGTCCGAAAACCCCCGAACGGCGCTTCGGGGTCACAGGCAAGGGGTCGATCGGGGAAGCGGGCGCGGATTCGACTGTGGAATCGACCTGCGCGTCGGCTGCCTGATCGCTGACCTCCGCCTCTGCCTCTGCCGAGGCGATCGGGCTGGTTTCATCCTCTGGCTGGGGGTGCTTGCGTCGTGTCATGCTGCGGACCTTTCCCTGCCTGTCCAACCTAAGCACTCGCTGGCCCCGGGTTCAAGGCATTGGGCTTGCCGCAAGCAGTGTACCGATGGCGTCAAGCACGCCTTCGGCATCCGGTTGCCGCGAAATCACAAGCGCATCTCGCGGCGCTCCGGCAAGGGCATGGGCGACAGATGGACTCATCGCGACGAAATCGAGCCCGGCCTTGAAGCCAGAAGGCAAGGCGGCAGCAAGGATCGCGGCCGTTCGGGGCGAAAAGACCGGCACGATGATCCTGCCCACGGAAAGCAGAAGCGCCTCGGCTTCCTTGTTTAGGGGCAGGGGTTCCTGCTGGTACACGATCAGCGATTCCGTCTCTATTCCTGCGGAATTTAGCCTTTCTTCCAGGTCCCCGCGTGTATCTTGGCCGCGTATATGCAGCAATTTGCCAGCGGGCCGATTGGCTAGGATCAGGGCGAGAAGCGCCTCGGCGTCTCCGTCTGCCGACCGCGCTTCAAAGCCTGCAGCGCGGGCAACGTGTGCGGTCTTCTGCCCCACACAAAAGGCCAGTGTGGGCAAACCGGGGCCTAGGCGCCGCGCACCCTCGACCCCTTGGACAGAGGTGAAGATCACGCCGGCAAAATCCCCCGTCGGCAGGGTCGCATCCAGAAAGCGTGGCGCCATCAGAGGAGCGACAACCGGACGCACCTGCCCGCCGAAGCGCTGCTTCAGCAAGCCGGCAAACGCCCGGGCCTCTGCCTCCGGCCGGGTGATCAACACCGGGACGCCGACGGTCTGACGCGCGAACGGTTCGGATTGTCTCGCCATGACCATGGTGTTACCTGCCAAGGAGTCATCACGCAACGGCGGCCATGGACCGGACCCTTACCCTTCTGGGCATCGAATCAAGCTGCGACGACACCGCAGCCGCCGTCGTCCGTGCGCGCCCGGGCCAAACGCCCGAAATCCTGTCGTCGGTGGTGCTTGGCCAAGCAGACCTGCATGCAGCTTTCGGTGGGGTCGTGCCCGAGATTGCCGCCCGCGCGCATGCCGAACGCCTGGACGGCTGCGTCGAGGAAGCGCTGGCGCAGGCGGATACCGGCCTTGGCGCGCTTGACGGCATCGCCGTGACGGCAGGTCCCGGGTTGATCGGTGGTGTTCTTTCCGGCGTGATGCTTGCACGCGGCCTGGCTGCGGCGCGCAGCATTCCGCTGATCCCGGTCAACCATCTGGCTGGGCATGCCCTGACACCACGACTGACGGACAGCGTCGCCTTTCCCTATGTGATGTTGCTGGTTTCGGGCGGTCACTGCCAGTTCCTTCTGGTCGAAGCCGTGAACCGCTTTCGCAGGCTGGGCGGGACGATTGACGATGCTCCGGGTGAGGCCTTTGACAAGACCGCCAAGCTTCTGGCCCTGCCACAACCCGGCGGTCCGGCGGTCGAGGCCGAAGCCGCCCTGGGCGATGCGAGCAGGTTTCATTTTCCACGGCCACTTCTGGACCGTGACGGGTGCGACATGTCCTTTTCCGGTCTGAAGACCGCACTCCTGCGTGCCCGTGATGCACTGGTGGCAGAAAAGGGCGGGATCAGCATTCAGGATCGCCGCGACCTTTGCGCAGGTTTTCAGGCGGCTGTGGCCGAGGTCTTGGCGATCAAGACCGCCCGAGCCCTGGCGATGGTTTCGGACCAAAGCCCCAAGACGCTCGCCGTAGCCGGTGGGGTCGCGGCAAATCGAGCCATTCGGGCCATGTTAGAGACTGTTTCGCTTCGGGCGGGCATTGCGTTTCTTGCTCCGCCGCTGCGCCTTTGTACCGACAACGGCGCAATGATCGCCTGGGCCGGGCTTGAGCAATTGCGGGCTGGATTTGTCCCGCAACCCGGCTTCACGGCCCGGCCACGCTGGCCGCTGGATGAAACCGCGCCGGCGCTTCTTGGTTCGGGCAAGAAGGGGGCCAAGGCATGATCGGGATTGTCGGTGCCGGGGCCTTTGGCACAGCCATGGCAGTTGCGCTTGCAAAGGGTGGGCGTGAAGTGCGGCTTTGGGCGCGCAAACCCGCGCAACTGCGCGCCATGCGCGAAACCCGGCGGAACGACTCGGCGCTGCCGGATGTCGATCTGCCGGAAAACGTCACTATTCATGCGGAAATTGACGAACTGGTTGGCGGAAAGGCCTTGCTCCTGGCGACGCCGATGCAAACCCTGGGCGCGCTGCTGGACCGGTGGCCTGTGATCGGCGTGCAGCAACCGCTTGTCGCCTGCTGCAAAGGGGTGGACCTTGAAACGCTGCGCGGACCGGTGGCCCTGATTGAGGCGCGCCGCCCGGGCTGTCGCGCGGCGATCCTGACCGGACCCAGCTTTGCAGCAGACATTGCCCGAGGGTTGCCGACCGCGCTGACATTGGCAATGGCAGGTGATCTTGCCGAGCTGCAGGAGGCTCTCTCGACCCCCACGCTCAGGCTTTACCGGACGGATGATGTACGCGGTGCCGAACTGGGCGGTGCGCTGAAGAACGTCGTCGCGATTGCGGCGGGCACCGTGATTGGCGCGGGTCTTGGTGACAGCGCCCGGGCGGCCCTGATGACCCGGGGCTATGCCGAGATGGTCCGTTTCGCCACGGCCCTTGGTGCGCGCAGCGAGACCCTGGCGGGTCTGTCGGGTTTTGGCGATCTGGTGCTCACCTGCACCTCGGACCAATCGCGAAACTTCCGTTTCGGCCTGGCCTTGGGCCGATCCCAACCGTTCGATCCGGCGATTACCGTCGAAGGTGTTGCCACAGCCCGCGCAGTCGGGAACCTGGCGCAGAGGCTGGACGTCGAGATGCCGGTGACCTCGATGGTCGATGCCCTTGCCTCGGGCCGGATTGCGCTGAAAGATGCTATCGGCCTCTTGATGAGCCGGCCACTAAAACAGGAATGACCATGCGCTACGCCCTGATCTGTCTGGATCGACCAAATGCCCTGCAGACAAGGGTCGAGAACCGACCGGCCCATCTGGAGCATCTGCAATCCTCTGGCGTCGTCGAACAGGCAGGCCCCTTCATCGACGCGGCCGGGCAGATGTGCGGCAGCCTGATCATCCTGAATGTCGAAAGCCGCGCCGCGGCCGAGGCCTGGGCAGCTGCCGATCCCTATAGCAAGGCGGGCTTGTTCGCCTCGGTCATGATCCAGGAATGGAAACGGGTGATCGGATGAACTACTGGCTGTTCAAGTCCGAGCCCGATGTCTGGGGCTGGGATCACCAACTTGCCAAGGGTGAGGCGGGAGAGGAATGGCACGGGGTGCGCAACTATCAGGCACGCAACAACATGCGCGCGATGAAAGTGGGCGACCAGGGGTTCTTCTACCACTCGAACATCGGCAAGGAGATCGTCGGAATCGTCGAGGTCTGCCGGGAAAGCCGGCCGGACAGCACGACCGACGACCCGCGCTGGGATTGCGTGATGATCAAGGCGGTCCGCCCCCTGAAGCGGGCGATCAGCCTGGAGGAATGCAAGGTGGTGCCGGGGCTGGAGGGCATGGTCCTGGTGAACAACACCCGGCTTTCCGTGCAACCGGTCAGCGCTGACGAATGGCGCATCATCTGCAGCCTTGGCGGCGTCGATCCCTGACGCTTACCTGCGTCGAAGATAGACGTAGTAGGCGCCCGAGCCGCCGTGCTTGAGGTGCGCCTCGGAAATCTGCAGCACGACCGGGCCAAGCGGTGGCAGATGAAGCCAGTTCGGCACCTGGTGACGCAGCGCCCCGGTTCGCTGCGGAATGGGTCCATGATCGTCGCGCCGCTTGCCCTTGCCGGTGATCACCAGCACAAGCCGGAGGCCCCCGGCATGTGCATTCAGGATAAAGCGGATCAGCTCGGGGTGGGCTTCGGCCAGGGTCATTCCGTGCAGGTCGATCCTGGCTTCGGGGGCAAGCTTGCCGCGGGTCATCTTGGCATGCGTGCCGGCATCCATCCGCAAGGGGGCCTGGTCAAGGCGTTCCGGCAGGGGCGGGGACAGATCCAACCGCTCGGGGCTTCCGCGATGCTTTTCACCAAGCATGAAGGGAGACAGGCGCGGCTTGGCGTGCGCAAGGGGGGCGGGCTCGGTTCGTGGGGCGGCTTCGGGGGTATCGGCCGGACGCGGGACGAAGGAATGCATGGGCCGCGCCGTACGGGTAACGGCGCGCCAGAGTTCCTTTTCCTCGGGCGAGAGAGAGCGACGGCGGGCCATCTGTCCTAGCCGTCTTCCAGCATCGCGAAGGCGCGGTCGATGGGCAACAACAGGACCATACGCCCGCCATCCTTGACTGTGCCCGCCGCGTCCCCGGCATCCGTTCCGGTGCCGTAGAAGATATCCGCCCGCTGCATTCCCTTGATCGCGCCGCCTGTGTCCTGTGCGATCATCAGGCTGCGGATCGGTCGCTTGCCGTCCTTCTCGATCCAGACGGGGGCGCCAAGCGGGGTAAACCTGGGGTCGATTGCAACCGACCGCATGGCCGTGATCGACCGCCCCATGGCGCCGATCGGGCCGTCTTCCGGATTCAGCGTCCCGATCTTGCGAAAGAACACATAGGAAGGGTTGGTGTGAAGAAGGTCACGCCCGGCCCCTGGGTTGTTGCGGACCCAGGATGCGATTTCGGGGGCCGAGACCTGGTCCATCGAATGCGTGCCGCGACGCACCATTTCCTTGCCGATCGAGCGGTAGGAATGGCCGTTGGCGCCAGCATAGCCAACGCGCATCACTGTGCCGTCCGATAGCCGGATGCGGCCGGACCCCTGGACCTGAAGGAAATAGACGTCGACAGGATCGTCGAGCCAGGCGAGCTCCAGCCCCCTGCCGGAAATCGCGCCGTTTTCGATGGCCTCGCGCGAATGGAACACCGTTCCTTCGCGAAGTTCGGGCGGGCGGCGATATATCGGGTATTTGAAGCGGCCGCTGCGGGTCAGGGACCCTTCAAGCTCGGGCTCAAAATATCCAGTGAAAAGCGCCGGGGGCTGGCCCACGACAACTGGCTTGAAGAAAAGCTCGAAGAAGCTGCGGGCAGACGCATCATCCTTCGGGACATCTGCGGCCATGGCGCAGATCGGTTGCCAATCGGACGAGTCGAGAAGGTCGCAGGTGCGCAGGAAAGAAGTGAGCGCCTTGACATGATCATCGTCGCGCCAACCGTCGAGCGCTTCGAAATCCAGGATTTCGGCAGAGCCCGGCGCGGCGCCCATCAGCGCCACCGCGACGGAAAGGATGCGGAAGACAGGGCGCATCCCAATGATGTCAGTCGCCAGTTGCGACCAGTTGCCAGTTGGGGTCATCCGACCCCATCTGGCGGGCAAAGGTCCAGATGTCCTGCGTCTTCTTGATCTTGTTCGGCGCGCCTTCGACAATCTCGCCCGACTTGTTGCGGACGACATAGGTCTGCTCGGCCACAAAGCGAACCGAGATTTCCGCAAACCGCGAGTCCTTGTTGAAGGTCGCGTCGTGGAGCGCAAGCTCCTTCATGCCGACAAAGCTGGCATCGATTGTCAGGCCCTCACGCTCACGGATTGCGATCGCTTCGGCAAAGCTGGCTTCGACTTCGTCAGCCAGAAACGGGCGGATCTGGTCGAGGTCGCCCTTCTCGAAGGCCATGAGGATCATCTCATAGGCTCCGCGCGCGCCATCCAGGAAGGGACGTACGGCAAAGCCCGCCTCGACTGCCTTCATCTCGGCCAGGGCACGAGCGGCATCCGAGCCTTCCGGCACGTGGTCGGTAATGTCCCGGTCAGGCCCGCCTTCGATGACCTCGAAATCGCGACGGACACGCGGACGCACATCCTCAAGCGATACAGGAGGTTTTTCGAACCCGTCCCGGGTACCCAGAACCGACCGAAGCTTCAGGATGAGAAAGATCGCGATCCCGGCAAGCACCAGGAGCTGGATCAGGGACCCGTTCATTGTTGACCTCTGGACACTTGTTGTTCCGTTCGGATTATGCACTGCTTACGCTTATGTAGGGTGGGGTTTGATCGAAGTCCACCTCGGCAAGGCAAACCAGGATCGGATGGAGTTTGACGATGTGGATCATATTGGCGATCTTGGCGATCCCGTTGATCGAAATTGCGCTTTTCGTGACGCTTGGGGCGGCGCTTGGGCTTTGGGTTACCCTGGCCTGGGTCGTCGTGACGGGCGTGCTTGGCGTGATCGTGCTGAAGGGCGTGGCAATGTTGGGCATCGACCAGATGGCCACCGGCATCCGCCAAGAGCTGCGCGATCCGCTTTCCCCCATGGCTCATCGGTTCCTGGTCGGAATCGCGGGTCTGTTTCTTTTGCTTCCGGGTTTCTTCACGGATGCGGTGGGGCTCTTGCTGCTTATTCCCCCGGTCCGCCGGGTCCTGATCGCGTTCATCGGCAAGCGGATAACGACAACCGTCGAAGTCTATGGTGGCGCGGTCGATGGCGAGTGGCGGGATGTCACGCCCCCCAGCAACCAGAATCTCACTCCCCCTTCCGACCAGGGAACACGGCATTGAGGATGGGGGCGTGACCTGCTAGGTACGCGGCAAATTTCTTAGGAGTGAACTCGTATGGCCGAAGAAAGCCAAGGCGGCAACGGTACGGCTGCCGCCGGTCCGCAGCAGATGAAAATGCAGGTACTGGCCCAGTATGTCCGCGACCTTTCGTTTGAAAACGTCGTTGTCCAGAAAGGTCTGAGCGCCGGCGAAGTGCAGCCCGACATTCAGGTTGCTGTCAGTCTGGATGCGCGAAAGCGCCCGGTTGCCAACCAGTACGAGGTCATCACCAAGTTCAAGGTGACCTCCAAGAACAAGGTGAATGGCGACGTTCTCTTTGTGCTTGAGCTTGAATATGGCGGCACGTTCCACATCGAGGGCGTGGCTGACGATCAGCTGCATCCCTTCCTGCTGATCGAATGCCCGCGCCTTCTGTTCCCCTATGTGCGCCGGATCATTTCCGACGTGACGCGAGACGGTGGCTTCCCGGCGCTCAATGTCGACACGGTCGACTTCATGGCGCTTTACCGTCAGGAATTGGCTCGCAGGGCGCAGGCGCAGCAGGCGCAGGCCGAAAAGGTCAACTGAGGGTCTAGGCCTCTTTCTTCCAGATGGCCGCATCGCCTAGCTTTGCGACCATCGCCTCATGGGCGGCGATCTCTTCGGGCGTGATCCGGAAGGGAAGCGGCTCCGGCCTTGGGCGGGGACGCCATGTGGTGTCGCCCGCAGGGCCTTTGGCCGGGGCAGGGGCGACACTCGCAAGGACCAGGTCAGGCTGCCGACCGCCGATCAGTTCCAGATAGACTTCCGCCAGGATTTCGCTGTCCAGAAGCGCTCCGTGTTTCTCGCGCATCGAATTGTCGATGCCGAAGCGGCGGCATAGCGCATCAAGCGAAGCGGGGGAGCCGGGAAATTTGCTCCGCGCGATCTGCAGGGTGTCGGTTGCTCGGGCGAAAGGTAGGCCGGGAAGGCCTGCGCGTTCCAGTTCGGCATTCAGGAATTTCATATCGAAGGCCGCATTGTGGATCACCAGCTGCGCTTCGCCGATGAAATCCAAAAAGGCGCGGCCAATCCGGGCGAAGACCGGCTTGTCTTTCAGCGTGACGCCGCCCGGAACGGGTTGGCCCGGGGTTTCGAGGATGTCGTGGCCGATGCCATGAACCTCAAATGCCCCGATCGGCATGCCGCGTTCTGGATTGATGTACTGGTGATAAGTCCTGCCGGTGGGCAGGTGGTTCACCAGCTCGACCGCGCCGATTTCAACGATGCGGTGGCCTTCGCCAGGTTCAAAGCCGGTGGTTTCGGTGTCGAGGACGATCTCACGCATTCTGGATCCGGCGGCGAATGTCTGTCAGCGCATCCTTCACTGCTGTGCGGGCCACATCAAGGCTGGTCGTGGGAATGATGTAATTGGCGCGGGCGCGTTTTTCGGCGTCGGGAAGCTGGCGGTTCAGGATCGTCTGAAACTCGGCCTCGGACATGCCGCGGGCAA
>JAEULQ010000120.1 GCA_016792685.1 Tabrizicola sp. | reverse complement strand
AAATATCCTCGGGGGGTGCGGGGGGCAGACAGCCCCCCGGCGACGCCAGCAATCTCGCGGGACACATCCGGCCATCTCCCCGGTGAGCTTATGATATGGGTCCTCATCCTCTCCGAACTCGCCGTCTTCGGCGCGGGTCTCCTCGCCTTCCTCGCAGTCCGCCTGACCGACCCCGCAGGCTTTGCCGAGGCGCAGAGCCACCTCCACCGCACCGGAGCCGCCGCGAACACGCTCGTTCTCGTCACCTCCGGCTGGCTCGCCGCCCTTGCCACCCAGGCTGCGGAGGTCGGTCAGACCCGCCGCCTCCGCCTGCTTCTGACCGCCGCCATCGCCCTCGGCGGGGTGTTCCTGGTCCTGAAAGGCACGGAATACGCCGACCTTTTCGCGCAAGGCATCGGCACCGAAACCCATGCCTTCTACACCTTCAGTTTCCTCCTGACCGGCTTCCATGCCGCGCATGTGCTGGCCGGGATGGTGCTCCTCGCCCTCGTCGGCTGGCTTGGCACCCCCCGCGCGGTCGAGACCGGCGTAGCCTTCTGGCACATGGTGGACCTCGTCTGGGTCCTGCTCTTTCCCGTCGTCTACCTGCTATGAGCGGCGCGACGAAAGCCTGGGCAGCGCTCCTTGCTCTCTCCGCCGCATCGACCGCTCTGGCCGCTTCGGGCGTAACTGGCGCAACGCTCGCCCTGCCGATCCTGGCCCTCGCCGGGCTGAAGGCGCATGTGATCCTGAAGGACTACCTGCGCCTTGCCACCGCACCCGGCTGGCTCAAGGGCTTTGACCTCGGCCTGATGCTGCTGATCCTCGCCTTCGCCAGTCTGGCGCTGGCGGCCCAAGACCTTAACGCGCGGTAAACGCCCACGTTCAAGATATTGAAAACATGCGATAAACGGAAAGTGTCCACTGTGGACACACCGTCACCCCGCCCGGAAGGCCCCCGCCAGAGGCTCCGGCAGATCAAACTCCGCCAGCACCCGCGCCCGGCCCTCCTCCGACATCTTCCGCGCCGTCTTCCGGACGATATCCAGCGTGGATTCCGCATCCCTTTCGGCCGCGAAGGGGGTGAAATACCACTTCAGGAAGACAAAACAGATCACATCCTCCAAAGCCTGCACCTCGGGGTCGCGCTTGATCCCTTCCTTCCGCAGCAGCACCCCCACCCGGTCGCAGTCCCCGGTCGGAAAGCCCGCCTCGGCCATGATCCCCGCGACCCGCAAGGCATGCCGCCGCCCCTGCTCCCGCCGCCATTCCAGGTAGCCGGTCTTCCCTTCCGGATAGTCCGACCGCGGCAGCAGCCAGCGCTCGACATGCTGCCCCCGCGCGGCGACCTGCAGCACTTCGGAGGCCCCCGGAAACAGCCGCAACAGCTCTCCCGTCATCCGCTGCCCGTAAACCAGCGCCTCTCCCTTCGGATCGGCCGCATTGGCTGCATCGATCAGGGCCAGCGCCCGTTCCAGCCGTCCGGTCATTGTCCCCCCTTCGACCAGGCCAGCGCCGGGTCTTCCTCGACATAGTCCCGCAAGGCGCCGATATCCTCGATCTGCGCCGTGTTCTGCCGGATTGTCACCCCCTGGTCCTTCAACCGCGCGAAGGCCCGGCTCAGGCTCTCCGGCTTCATTCCCAGCCGCCCCGCGATCAGAACCTTGTCGTAGGGCAGCGTCACTTCGCAGGCCCCGTTCGGGCAAGGTGCCAGCTCCAGAAGAAATTCCGCCACCCGCTGCGCGCCGGTCTGAGCCTTCAGCGCCTCGACCTGGCCCACCAGGGCATGCAGGTGGACAAAGGTCGCCGACAGGATCGAGATTGCCACTTCCGGGTTTTCGCGGATCTGCCGCAGGATGGCATCGGCCTCGATCCGGATCAGCGTGCAGTCGGTGACGGCTTCCGCCGCCACGGGATAGGTGTCATGCCGGAAGGCCACGGCTTCGCCAAAGCTGGCCCCCTTGGTGAAGACGCCGACCACCGCCTCGGCCCCAGAGGGCGCAATCCGGTAGAGTTTCACCCAGCCTTCCGCGACGATGTAGATCGCACTCGCACGTTCGCCCTGCAAAAAGATCGTCTCGGCCCGCGAGAAGCCCCGCACCCGCGCACTGTCCAGAACGGTCTTCGCAACATGTTCCGGCGCAGAAGCCAGCAAGAGCGACCGACGCGCAAGGGCGAGGTATTCGGGCTTCATGTTCGGGCTTCCAACGCGGTTGCTACCTTTGTCATTGGTAACCCTTCGGCGTCCAGTTGGCTATGGCATCCGCATCCGGCGGCCGAACAGGGCATCGGTTGCGCCTTACGAGGAACGGGCGATGGGATCGCCTAGAGTCTCGCGACCTGCCGCTCATCGACCCATGGCAGGTCTGGCCGCGGTCAGGAACAATTCTGGGAAAGCTTGCCTTTTGATCGGCCATGATGGCGGCGCTCGGAGTACTTGCGATACCGTCTGGACTTCAGGGGGTGACAAACGCTTCGCGCGGGTAACCTTGAAGGTACAGCAGCGCTGTCAGATCGCCGTGGTTGACGCGGACGTCGCACTGCGCCTGAACCCTTGGCTTGGCATGGAGCGCGACACCGGTGCCCGCCGCAAGCAGCATTGGCAGGTCGTTGGCGCCATCACCCACTGCAATCGCATCGTCCAGCGTGATGCCAAGCCGGGCTGCAATCTCATTCAGCGCCTGCAGTTTTGCCTCTTTCCCCAGGATCGGCTCTGCCACCGTTCCGGCAAGCTTGCCATCGGCCACATGCAAGGTGTTTGCCCGGTTCTCATCAAAGCCGAGCTTTGCCGCCACAGCCATGGTAAAGGCCGTAAAGCCGCCCGAGACCATGGCTGCGTAGGCACCGTTCGCCTTCATCGTCGCAAGCAGCGTGGGGCCCCCCGGCATCAGCGTGATCCGGTCGCGCAGGACCTGGGTGATCACCCCCTCGGGCAGGCCCTTCAGAAGCCCGACCCGTTCCCGCAGCGCGCCTTCGAAGTCCAACTCGCCATTCATCGCCCGCGCGGTGATGTCCGCCACCCGCGCGCCAACCCCGGCTTCGTCGGCCAACTCGTCGATGCATTCCTGCCGGATCATCGTCGAGTCCATGTCGGCGATCAGCAGGCGTTTCTTCCGCCCCTCGGCGGCTTGCACCACCATGTCGATGCGGAGCGCCTGCAGGTCTTCCCAGACCTCCCAACGGTTCGCGGGCACGGACGCCAGATCGAACTCTGCCGCCACGCCGGGATCAAGCCAGCGCGCCTCGCCGCCACCCCAGGCATTGCGCAAGGATTCCACTGTCACCCGCTCCAGCACAGGGGTTTCAGGATTGGTCAGCAGGGTCACGACGAACATGGGCCGGGTTTCCGATAGTGAACAACGCTGTCGCTTTTTCGCGACGATGCGGCGCATTAGCGCTCTTTTTCCGCTTGCGCCAGAGAGGCTGCGTCTTTAGCCAAGGCAGCGGGACACCCTTCCCCAACGAAGGGCTTTTAGCTGGAAGGCTACCATGACAGAGCTTACCCCGCCGGCCAAGCGCCCGGCCAATCCGCGCTTCTCCTCTGGCCCCTGCGCCAAGATCCCCGGTTATTCCCTTGATATGCTCGCCGACGCGCCCCTTGGGCGGTCGCACCGTGCTGCGGTCGGCAAGGCCAAGCTGAAAGAGGCGATCGACCTTACCCGCGAAATCCTGGGCGTTCCCGCCGACTACCGGATCGGCATCGTGCCGGCCTCGGACACCGGCGCGGTAGAGATGGCGATGTGGTCGCTTCTCGGCGCCCGGCCTGTTGAAATGCTGGCCTGGGAGAGCTTTGGCGAGGGCTGGGTCACCGATGTGGTCAAGCAGCTGAAACTCGACGCCAAGGTGCGGATCGCGCCTTACGGGCAGATCGTGGACTTCACGCAGGTCGATTTCGACAAGGACGTGGTCTTTACCTGGAACGGCACCACGTCAGGTGTCCGCCTGCCGAACGGCGACGCGATCCCCGCGAACCGTCAGGGCCTGACGATCTGCGACGCGACCAGCGCGGCGTTTGCGATGGACCTGCCCTGGGACAAGCTCGACGTCACCACCTTCTCCTGGCAGAAGGTCCTGGGCGGTGAGGGCGCGCATGGCGTCCTGATCCTGTCGCCGCGCGCGGTGGAGCGGCTGGAGACCTATGTCCCCGCCTGGCCGCTGCCGAAGATCTTCCGGCTGACGGCCAAGGGCAAGCTGATCGAAGGCATCTTCCAGGGCGAGACGATCAACACCCCGTCCATGCTGGCGAATGAGGATTACCTTGTCGCGCTGAAATGGGCGAAGTCGATCGGGGGCCTTCCGGGCCTGATCGCCCGGGCAAGCGCGAACGCCAAGGTGGTCTGGGATTTCTGCGCCCAGAGCCCCTGGATCGCAAACCTGGCCGAAGACCCGGCGACCGCCTCCACCACCAGCGTCTGCCTGAAATTCACCGACCCGCGCATCACCGATGGTGAGGCTTTCGCGAAGGCCGTCGCCAAGCGGATCGAGAAGGCCGGCGCGGGCTTTGACATGGGCGCCTACCGCGACGCGCCCGCCGGCCTGCGGATCTGGTGCGGAAGCACAGTCGAGACGGCGGACGTCCAGGCACTGATGCCCTGGATCGCCCATGCGTTTGAGGCCGAGATCGCGGCCTTGGCACAGGCAGCTTGAACAACGGCGGTGCGTGGCAAGCACGCACCCTACCCCACACCGTAGGGTGCGTGATTTCACGCACCATCCCCAAGGATGAACCCCATGCCCAAAGTCCTCGTTTCCGACGAACTCTCCGAAACCGCCGTCCAGATCTTCCGCGACCGCGGGGTCGAGGTCGACTACCTTCCCAAACTCGGCAAGGACAAGGATGCCCTCGCCGCCGTCATCGACCAGTACGACGGCCTCGCCATCCGCTCCGCCACCAAGGCCACCGAGAAGCTCCTCGAAAAGGCCACCAACCTGAAGGTCATCGGCCGCGCCGGGATCGGGGTGGACAACGTCGACATTCCGGCCGCGTCGAAAAAGGGCGTCATCGTAATGAACACGCCCTTCGGCAACTCGATCACCACAGCGGAACATGCCATTGCCATGATGTTCGCTGTTGCCCGGCAAATCCCGGAAGCCAACGCATCCACCCATGCCGGAAAGTGGGAAAAGTCCAAGTTCATGGGGGTGGAGCTTTTCAACAAGACCCTTGGCGTGATCGGCGCAGGCAACATCGGCGGCATCGTCTGCGACCGCGCGGTCGGCCTGCACATGAAGGTCGTGGCCTATGACCCGTTCCTGTCGGACGAACGCGCCAAGCAGCTGGGCGTGACCAAGGTCGATCTGGACGAACTGCTCCACCGTGCCGATTTCATCACCCTGCACGTCCCCCTCACCGAAAAAACCCGCAACATCCTGTCGCGCGAGAATCTGGCGAAGACCAAGAAGGGCGTCCGCATCATCAACTGCGCGCGTGGGGGCCTCATCGACGAGGCCGCCCTCCTTGACGCGCTGAACTCCGGCCACGTCGCCGGGGCAGCGCTTGACGTGTTCGAAGTGGAACCCGCCACCGACAACCCGCTCTTCAACCACCCCAATGTGGTCTGCACGCCGCACCTAGGTGCCTCGACGACCGAGGCGCAGGAGAACGTGGCCCTGCAGGTGGCCGAGCAGATGTCGGACTACCTCCTGACCGGCGCTGTCCAGAACGCGCTGAACATGCCCAACGTCACGGCGGAAGAGGCCGCGGTCATGGGCCCTTGGATCAAGCTTGCCTCCCATCTCGGCAGCTTCATCGGCCAGATGACGGACGAACCGATCAAGGCGATCAACATCCTTTACGACGGATCGGTTGCCGCGATGAACCTTGCCGCCCTGAACCAGGCGGTGATCGCCGGGGTGCTGAAGACCCAGAACCCGGACGTGAACCTTGTCTCCGCCCCCGTCGTGGCCAAAGAAAAAGGCATCCAGATCTCGACCACGCGGCAGGAAAAGACCGGGGTCTTCGACGCCTATATCAAGGTCACCATGGTCACCGACAAGCGCGAACGCTCGGTCGCCGGGACCTGCTTCAGCGACGGCAAGCCGCGCTTCATCCAGATCAAGGGCATCAACATCGACGCCGAGATCGGCCGCCACATGCTCTACACCACCAACGAGGACGTCCCCGGCATCATCGGCCTTCTCGGCATGACGATGGGCAAGAACAACGTCAACATCGCAAACTTCACCCTGGGCCGGTCGGGCGTGGGGCAGGACGCGATCGCGATCCTCTACCTCGACCAGCCGATCGACCCCAAGGTGATCGAAACGCTGGAAGGCACCGGCATGTTCCAGCAGGTCAAGGCCTTGCAGTTCGACGTGGCATAAGGAACCCTGCCTCGGCCGGGCAATCCGCCTGGCCGAGGCCCCCATGATCCTCTCGCCCCTTCTTCACGCGCTTGCCGATCTGACCGCGACCGAGCCGCGCCCCGAGGCCGATGCCACCGCCCGCGCCTTGCGCGCCGCTGCCGGCACGGATTTCCTGCAGCAAGCGCCGTCGCTTCTGGACGCCGAAATCCGCGCTGCGGCCCGGTTGCCCGATGCCCATCCCTGCGCCCGCCTGATTGCCGAGGCCCAGGACTTCCTTCCCTGGCAAGCCAGCCCCGCGGCCGCACTGCAACCTGCCGCTCTGGCCGCGACCAAGGCGGTTGTCACGCTGCTTTCCCCCGAAGGCCCGATCCCCGCCCTGGCCTTCCGTTTCGGTCTCTTCTACCAGGCGCCCGGCATCTACTATCCCCTCCACGCGCACGAGGCGGCCGAGACCTACACGATCCTTTCCGGCAACGCCCTCTGGCAGGCTGGCGACCGCCGCTTCCCAACCGCCATTGCCGAACCCATCCACCACCCGCCGAACCTGCCCCACGCGATGCGCGCAGGACCCGACGGCTTCCTTGCCATATGGCGCTGGTCCGGGGACATCAGCTTTGACAGCTACCGGATGCTGCCAGACGACGAGGCCTGACGCCCCTTGCCCTTTCATCTTTGCACAAATATCCCGGGGGTCCGGGGGCAGGCCCCCGGCGTTTTCCACCAGGACCGGACCGCATGCAACTTTACGCCATAGGTGACATTCACGGGCATCTTGGCCTTCTGCAGGCCGCCCATGACCTGATCGCCGCGGACATGGCGGCGCATGGGCCGGGCCCGGTGATCCATGTCGGCGATCTGGTTGACCGCGGGCCTGACTGCCGGGGGGTTGTCGACTTCCTGATGCAGGGACAGGCCGAGGGCCGGGACTGGATCGTGCTCAAGGGCAACCACGACCGGATGTTCACCCGCTTCCTGCGCGACCCCGAGGAGCCCGAGCCGGGCCTGCGGTCCAGCTACTCCTGGCTGCACCCAAAGATCGGCGGGGCCGCCACGCTGGCATCCTACGGGGTGAAGAACGCATCCGACCGACCAACAGCCAAGGTCCATGCCGACGCCCGTTTGGCGGTGCCCGAGGCGCATCTTGGCTACCTCGACGCGCTTCCGACCATGCACCGGGCAGGCGAGGCGCTTTTCGTTCATGCCGGGATCCGGCCCGGCGTGCCGCTTGACCAGCAGACCGAAACCGACCTCCTCTGGATCCGGGATGCCTTCCTGATCGAGGTCGAAAGCTTTGGCCCGCTGGTCGTGCATGGCCATACCGCCATCGACCAGGCCACCCATTACGGCAACCGGCTGAACCTCGACAGCGGCGCGGCCTATGGCGGGCCGCTTTCCGCAGTGGTGATCGAAGGCCGCGAGGCGGCGCTGCTAACGCCGATGGGCCGTCGCAAGCTCTCCATCGTCACCTGAGTTCCTCCTTCGCCGCCCGGATCACCCCTGCTGTCGCAGGCTGCATCCAGACGTCGCCGCAGAGTGGCTGCACGATCTTGGGCAAGTCCGGTCGCGCATCGTGGGTCATGTCGGTCACGGCGATCCGCCCACCCCGCATCGCCCCGATCAGCACCCGTCCCCGGGCACGCTTTTCATGTGGCCCCTGCGCCAGACCAGAGTTCCACACTAAGGTGATCTGGCCCCGGGCCTCGCCCTTTAGCACCTCGTCGACCTCAACCGTCACCAGTGCCGATTGCCAGCTGTTCTCGACCGGCATGAAGTCGGTCACCTTGCCGACCAGCACCAGTTCTGCCCCGCCGATCTGGCTTATGTCGAACGGTTCCAGATATGTGCAGGCCTGCCCTGTACCTGGCAGCAGCCCCAATAGCACGACCCCGATGAACTTCCGCATCGCATCCTCATTTCTCTGGACGGGGCGCGAAACCCATGATTCCCTCGCGCCATGATAAGACGCCTGTCACCCGCGATCGTCTTGGTAGGGATTATCCTACTTACCGCCGCCTACCTTCTTTGGATCGGGCGCGAGCCGATCTGCAAATGCGGCTATGTCAAACTCTGGCATGGCGCGGTGATCAGCGCCGAAAACTCGCAGCATCTGTCGGACTGGTACACCCCAAGCCACATCATCCACGGCTTCCTGTTCTTCGGGGCGCTCTGGCTTGTTGCCCGAAAGCTCAGTCTTGGCTGGCGGCTCGCCATCGCCACTTTCGTCGAGGCGGCCTGGGAGATCCTCGAGAATTCCGATGCGGTGATCGAACGCTACCGGACCGTCACCATCTCGCTCGACTACTATGGCGACAGTGTGCTGAACGTGGTGGCCGACATCCTTGCCATGATCCTCGGCTTCTGGCTGGCATCGAGGCTGCCGGTCTGGGCGACCGTTGCGCTGATCGTCCTTTTCGAAGCCGCGACGATCTTCATCATCCGTGACGGACTTGCCCTGAACGTGCTGATGCTGCTTTACCCGGTCGACTGGATTGCCGAGTGGCAGGCCGCGCGCTAGGCGCGGGCGTTACAAGGCAGCCCCGCCTCTGGGCTAGACCCGCATCCGCCGCAGTGACAGAAGGGCCGCAGCGGTCAGCGCCACCAGGATTCCGGCGATCAGCCAGAAGAAGCCCCGGTCACCCAAGGCAGCGCTCATGGGCGCCAGAACCAGGGGCGCGCCGATCGCACCGACGAGGCCCGAGGCGACGATGGTTGGCGGCACGCGGATATCCTCGCCCATCTTGCCAGAGGCCGTAACATAGAAGCCCGGAAAGAACACTCCGGCCGAAGCCCCCAGCGCCACGAAGAAGATCGCCGGTGACAGGAAGATCGCCCCGAGGGCAAAGATCGCCGCGGAACCAACCGCTGCCGTGTAAAGCACAAAGGGTTCGACCCGATGCGCGATGAAGATCAGACCCACGCGCGCCAGCAGGAAGACGACAAAGAACGCGCTCAGAAGTTCGGACGCCCGCGTCTCGGCGATACCGGCCCGGATCAGCGCGGTTGGTCCAAGCCCGGCGAGGCTCGCTTCCATTCCGATGGCCACCAGCCCGAAACCCAGTATTCCCCAATGCGGCCGGAAGGCCTTGACCTCGCCCGCCGGCGCCACGCCTTCGCGCCCCGCCGGCCCCGCCAGCGCCCAGATCCCCAGGATGACGACCGCCACCAGACCGAAGGCCCAGCGCGGGTCGCTGCCCAGCCAGACAAAGGCCAGGGGCGCGGCGATGGCACCGACCCCGAAAGTCGCGTTCAGCAGGCTCAGCATCGACGGGCCCTTCGGACCAAAGGCCCGCATCACACGCGGGTTGAACACCGCCGTCGCCATCCCGTAGCCGATGCCGAAAACCACACCTCCGGCCAGGGTCAGCCACCAGCCCGGGCTTGCCGCCATGCCACCAGCGCCGATTGCCATCGCCGCCAGCGTGTGCCGGGGGCCGATCATCGCCCCCTTGAAATACATCAGGGCAACGCCCAGGAAGCAGCCGACCCAGAGCAGCGCCACGAAGAGCCCCGCCTCACCTTCACTCAAGGCAAAGTCGCGCACATAGACCGGCAGCGCAGGGCCGAACAGCGCCTGTCCCGCCCCCATCATGACAAAGGTCGCCACTCCGGCGAACAACAGCCCGGCATGGGCCCGGATCAGGTCTTTCACATCGCTCTCCTGCTGACCCGCCTGATCTCCCCCGACTGTTAGCGCATGTCAATGGCGACCGTGACGCAACGTCGCCTCTTCATCCAGGTTGCGATCGTGCATGCTGCGCAAAACGACAGAGGACGCCATGGCCGATATCCACATCCTTTCCGCAGCCCGTACCGCAATCGGCAGCTTCGGTGGCGCGCTGGCCGCGATGGCGCCGATCGACATCGCCGCGCATGCCGCCAAGGCAGCCCTGGCGCGGGCCAGTGTCGAGGGTCACCAGATCGGCCATGTCGTCATGGGTCATGTCATCAACACCGAACCCCGCGACATGTACCTCTCGCGTGTCATGGCCATGCAAGCTGGCATTCCCGAGACCACCCCCGCGATGAACGTGAACCGCCTTTGCGGCTCGGGCGCGCAGGCTGTGGTTTCCGCTGTCCAGGCCCTGATGCTCGGCGATGCCGAGATGGCACTGGCGGGCGGGGCCGAATGCATGAGCCGCTCGCCCTACATCCTGCCCGCTGCGCGGTTCGGCCAGAAGATGGGCGACACGCGCGCGCTGGACATGATGACCGGCGCGCTGACTTGCCCCTTTGGCACCGGGCACATGGGGGTGACGGCCGAAAATGTCGCGGCGCAATTCGGGATCAGCCGCCAGGATCAGGACGCCTTCGCGCTGGAAAGCCAGACCCGCGCCGCCCGCGCCATCGCCGAGGGGCGGTTCAAGGACCAGATCGTCGCCATCGAGCTTGCGGGCCGGAAGGGGCCGGTGATTTTCGAGGTCGACGAACACCCAAAGGCGACCAGCGCCGAAGCGCTTGCCGGACTGAAACCGGTCTTCCAGAAGGACGGCAGCGTGACGGCGGGCAATGCCTCGGGCATCAATGACGGGGCAGCCGCCCTGGTCCTGTCGCGCCGGTCCGAGGGCAGCCGCGCCCGGATCATGGGTTACGCCCATGCCGGGGTCGACCCGAAGGTGATGGGCATCGGCCCGATCCCGGCCGTGCAGGCGCTTTGCCGCAAGCTTGGAATGAAGCCGCAGGATTTCGATCTTGTGGAATCGAACGAGGCTTTCGCCGCGCAGGCCCTTGCCGTTTCCCGGGAGCTTGATCTTAACCCGGCAAAGGTGAACCCGAACGGCGGCGCCATCGCCCTTGGCCATCCGGTCGGGGCTACGGGGGTCATACTCGTCGTCAAGGCCCTGCACGAACTGGAACGGACCGGCGGGCGGAAAGCCTTGATCACCATGTGCATCGGCGGCGGCCAGGGCATCGCGCTCGCGATCGAGCGGGCGTAGGCGATTTCTTTAAAGAAATCGTGCCGGAGCCTTCAAAGGCTCCGGTCCGGAATTTTCGAAAATTCCGGCGCCTACCGCAGTTCCACCTGCACCCGGTCCGACCGTCCCTCCGCGTCGATCACGCTCAGGGTCACGAAACCGACCCCCGGCATCGTCAGCATCGCTTCCCGCGCATCCGAGGCTACGATCACCGGAACCCCGTCGGCCAGCCAGGTAAAGGGCGCCGTCCCGCCGCTGACGCGGACTTTCAGCCCTGCGGCCAGAAGCTCCACTTCCGCCCCATCTGGCGGGAAGGCGACGGCGGGGGCATCGGCATCAGCCTCGAAGGCGGCCGATCGGGTCCGGAACCTCCGCAGGGGTTGCGGCAGTTCGGCATTCGAGACCAGAAGCGTCGAGGCCGGGGCGGGCGGCTGCGGGTCAAGATCCCGCTTCAGC
>JAEULQ010000065.1 GCA_016792685.1 Tabrizicola sp. | reverse complement strand
GACTGGTGGCGAGGCGCGGTGACCTATCAAGTCTATCCCCGGTCGTTCCAGGATTCGAACGGCGACGGGGTCGGCGATCTGCCCGGAATCACCCGGCGTCTTGATCACCTGGCGGCGCTGGGTGTCGATGCTGTCTGGCTTTCTCCCTTCTTCAAGAGCCCGATGAAGGACATGGGCTACGACGTCAGCGATTATTGCGATGTCGACCCGGTCTTCGGCACGCTTGCCGATTTCGACGCGCTCGTTGCACGCGCGCATGAACTGGGCCTGAAGGTCATCATCGACCAGGTCCTCAGCCACACCTCCGACCAGCACCCGGCCTTTGCCGAAAGCCGGTCCAGCCGGACCAATCCCAAGGCCGACTGGTATGTCTGGGCCGATCCGAAGCATGACGGCACCCCGCCCTGCAACTGGCTGTCGATCTTCGGCGGCCCGGCCTGGCAGTGGGATGCGCGCAGGAAGCAATACTACCTGCACAACTTCCTGACCTCGCAGCCGGACCTGAACTACCACAACCCCGAGGTCCAGGACTGGTCCCTGCAGAACATGCGCTTCTGGCTGGAGCGCGGGGTGGACGGTTTCCGCTTCGACACGGTCAACTATTTCTTCCACGACCCGCTGTTTCGCGATGACCCGGCCGACTATCGCGTCAAGACCGAACCCGAGGGCAATCCCTACGGGATGCAGTACCACATCTTCTCGAAGAACCAGCCCGAGAACCTGATGTGGATGGAACGGATCCGGGTCCTCCTGGACGAGTTCGGCGCGGCCAGTGTCGGCGAAATGGGCGAAAGCCACCACGCTATCCGGATGATGGGCGAATACACCGCCCCTGGCCGTCTGCATCAGTGCTACTCGTTCGAGCTGATGGGCTATGATTTCTCTGCCGGCTTCTTCCGTGACCGCGTCGAGGGGTTCTTCAAGGGCGCTCCGGACGGCTGGCCGATGTGGGCATTTTCCAACCATGACGTTGTGCGGCACGCGACCCGTTGGGCCAAGCACGCCGAAAGCATCGATGCGGTGGCCAAGCAGGCAGGTTCGCTGCTTCTGGCTTTTGAGGGGTCAATCTGCCTTTGGCAGGGCGAGGAATTGGGCCAGACGGATACCCCGCTTGAACTGGAAGAACTGACCGACCCGCAAGGCATCGTCTTCTGGCCAGAGCCCATCGGACGGGACAACACCCGCACGCCGATGGTCTGGGACGCATCGGCCCATGCCGGGTTCTCGACAGTGAAGCCCTGGTTGCCCGTCAAGCTCGAACAGGCCGCCCGGCATGTTTCCGGTCAGGACGGGGCGCAGGGATCGGTGCTGGAACATTACCGCTCGGCGATTGCCTTCCGGAAGAAGTCCGATGCGCTGCGGGGTGGCAAGACCCGGTTTCTCGACCTCTCCGAACCGGTGCTGGGCTTCGTGCGCGGCGAAGGGGAAGGCGCGCTTCTCTGCCTCTTCAACCTCTCGCCGACGGCCCGGACCCTTACCGTCTCGGGCGCCGGGGCGCCCATCGGCCCTTCGCTGCATGCCGTCCTGCAAGGCGACCGGCTGACGCTTGGCCCGAATGCCGCGGCCTTCCTGCCGGTGACCGGCGGGCTTTCTGTCAGCGATTGAGCAGGTGGTCAGGCAGGGTGGGCAGAATTGCCCATCCTACCTTAGGGTCCAGTGGACACCGGCCGGAGCGATCGTCACCCCGCCCCATTCCGCTGGCACCGGGTTGTAGTTGAACAGGAACCGGTGCGTGACCGTGTCGCGCCGCCGCAGCCCTTCCGGCAGGGGGTCGGTCTCGATGCCTTCCTCGGCGCAGGCCCGCATCAGGATGCGGGTCAGCGCTGCATCATCCGGCCAGCCGGCCAGATAGTGCAGCTTGCCCGCGGCAACCAGCGCAGGCCAACCGTCCTCGGACGCTTCGACCACCCGCGCGCTTCCCTCAAGCTTTTCCCGCCAGCCGGTGAAGTTTCCCCCGTCTGCCAGTGGCGCCGGCACATCCGGCGGCAGGCTTTCGACCCGGATCACCCTGGCATCAAGTCCAGGCAGGTTCGGTGGCAGCGGCTTCGGAATTGCGAAGTCAGGCGTTTTGGAATTGGTCCGGGGGCCAAGGATTGCCGTGCCCTTGTGGGCGACCAGAGCGGCTTTCAGGGTCTCGGAAAGGGTAAAGAGACCGGGGGCCAGCACCAGCTTGTAGGCCGACAGGTCCGCGGTGTCGGGCGGCAGGATATCCACGTTCAGGCCAAGCCGACGAAGGCCCTTGTAAACATGGAAGGCCAGCCAGAAATATTGGAAACTCCGCCCCTGCGGCTGGATTTCCCAGGCCCAGTCCGAGGCATAGTCGAAGACCAGCGCCACATCGGCCGGGGCCGTCCCGGCCTCGGGCATCGCGGCCAGTTCCTGTGCCACTTGCCCGGCCTCGCCAAAGGCCTGGGCCGGGGCGCTGTCGGGACGGAGGAGGCCTGCATGCATCTGCTCTTGCGCGAAGGGCGCCTGGCGCCAGCGGAAATAGCAGACCGCCTCTGCCCCATGGGCAAAAGCCTCCCAGGCCCAGAGCCGCGCCATGCCGGGCAGCGGGTCGGGATTGAAGGGCGCCCAGTTCACCGGCCCCGGTTGCTGCTCCATGATCCACCAGCGACCACGGCCAATGGCGCGGTAAAGGTCATGGTGGAAGGCCTGGAAATCCGGGTCGCCTTGGCGGACGAACCGCCGCTTGTGCTCGGCCTCTGCCGGGATGCGGTCCGAGAGGAAGCCAAGGGGATAGCTGTCCCAGCTTGCGATATCGAGGTCGGCGCCGACGTCCCAATGGTCGAACTCGGTGATCGCGCCCATGAAATTGTGCGCGACGGGGGCGGCGGAGTGCTTGCGGATGATGTCCACCTGCAGCCTGTTGAAACTCCGCACTTCCTCGGAGGCAAAGCGGCGGAAGTCCAGCACATGGGACGGGTTCGGCTCGCAGACCGTCAGGTTCGGCAACCCGATCTCGCGGAAGTCGCGGTATTCCATCGACCAGAACACGTTGCCCCAGGCGCGGTTCAGTGCGTCCGGGGACTGGTACTTTTGCGCCAGCCAGTCCTGGAACGCCTCGCGCGCGGCGGGGGAATAGGACAGCGTCGTCTCATTGCAGGCATATTCGTTGTCGGTCTGCCAGGCCGCGACATGCGGGTTCCTGCCATAGCGCTCGGCCATCAGCCCCACGATCTTGGCACATTCCGCCCGGTAACCCCGGTGCGAGAAGTCATAGTGCCGGCGCGAGCCGAAGACCCTTTGCCGCCCCCCGGCGTCTACGGCCAGCATGTCGGGGTGCCGGTCGATCATCCAGCGCGGCGGAGTTGCGGTGGGCGTCCCCAGCACCACCTTCAACCCGCGCGCGCCCAGCGTGGCAATCGCGCGGTCCAGCCAGTCCCAGTCATACCGGCCCGGCTCCGGTTCCATCCGGCTCCAGGCGAATTCGCCGATCCTGACCCAGGTCAGGCCGAGGCGGGCCATCCGGGCGGCGTCTTCGGCCCATTGTGTCTCGGGCCAGTGTTCGGGGTAATAGCAGACGCCAAGCGTTCGTTTCATAAGATGACCTGCGGTTCGGGAAGGCCCTTGGCCACACCGTCGAAAGCGAAGACCTGGCCCGAGGCCGGGTGCTTGTCGCGGGTGGCGGCGTCCATGTGTTCATAGGCGGTGGTGACGTGAAGCGTCGTGTAGTCCGGCCCACCAAAGGCCGGGCAGGATGTCTGCGGCGCATCGGGGATGTCGACCGCACGCAGAAAGCGGCCGTCGGGCGCATAGGCGGCGACGCGCCCCGCGCCCCACTGTGCGTTCCAGAAGATCCCCTCTGCGTCGATCACCGCGCCGTCGGGGTTCAGACCCTCGGGCTTCAGGTCAAGCCAGACTTCCGGCGCGCCACTCGGCCAGCCCTCGGCGTCAAGCGCCACCTTCATCACCTGGCCCGTCACCGTATCGGTGAAATGCGCGGCCCGACCATCCGGCGTGAAGCAGATCGCATTCGGGATGGTGAGGCCCGCGAAAAGCCGGCGAAGATCACCCCGGTGCCAGCGCCAGATCGCGCCGAGACCCGGTTCCGCCCGCTTGCCCATGGTGCCGAACCAGAATCCGCCCTGCCGGTCGGCACGGCCGTCATTGGACCGGGTGGCGGGTGTTCCGACATGCACCAGCATGTCTCGTGCACCAGTGGAAAGGTCAAAGCGGAGAAGGCCTGTCTCGCAGGCCATCATCAGTTCATCTCGGCTGATCCAGCCCGCTGCCGAGACGAATTCAGGAAAGGTCCAGGACTTTGATCGGGAATGCAAAGTCCGGTTCAGAATATCGAACCAGAACAGTTCCTTGCGAATAGGATGCCAGAGCGGGCCTTCGCCCAGCTCGCAGGGACGAGGGTCGAAGATCATGCGAAGACAGCGTCATAGGCCGCAACGATGGCAGCGGCGCGGGTGGCGATTTCGGCCGTGCTGAGGCCAGGGGTGTAGAGCGCCGTGCCGATGCCGAACCCGTTTGCCCCCGCTTTGACCCAGTCGGCAAAGTTCGCTGGCCCGGCACCGCCCACGGCATAGACTGGCAGGTCCTTCGGAAGGACGGCGCGGATCGCCTTCAGTCCTTCCGGGCCGATCAGACTGCCGGGAAAAAGCTTCAGACCCGTGGCTCCGGCCTTGATCGCCGCGAAGCATTCGGTCGGTGTCATGACCCCCGGCCAGCTTGCCATGCCTGCCGCGCGGGTGGCCTGGATCACCTCGGGGTCGCAATTGGGCGAGACGACAAGCGTGCCTCCCGCGGCCTTCACCTTGGCGACCTCTTCGACCGTCAACACCGTCCCGGCACCGATTTCTGCACCCGGGACAGCGGCAGACATCGCGGCGATGGAGGCGAAGGGTTCGGGCGAATTCAGCGGAACTTCGATCCGCGTGATCCCAGCCTTGACCAGCGCTTCGGCGGCGGCCGCAGCTTCGCGCGGAGTAATGCCGCGCAGAATGGCGATAAGGTTGCGGTGCGTCATCGGGCGATCTCGGTCTGGGGGGCAAGCGTGGCAAGACCGGCAAGCGTACAGTCAGTGGCCGAAAGGCGCTGGGCGTCAATCCCCTGCGCAGCCAGGGCGCGGGCATAGGCGGCCGAAAGCTTCTCGGCCCCGATCAGGGTGACCCGCTGGCCCAGCCAGTAGGGTTTCGCGGCAGCAAGCTCGGTGCCGATCAGAAGGCCGGACAACCGCGACCGGGCGGCTGCTGGCGATAGGCCCGCGATCAGTCCTTCGGCCCGCAGCGCGAAAAGCCTTGCGCCAATCTTTTCGGGGCGTGACAGGGCATCGGAAACGGCTGCGTCGAACGCGGCATCCTCCCAGCCCGTGCCCTGCATCCCATGCCGCAAGACAGACGCCTCGGACAGAAGCGCGAACATCTCGCCAGTCATGAAGGTCTGGAAGCTCACCACCTCGCCTGCGCTGACATGGACCCATTTCGAATGGGTCCCGGGCAGGCAGAAGACGCCGTCATAACCCGGCAGCAGGCGAAGGGCGCCCGCGATCTGGGTCTCTTCGCCGCGCATGACGTCGGCCGGCTGGGTCTGCTTGAGGCCCGGTGCGATCCGGACAGACAGCCGGGGATCGGTCGTCGGGGCAGTGATCTGCTTGTCTGCATCCAGCGGTGGACAGGGAACCGTGCGATAGGGTGCCTCGCACCAGCCCTGACGGCTGCCGACCATGCCACAGGCGAAGACCGGAGGCCTGGTGTCCAGCCACGACCCGACCAGCCGCAGAAGGGCAGGCTCGAACCCCTCGCGGGACAGCTTGCCCATGCCGTCGTCCGAACCGGCTTCGGCCAGCACCCGGCCATCGGCCGACATGGCCCAGGCCCGCAGGTTCGACGTGCCCCAGTCGACGGCGATCCAGGCGGGCGCGGTTTGCAGACTGTCGTTCATGAGGAGATATACCCCCCATCCAGGATCAGGGTCTGCGAGGTCATCACGCGTGAGGCACTGGACGCAAGGAACAGGACCGCGCCAGCCATGTCGGCAGGTTCGATCGGCACGGGCAGGCACTGACGGGAGAGGTGATTGGTCAGACCCTCGGGCGTGTACCACAGCTCTTTCTGCCGTTCGGTCAGCACCCAGCCCGGGGCAATCGCATTGACCCGAATACGGTCTGGCCCGAATTCACGGGCCAGAGTGCGGGTCAGCCCGACGATCCCGGCATTGGCAGTGATATACGCAGCATAGCCCTTGTCGGCCATCATGAAGCTGATCGAGGAGAAGTTGATGATGCTGCCCCCGCCCGCTGCCTGCATGCCGGGGATCACCGATTGCGCAGCAAAGAAATAGGATCGCAGGTTCACTGCCATCGACCAGTCCCAGAAGGTCTCGTCGGTCTTCAGCGTCTCGTGGCGCTGGTCATTTGCGGCGTTGTTGACAAGGACGGTGACCGGGCCATGGACCCGGGCTGCCGTCGACAGGGTCAGCTGCAACTGGTCGGTCACCGAGATGTCGCAGGGCAGGAACAGGGGCCGGTTGCCGGTCTCGGCCTCCATCCTGTCGCAAAAGGCCGTCGCATCGGACCGCTGGCAAAACGCGACCTTGGCGCCCTGACGCAGGAAAGCCTCGGTCAGGGCCGCGCCAATGCCCGCACCGCCCCCGGTGATGAAGACGGACTGGTTCCGCAGGTCGGGGAACACGGGAAGGGTCATAGCTTTCGTCCTTCGACAACCCACATCGTGGCTGGCCAGGCCACGGGCAAATGAATGCCGCGGGTCATGAGCGCCTGACCCGTCAGCGTCAAGGGCCCCGTCTTCAAGGCATTCGGCCCCCAGGAATGGCGCGGCGCATCCTCGGGGTTCACGAGCTGCACCACATAGCGGGCCGCAGGGTCAAGCCCCGCCAGGCGCAAGGGACGCGGAAGGACCTGGCGACTGGTTTCCCCCTGGCCGGCAAAGGCGACAAATTGGCTTCCATCGGCGGCAAGCTGCATCTCGGCGGTTACGGCCGGATCGTCGCAGTCCAGCCGCAGGATCGAGCCCGCAAGCATCCAACCCCGGTTCGCCTTCCACCAGGCGGTGATCCTGGCCAGCGTCAGGGCCTCGTCCTCTGTCAGCTTGCGCAGGTCCATCTCGAAGCCCATGTGGCGCTGCGCGGCCACCCAGGCCCGGAAGGCCATCGGCAGAACTCGACCGGACGTGTGGCAGGTGCGCGGGCCGACATGGCTCCCGGTGATGCAGGCTGGCAGGAACAGCGCCGCGTCGTGCTGGATGCGCAGGCGTTCCAGCGCGTCGTTGGAATCCGAAAGCCAGACGCGATGGGTGTGGGCAAGGATACCCGCATCGATCCGCCCCCCGCCGGACGCACAGCTTTCGATCTCAACACTGGGATGGGCGGCGCGAAGGCGGCCGAGCAAATCGTATATCCCACGGGTCTGGGCGGCATCCACGACCGGAAGCAGGCGGTTGTGGTCCCACTTTACATAGTCGATCGGATACTCCGCCAGCACGGCAGAGACTTGCTGGAACAGGTTCTCGCGCACCTCGGGAAGGGCAAGGTTCAGCACCATCTGATGTCGCCCCGTGATCTGGTCCACCGGGCCGAGTATCCAGTCGGGATGCGTGCGGTAGAGGTCGCTGTCCGGGTTGACCATCTCGGGCTCGAACCACAGTCCGAAAGTCATGCCCAGCGAATGGACATGGGCGATCAGCGGGTGCAGGCCCTCGGGCCATTTCCGCCGGTCGATGGTCCAGTCACCCAGCGACGAAGTGTCGTCATCGCGTTTGCCGAACCAGCCGTCGTCCAGCACGAAGCGTTCAGCCCCCAGCGCCGCAGCCCGCGTGGCCATGTCCGCCAGCGTCTCGAGCTTGTGGTCGAAGTAGACCGCTTCCCAGCAATTGTAGTGCACGGGCCGCGGACGGGTCGGCTCGGGCCATTGCACGATGCGGTCACGCAAGTCGTGCTGGAAGGAAGCGGCGATGCCGTTCAGACCGGTGGTCGAGCTTGTGGCGATCAGTTCGGCGGTTTCGAACCAGGTGCCCGGTTCGGTTTCGGCCCCCAAGGCATGACCGAACTGAACCTGGCGGCGTCCGTCCGGCAATTCCTCGGCCAGCATTCGGTGCCCGCCTGACCAGGCGTAATGCAGGGCCAGCGCCTCGCCCTGGGTATTGGTGCAGCCTGCTCCGGCCAGGATCAGATAGGGCGGATGTTCATGGCCCGACCGCCCAGTGCGCGCCTCACGGGTGCGGATGCCGGGCGACCAGTCCACCCGGTTCTGTTGCATCTCGCCGATCCATTTGCCGCTGACATCGATCATCTGGCCATGTTGCGGCGCGGGCAGAACCGGGGCGGCCAGCCATTGGACACGGATCGGGCGGTCGGCGCTCAGCGTGGTCTTCAGCGTGATGACCCCTGTGCGCTTCACTTGCAGATGGTGCGCGAGGACCAGGCCCGGCGCGCGCGAGATCAGCGTCAGCGTGCCTTGTTCGTCCTCGAAACGGTCGAACACGAAGGCCGGGTTCAACGGTCTTCCGTCTGCCTCAGCCAGGAGATGACCGGGTTGACCCTGAAAGGCGCGGCCCGGTTCCGGCGACAGGCTGAGCGCAGGGAGCTTGTCCAGCATCCCACCGGTCAGGTCGTTGCGCGCAGCCAGGGCCAGCTGAGCAAGGTCTTCTGTTTCGGGCAGGCGGGGACCCCAGTAGGTTACCCAGGGAATGCCCCCGTCGGCCGCGAGCGCGATGGTCTGCCCGCGAGCATCTATGCGCCAGTGCATTACTTCACAGCCCCGAGCGTGAGACCCGCAATGAAGTGCTTCTGCATCAGGAAGAACATCAGGACCGGGGGAAGCGCGGCAAGGATCGAACCCGCCGAGACGAGGTGCCACTGCGCGATCCACTGGCCGTTGAGGGATGACAGCCCTGCTGTGATCGGCTGGCTGTCCACACCTTGGGTCAGGACAGTGGCCCAGAAGAAATCGTTCCAGATGAAGGTGAAGACCAGCACGGAAAGCGCCGCGATGGCGGGGCGCATCAGCGGCAGGACGATGTACCAGAAGATGCGCCATTCGGCGACGCCCTCAACCCGTGCGGCCTCGATCAGCTCATAGGGCAGGGCCTTGATGAAGTTCCGCATGAAGAGCGTGCAGAACCCGGTCTGAAACGCGATATGGAAGAGCGCGAGACCGTACCAGGTGTCGTACATCCCCAGGTTCAGCGTCATGTCGCGCACCGGGACCATCAGGATCTGGAACGGCACGAAGTTGCCCGCAACGAACATGAAGAACACCAGGATGTTCGCCCGGAACCCGTAGACCGCCAGCGCAAAGCCGGTCATGAGCGACAGGCTTACGGCACCGATCACCGTTGGGATCGTGACCCAAAGCGAGTTGATCATGTACTGGCCGATGGGCGTTTCGGTGAAGATGTAGACGTAATTCTCCCAAGCGATGCCCGAGGGCATGCCGAAGTAGTTGCCCTGCGCCAGGTCGGAGGCAGGCCGCAGCGAGGTCAGTGCCACGCCCAGAAGCGGGAAAAGCCAGAGCAGCAGCGCAATGGGAAGGGCGATCGTGTAAAGCCACTGAGCGCCGGTGCTGGACTGTTGGATGGGACGCGGAAACATCTCAGCGCTCCTTCTCGTCGCGCCACATCTTCCAGATGAAGCCCGAGATGAAAACCATCATGATTGCGAAGAGGACCACGGCGATGGCCGCGCCATAGCCCATGCGGAAGCCATACTCGCTGAGCGCCTTTTCATACATGTAGTAGGACAGGATGCGGGACGACCCGAAGGGACCACCCGAGGTCATGATCGACACCAGGTCAAAGCTGCGCAAGGCGCCGATGACCGTGACGATCACCGCGATAAAGGTCGCGGGGCGCAGTTGCGGCAGGACGACGTACCACAGCATCCGCCAGCCTTTGGCACCGTCCAGTCTGGCGGCCTCGATCTGGTCGGGGGCGACGTTGTTCAGGCCGGTCAGATAGAGGATCATCACGTAGGCGATCTGCGGCCAAAGGCCCGCCGCGATGATGCCGTAGGTCACCAGGTCGGGGTCGGCCAGAATGGCAGTGCCCTGGCCAGTGATCCATTCGGTCAGGAGATAGAACAGGCCGAAGTTCGGCGCGTAGAACCAGGCGAACATCAGGCCGACGACGACCTGGCTGATCACGAAGGGAAAGAAGAACAGCGACTTGTAAAGCCGGATTCCGGTCACGGTCTGATTCAGGAAGATAGCGATGAAGAGGCCGATTGGCAGGGCCAGCAAGTAAAGGGCCAACCATTTGAGGTTGTTCCACAGCGAGACTTCGAAGGCCGGGTCAGTCATCAGTTCGGCATAGTTTGCCACGCCGACGAAAGTGCCGGTAAACGCGCCGTCCTGATCGTAAAGCCCGTTCCAGTCGTAAAACGACAAGGTGATGCTCTGTACGATCGGCCAAAGCACATAGACGACGAACATGAAAAGCCCGGGGGCGAGGAAAACCCAAGGCGCTATGGTCCGTTGGTTCATCCGCCTTTTTGGCGGACGGACCGGGGCCGCCATGGTTACGTCTGATGCCTGTGCCATCCCTTGCCCCCCAGAATAGAAAGCGGGCGCCCCCTTTGCCAAGGGGCGCCCGAAAAGGTCAGATCACTGCGGGTAGAGGCGCAGGCGGGTCGCTTCAAGCGTCGCCAGGATCTCTTCCAGAGCCTCGGGCTGAACGAGGAAGCGCTGGAAGCCTTCCATGCCGGCCTTGGCGTACTCGGCCTCTGCGTCACGGTCCCAGAACTGGGCGATACCGCCCGTTGCGGTGGACAGCGAAGCAAAGCCAGCCGACAGGAACGGATCAGCCGGATCAACGGTCGCACCGCTGTTGGTGGGCAGTTGGCCAACGGCCGCGTTCCATTTGGTCTGCGCTTCGGCGCTGGCGATATAGGCCAGCAGCTTCTTCGCATCTTCCGGGTTCTTGGCACCCGCCGTCAGGTGGACGGTGTCGGTCGGGGCTTCTTCAGCGCGGGCGACGCCAGCCGTGATTTCCGGGAACACCATGAAACCAAGGTTGTCGTTGGTCATCCCGCCTTCCTTGAAGACGCCGACGGCGAAGTTGCCCATGACGTAGTGCGAGGCCTTGTTCTGCACGAAGATCGCCGCCGCATCCTGCCAGTCGATGGCCGCATGGTTCGCGGTGACATAGGGCTGCAGCTTGGCCAATTCGGCGAACACGGCGCGGGCTTCAGGCGAGGTCCACGAGATTTTGCCCGCTGCCAGATCGCTGTGGAACTGGTAGCCGTTGGTGCGCATCGACACATAGTCGAAGATGCCTGCAACCGGCCACAGCGCCGACGAACCGGTGGTCACGCAGTCGATGCCGGCGGCCTTGAACGTCTCGCAGTTGGCAAGGAATTGCTCCCAGGTCACGCCCTCGGGGCCCGGTGCTTCGATACCGGCCGCCTTGTAGGCGTCGCGGTTGTAGTAGATGCCCCACTGGTAGTAGGTGTAGGGGATCGCGTATTTCTTGCCGTCGATAGTGGACGACAGGATCGACGAGGCCAGCGATTCGTTCAGGCCGTTGGCATCCCAGACGTCGGTGATGTCAGCGAACAGTCCCGCCTCGACGAAGGGCTTCATCCGGTTTGCGGCATACCAGTTGGCCAGATCCGGCGGGTCCGCGGTCAGGAAGTTGCGGATCGAGGTCTTGTAACCTTCGTGGTCGAAGTTCGTCAGTTGAACATCGATATCGGGGTTCGCAGCCTCGAAATCAGCGATCAGCGCTTCGGTTGCCGCCAACGGAATCGGATCGTAGTCGGCGTTCCAGGTGACGACGCGCTGTTGAGCAAAGGCCGACGTGGACATGAGCAGCGCCGACACAAGTGCCAGCGCGCCCGCTTGCTTATGGACCATGGTTTCCTCCCGTTTGGTTCCATTATGTGAAACTAAGTCTTGAATATTGAAAACTATGTCCGCTATCGTCTATCGTGTCAACAACCACGATGAGGCTGTGATGGGCGCCGAGGGGCATCAGGACGGAACGGTCGGCAAGGCGCTTGACGTGCTGGACATGGTCGCAAGCCACGGCCAGCCGGTGCGCTTCTCCGACCTTCTGGCGCAGGCCGATTACCCCAAGGCCACGCTCTACAGGCTGCTGCAGACCCTGACCAATCAGGGCATGCTCGCCTACGACGAAGGCCCCGGCACATATGCCCTGGGTGTGCGGCTGGTGCGCCTGGCACACGCGGCCTGGGCGCAGTCCTCGCTGGCGCCGATCGCGCGACCCTATCTTGATGAATTGGCTGCGAAAACCGGCGAGACAATCCATCTGGCGCAACTGGATCTGGGCCAGGTCCTTTACGTCGACAAGCGCAACGCGGCCCGTCCGGTCGAGATGTTTTCCTCGGCCGGAAAGGTGGGCCCGGCCTATTGCACCGGGGTCGGAAAGGCGATGCTCGCCTACTTGGACGATGCGACGCTGGAGAATGCGATCTCGCGGCAAAGCTTTCACCGCTTCACTCCGCATACGCTGAACACGCCCGAACTGCTGAAGGCCGAGCTTACCGCGATTCGGAGCCGGGGCTACGGCTTCGACCGCGAGGAGCACGAGCCGGGAATCATCTGCTGCGCGGTGCCGATTCTGACCCGGGCCGGTCGGGCCATCGGGGCTGTTTCGGTCACCTCGACCACGGCACGGACGACATTGGATGCACTCGAGGGCTTCGCGCCCTTGATCAAGGACATCGCGGCGCGAATCGCCGCAGAGGCGGAGAGCTGGCGCTTTCCGGAACAGGTTTAAGGGAGGGACAAGACCATGACAGGCGTGACGCTTGACAAAGTGACGAAGCGCTTTGGCGACCACCAGGTCATCCACGGCGTCGATCTGCGGATCGAGGACGGCGAGTTCTGCGTGTTTGTCGGCCCTTCGGGTTGCGGCAAGTCCACGCTCTTGCGCATGGTCGCGGGGCTGGAGGAAACTACCTCCGGGGCGATCCGCATCGGCGCGCGGGATGTGACCCATGTCGACCCGTCCGAACGCGGCGTCGCCATGGTGTTCCAGACCTATGCGCTTTATCCGCACATGACTGTGGCTGAAAACATGGGCTTCGGCCTGAAGATGACCGGCCATGCCAAGGCTGACATCGACCGCAAGGTCGCCGAAGCCGCCCGCATCCTCAAGCTCGAGCCGCTGCTGGAGCGCAAGCCCAAGGCGCTCTCCGGCGGCCAACGCCAGCGCGTTGCCATCGGGCGGGCCATTGTGCGGGGCCCGGAAGTCTTCCTCTTTGACGAGCCGCTCTCAAACCTCGACGCCGAGCTTCGGGTCGAGATGCGGGTCGAGATTGCAAGACTGCACCGCGAGATCGGCGCGACGATGATCTATGTGACACATGACCAGGTCGAGGCGATGACGCTCGCCGACAAGATCGTGGTGCTGCGGACCGGAAAGATCGAGCAGGTGGGCCGCCCGCTTGACCTCTACAACGATCCCGACAACCGCTTCGTGGCCGGCTTCATCGGCTCGCCTGCGATGAACTTCGTGGCTGGCGTGGTGGAAGGCGGCGGCGTTGCGGCCAAGGGTCTGGGGCAGACCGTGTCAACCTCGGTCGGCCTGCCGGCCAAGGGTGACGAGGTGACTGTGGGTCTGCGCCCTCAGCATCTGAGGATCGGGGCCGGGGCCACGCATCGGGTGGAACTCACCGAAGCCCTTGGCGGCGTAAGCTACGTCCACCTTACCGCTCCTTCGGGCGAAAAGCTGATCGTCGAGCGGCACGATCAGGTAAGCCTCGAGCCCGGCGCGATGGTGGGCGTGAGTTTCGATGCGAAGGACGCGATGCTCTTCGATGGGAACGGTCTGCGCCTGCGGTAAACCGGGCGCCGGAATTTTCGAAAATTCCGGTCCGGAGCCTTCAAAGGCTCCGGCACGATTTCTTTGAAGAAATCGGCGGCTTAATGCCCCGCCAGGAACTTCTCGGCATCCAGCGCCGCCATGCAGCCCATACCCGCGCTGGTCACGGCCTGGCGGTAGATGTGGTCGGTCAGGTCTCCCGCCGCAAAGACGCCAGGGATCGCCGTCCGGGTCGAGCCTGGCTCCACCACCACATATCCGCCGGAATGCAGCGGCAGCTGGTCCTTCACCAGTTCCGAGGCCGGGGCGTGGCCGATGGCCACAAAGAAGCCAGCGCAAGGAACCTCGGATTCGGCCCCCGTCTTCACATTGCGCACCTTGACCGCCGTCACCCCAAGCGGGGCTTCGGTCCCGAGGACCTCGGTCACCTCGCTGTCCCAGATGACCTGAATCTTCGGGTTCTTGAACAACCGGTCCTGCATGATCTTTTCCGCCCGAAAGCTGTCACGGCGGTGGATGACGGTAACCTTCGAGGCGAAGTTGGTCAGAAACAGCGCTTCCTCGACCGCCGTGTTGCCGCCGCCGATCACCACGACTTCCTTGCCCCGGTAGAAGAACCCGTCGCAGGTCGCGCAAGCGGAAACGCCAAAGCCCTTGAACTTCTCTTCGCTCGGAAGCCCCAGCCATTTGGCCTGCGCGCCCGTGGCCAGGATCACGGCATCAGCCACATAGGTCGTGCCGCTGTCCGCCTGGGCGACGAAGGGCCGCTTGGACAGGTCAAGCGAGGTGATGTAGTCGCCAATGATCTCGGCCCCCATCGCGCGGGCGTGTTCTTCCATCCGGACCATCAGGTCAGGGCCCTGTACCGTATGGTCGCCCGGCCAGTTCTCGACCTCGGTGGTGATGGTCAGTTGCCCGCCGGGCTGCAGGCCCTGGATCAGCACAGGGTTCAGCATCGCCCGTGCCGAATAGACCGCGGCTGTATACCCCGCAGGCCCCGAACCGATGATCAGAACCTTTGTCGCCTTCGTCTCGCCCATGCTTGCCCCCAAGGATACCGGCCCCCGATATAGCCACGCGCGCGGGGGGCGGAAAGCCCCTGCATGGCGGCCATGCAGCAGGCGGTGATCGGCAGGCGATGCCTTTTCTTGCGCGAAGTTGAAATATTATTGCGCAGAGCCGCCGCGCCGCGTAAGTAAGTCAGCGAACGGAGGCACCATGGCCGCGCACAAGCTTGATCCCATCGACCGTCAGATTCTGGCCGAGCTTCAGGCTGATGGGCGCATGACCAATGTTGAACTGGCCAGCCGGGTCGGCATTTCGGCCCCGCCCTGCCTGCGCCGGGTGCGCGGGCTGGAAGAGCAGGGCTTCATCCGCGGTTATCATGCCGACATCAATGCGCGGGAACTGGGATTCGAGGTTCAGGTCTTTGCCATGGTGCGCTTGAACTCGCAGGCCGAGGCGGATCTTTCCACCTTCGAGGCACGCTGCCGGGCATGGCCGCTGGTCCGCGAATGCCACATGCTGAACGGCGAGATCGATTTCATCCTGAAATGCGTGGCGCCCGATCTGTCGAGCTTCCAAAGCTTTCTGACGGAAGAGTTGCTGAAGGCCGATCATGTGGCCAACGTGAAGACCAGCCTTGTCATTCGTTGCGCAAAGGACGAACCCGGCCTGCCCTTCGACGTTCTGGAATCGCGGTTGGCGAAGAACGCCTGAGGAAGAGGATCAGCGAGCGGCGTCGCTGACCTGACGCGTCGCGGTCTTCAGCCGCATCGCAAAGCCCTTCTGGCCAGCAACCATCGCCGTGCGGCCCGAGGTCTGGCGTGCCGTGGCCCGCGCGACGACACGGGTCTCAGAGCCATCACCCACAGTTTCCAGGATCGACAGGATCCAGCGGCGCTTGGTTTTCATCTGGATGATCATCTCTATCCCCGTCGCAGCACAACCTTCACGGTCATGGATGACGCGGGATTGCGGCAGGGATTGGGAAGAAAGGTGCTGCAATCAGAGCTTTTTCATGCCCGATTTCGCCGCATCAAAGCCTTATTGTCGAGATCAGCCGCCCGTAGTCAGCCTCGCCCGCATGGGTTGTGCGTCTAAACGAGTAGAATCGATCCGGATCACTATAGGTGCAGTGGCCTGTCCATTCGGCAAGGCCAATTCCCGCATTGCGCAGCCGGTGAAGGCCGTAGCCGGGCAGATCGAACAGAAACCGGTCGCCCCGACCGGACGCAAAGAACCGGCTGCTGGCCTCATCCTCCGCACGGAATCGGTCAAAGAACTCCGGGCCGACCTCATAGGCTGCCTGGCTGATCGTCGGGCCGATCACGGCTGCGATCCGCGACCGTCGCGCGCCCAGGGCCTCCATTGCCGCGATCGTGGCTTCCAGCACGCCATCGACCGCGCCCCGCCAGCCGGCATGTGCGGCGCCGATGACCCGGGCCTCGGGCTCGCAGAACAGGACCGGCTGGCAATCGGCGGTCAGCACTGCAAGCAAGAGCCCCGGCGTCGCGGTCACCAGCGCATCGGCTTCGGGCCGGATCGAGAGCGGACCGGTCACCGGAAGCGCCCGGGCAGAATGCACCTGGTGGACGGTGACCAGGGCTTCGGGACCCAGGCCCATCGCCTCGGCCACCCTTGCCCGGTTGATGGCGACGATTTCGGTCTGATCCGTCGATCCGGTGCCGCAGTTCAGACCCGCGAAGATGCCCGAGGAAGCCCCGCCCTTGCGGGTGAAGAAGCCGTGGCGGCAGGCCAGGGCGTCCGAAGTGATGATTTCCAGCGTCGTGGGCATCAGGGGGCGAATCCCGGCGGCAACGGTGCGCCGGCGCGGGTCAGCGCCAGCACTTTGAACAACGAACCCATTTCTTCGGGATGGGTCAAGCGGCGATGCGCGGCGCGGTGGCTTTCCAGCGCCGGGCCGGACAGGTTGCGGGCCAACCGCTCGGCCCGTGCATCAACCCCAAGCCGGGTGAGAAACGCGCCCTGCGTGGTGTAGTGATGCGGGCGCTGGCCAGCCAGTGCCTCGAAATCCACATGTGCCGTCAGGTCGGCCTCGCCCGGATGGGCCAGGGGATCATCGAACGCATGCCGACGCAGGGCCTGCAGCGTGTCGCCGCGCGATCGCCAGTCGCCATAGTCGATGATCAGCGCCAGCCCGCCGTGACGCGACAGCCGATCCGACACGGCCTCCATCACGACCCGACCGACGCGGCACTCCTCAACGATAGCGCCCTCTTCGGCCCCACGCGCTGCGAGGGTGGCGGGCTGGGAAGGGTGTTCGGCCAGCCCGAAGGCCAGGGCCCCGTCCTGCAGTCCGATCAGCCTTTCATGCCAATGGCCCTTGACGCATTGATACTGGTGAATGGGCAGGGCATCGAAGAATTCGTTGGCGATCAGGAACAGGGGTTGCCCGGGCAGATCCTCGGCCGTCATGACCCAATCAGGGACCAGATCATGGACCCTGAGGGTCCGTGCCTGAAGCTCTCGCAGGACGGGCGAAGCTTCGACCAGCACCACCTGCGCCGCCGAGTGGAAGCCGGGTATGCCCCGCGTGGCCCGCAGGATGTCGGCCATGAGCGTGCCGCGTCCGGGGCCAAGCTCGGCCAGGGTAAAGGCCGGGGGAGCACCTTGATCCAGCCAGGACTGCGCCAGCGCGAGGCCGATCAGTTCGCCAAACATCTGGCTGATCTCCGGCGCAGTGGTGAAGTCCCCGGCAGTGCCAAAGGGGTCGCGCGTGTTGTAATAGCCGTGGACCGGATGCAGCAAGCATTCGGCCATGTAGTCCGCCACCGAGATCGGCCCGCCTTCCCGGATGCGATGGGCAAGCAGACGGGCGAGGGGTGTCATCGGGCCCTTGCGCGGAAGACAAACCACAATCCGGCGGCGATCATCGGCACCGACAGGATCTGACCCATGGTCAGCCCCCAGCCGCCCCAGTGCAGAGCCAGGCCGACGGGGTTGCCCTCGCTGACAAACTGGGCATCGGGCTGGCGGACGAATTCGACGACAAATCGTGCCAGGCCGTACCCCGCAAGGAAGACCCCCATCAGGGCGCCGGGACGTTTCAGCCAGCCCCTGCGGAAGGCAAGCCAGATGAGGACCGCCGCCAGCAGCAACCCTTCCAGCCCGGCCTGGTAAAGCTGGCTCGGGTGGCGCGCACAGGCCCCCACCAGTTGTGGGCAGGTCTGGGCTGCGGCGCCCGGAAAGATCACGCCCCACGGCAAGTCGGTCGGGCGGCCCCAAAGCTCGGCGTTGATGAAATTGGCGATCCGGCCCAGCATCAGGCCGACCGGGGTGGCCAACGCCAGGAGGTCGCCCAGGGACAGCATCGCAATGCCTTCGCGCCGACAGAACCAGATCGCGGCGATGACCACACCGGCAAAGCCGCCGTGAAAGGACATGCCGCCCTCCCAGACCCGGACGATCTGCAAAGGGTCTGCCAGGTAGGTCGGCAGGTCGTAGAAGAGCACATAACCAAACCGTCCGCCCAGGATCACGCCCAGGATGATCCAGGTGAGAAGCCGCTCGGCCTGCGTCGCGTCAAGCGGCGGTTCTGCCAGCCACAGCTTAGGCGTGCGAATGGCCCTAAGCACGATCCACCAGCCGAAGAGGATGCCTGCGATATAGGCCAGCGCGTACCAGCGCAGCGCCAGCGTGATACCGAAAAGTTCGATCTCGAACAGGTTTGGAGAGATGTCGGGAAAGGGGATCATGGGCCTCACCGCCAGTTTCGACGCTTGTCGCGGGCAGGACCGGCGATGTCAACCGGCCGCAGCCCGCACACCTTGCCCTGTCGAGCCGTCAGGGCCATATAGGGTCAAGTTCCGTGCAGGAGGTGGTCCCATGCAGACTCGCAACAAGTTCTTCGATGACATGAGCCAGCTCATGACCAATGCGATGGGCGTGGCCCAGGGCGCCCGGACCGAAGCCGAGACGGCCTTCCGCAGCTTCGTCGACCGTTGGATGGCCGACCGTGATTTCGTCACGCGCGAGGAATTCGATGCTGCCCGCGCCATGGCGCAGAAGGCCCGTGAGGAAAACGCGGCCCTGGAGGCCCGGATCGCGGCCCTGGAAGCAGCTCTGGCCAAGAAGGGCTGACACCCGCGTCAGCGTGCAACTCTGTCACGCCAAGTTGGGGCACCCCTGACCAGAAGCGGACACCGCCCAGGACGGGGCCCTAGACCCGGATCAACCGGAACGCCGCCGAGGCCCCCCAGCCAGCAAGCGCGGCTAGCACCAGCGAGACCAGGCCGTAGACCAGCGGCCTTTCCTGGGCGAGGTTGAAGATGAAGCGCTCCAGCCCTTCCTTGCGAACCCCGATCACCTGCTCTTGATGGGCGACGACCCGTTTGTCGCGCAGAAGGAAGAGCCGGACCTTGTACTCGCCTTCGGTCAGGTTCGCCGGCAGCACGATGTCGGTCCGGAACAGCGTCTGTTCGGTCAGCTGGACCTTGCCCTCGAGGATCCGATAGCGCCCGTCGTTGGTGCGCACCCGCAGAAGCGCCAGAATGAATTCGCCCGCCTTGTCGGCTTCCGAGGCGATGCCGATCGCGCGGATGACCCGCTCGATCGTTATGCCATGCCGCAGGTTGTCGGTGTCCGACAGGATCGATTCCAGCGGACCCGTCGTCGCCACGGCGTAGAAGCTCGGGGCACTGTCCACCCGCACCTGAGCATTGTTGAGCCAGATGCCCGCAACCCGGTCCTTCCGCCGCACCATCACCGGGCCCGAAGGTCCCTCGACCGTCACGATCACTTCCAGCGGCCCGCCTTCCGGCGGCGGAGCCTCCCGCTTTACAGCGCCATAGATCAGGATCTCGGAACCGTCGAAGTCAGCCGTGATCGACACCCGGTTCTGGCTCATCCCCGCCACGATGACCTCGTTGGCCAGCGCGGGCTGGACGAGCGTCACAAGAAGGGCGAGCAGCCGGATCACGGCAGAACCCCCGGAGCGACTGAATAAAGCTCGTCCGGCGTGACCAAGAGATCGACCGCGATGCGGATGGCGACGGCCAGGACCAGAAGCGACAGCAGGATGCGCAACTGCTCGGCCTTGAGACGCACGCCCACGCGCGTTCCGATCTGGGCGCCGATCACCCCGCCAAGGATCAGCACAAGCGCCAGCATCATGTCGACAGTCTGGCTGGTCACTGCATGCATAACCGTGGTGAAGGCGGTCACGAAGATGATCTGGAACAGCGACGTGCCGATAACCACCTTGGTTGGCATGCCCAGAAGGTAGATCATCGCGGGCACCATGATGAACCCGCCGCCTACCCCCATGATCGCCGCCAGAAAGCCCACCGAAGCCCCGATCAGCAAGGGCGGGATGACGCTGATGTAAAGGCCCGAGGCGCGGAACTTCATCTTGAAGGGCAGGCCGTGGACCCAGGAATGCACATGCGCCCGGCGGATCGGCGCCCCGCCCGCCTGGCGTGACTTGAGAAGGCTGCGCAGGCTTTCCTGCAGCATCATCGCGCCGATCAGGCCCAGAAACAGGACATAGGACAGCTGGACGAAAAGGTCGACCTGACCAAGCTTGGTCATCAGGCTGAAGACCCAGACCCCCACCGCCGAACCGACGATCCCGCCCATCAGCAGGACCGTGCCCATCTGGAAATCCACGCCCTTGCGGCGCAACTGCGCCAGCACGCCCGATACCGAGGAGGCCACGACCTGGTTCGCGCCGGTCGCCACGGCCACAGCCGGGGGCACACCGATGAAGAACAGCAGGGGCGTGATCAGGAAGCCGCCGCCGACACCGAACATGCCGGACAAGAAGCCCACGATCCCACCCAACCCCAGAATGAGGAAGGCGTTGACCGAGACCTCGGCGATGGGGAGGTAAAGCTGCATCGAAGCGGCCAGAAAGGATGGGAAGGCGGTATGATCAAAGGCTTGCGCGCCTTTGGAGGGGATGTCAAACGCCTAAGCGCCCTGTCGCAGACTGCGAAGAAATTCGCGCAGGATGCGTTCCAGTTTTGCCGCACCCAGGGGTGCCATGGCCTTGGTATGCTCGTGGCTGATCCTCTCGTCGCTCATCCCGGCGGCCATGTTGGTGATGGTCGAAATCGCCGCGACCTTCAGGCCCAGAAAGCGGGCCAGGATCACTTCCGGCACGGTCGACATGCCCACGGCATCGCCGCCGAGAAGCTTCAGCATCCGGATCTCTGCCGGGGTCTCGAACGAGGGGCCGGAGTACCAGCAATAGACACCTTCTGGCAGGGGCAGACCCTGCCGCGCCGCCGCTGCCTTCAGGCCCGCGCGCAGCCCGGGGTCATGCGCATCTGTCATGGGCACGAAGCGGGCATCGGTCTTCTCGCCGATCAGCGGGTTCAGGCCACTGTAGTTGATGTGGTCGGACAAGAGCATCACCTCGCCCGGCCCCACCTCGGGCCGCATCGAGCCTGCCGCATTGGTCAGGATCAGCTCACCTGCCCCCAGTTCCCGCAGAACCTGCAATGGCAGCAGCATCGCCCGCGGATTGCCACTTTCGTAGTAGTGTTCCCGCGCGCCGAAGACCGCGACCCGCACCCCTTCCAGCAGGCCCACATGCAGGTTCGGATTGTGGCCCGAGACACCGACATGCGGAAAGCCCGGCAAGTCGGCATAGGGGATGGCGACACCATCGACCGCATGCGCCAGGTGCCCAAGGCCTGATCCGAGGATCAGGCCCAGACGCACTGGTGCGTCGCCCGCACGGGCGCGGATCGCGCTGGCCAGAGTAGCGGCATCGGCCATGGCTCAGCGTTCCTTGACGTAGGGCTCACCCCCGGCGCGGGGCGGGATCGCCTTGCCGACGAAGCCTGCCAGGACGAGCACGGTCAGCACATAGGGCAGGGCATCCAGGAACGGCACCGGTACCTTGAACTGCACGACCGCCTCGACCACGTCGGGGCGCAGGGCCAGCGCCTGGAAGAAGCCGAAGAGGAGGCAGGCATACATTGCCGCAACGGGCCGCCATTTGGCAAAGATCAGCGCGGCCAATGCGATGTATCCGCGACCCGCTGTCATCTCTTTCCCGAAGCCCGCCTGCAGCGCGGTCGCCATATAGGCCCCGGCCAGCCCGCAAAGGATGCCCGTGATCATGACGGCCGAGAAGCGCAGGCCCTTGACGCTGACCCCGGCCGTATCCACTGCCGCGGGATTTTCGCCCACGGCGCGCAGGCGCAAGCCATAGCGGGTGCGGTAAAGCACCCACCAGGTCAGGGCGACGATGCCGAAGGCGGCATAGACCAGGATCGAATGGCCCGAGATCACCTCGTGATAGAAGGTGCCGATGATCGGCACGTCCTTCACCGCCTCGGCGAAGGGCAGGTGGATCGGGTTGAACCGCGCGGCCCCTTCCAGCGGGGGCGTACGTCCGCCCTGGCCAAAGAAGCTTTGCGCCACCAGGACCGTCATGCCCGATGCCAGGAAGTTCAGCGCGACCCCGGCGATCAGCTGGTTGCCCCGGAAAGTGATCGAGGTGACCCCATGGATCGCGGCAAAGAGCAGTGATCCGGCAATTCCGGCGAGAGCGCCGATCCAGGCCGAGCCGGTGTAGAACGCGACGGCGCCCGCACACATCGCTGCAACCAGCATCTTGCCTTCAAGGCCGATGTCGAAGACGCCAGAACGTTCCGAATAAAGCCCTGCGATGCAGGCCAAAAGCAGAGGTGTCGCCAGACGAAGGGTGGAATCGAGGATTTGCAGAAGCGTTGCGTAATCCATCACGCGGCCTCCATCCGGTTGGAGCGGAAGAATGCGAAGACCCTTACCAGAAGCATCCGCACCATCATGTCGAGCGCGCCGGTAAAGAGAATGACAAGACCCTGCACCACGGTGCGCAGCTCGATCGGGATCTTGGTCCAGAGCCCAAGCTCTGCCCCGCCCTGGAAGAGGAACCCGAAGAGAAGCGCCGCAAGGACGACGCCTACCGGATGGTTCCGCCCCATCAGTGCCACCGCGATGCCGATGAAGCCTGCTCCGCTGGCCGAGTTGCCCAGAAGCCGCTCGGCCTCGCCCATGACGTTGTTGATCGCCATCAGCCCCGCAAGGCCGCCCGAGATCAGCATGGCGATCATAATGATCCGGACCGGGTTGATCCCGGCATAGCGCGCGGCGGGCTCCGATTTGCCGAAGGCGCGGATCTGGTAGCCAAGCCGTGTCCGCCACAGCAGTGCCCAGACGACGACCGCCATGATCAGCGCGATGAAGAAGGTGACGTTGGCGGGCACCCCGGAGGTAAAGATCAGGTTCAGGCCGGGGATCTCGTTGAAGCTTGGCAGATGCGTCCCTGCGGGGAAATTGTCCGTGGCCGGGTCCATCTTGCCCGGCGGGCGCAGCACGTCGACCAGCATGAAGATCATCAGGCTAGCCGCGATATAGTTGAACATGATCGTGGTGATCACGATATGGCTGCCGCGTTTTGCCTGCAGATAGGCCGGGATTGCCGCCCATGCCGCCCCGAACAGTGCAGCACCACAGGCCGCGCCGATCAGCGCAAGCGTCCAGTGCGGCCAGGGAATGAACAGGCAGGCGAGAGCCACACCAAGTCCGCCCAGCTGCGCCTGACCCTCACCGCCGATGTTGAAGAGGCCGGCATGGAAGGCCACTGTCACCGCAAGTCCGGTGAAGATGAAGCTGGTCGCGTAGTAAAGCGTATAGCCCCAGCCATAGGCATTCATCACCGAGCCCTGGACCATGACGGTGATCGCCTCCCAGGGGTCCTGGCCGATGGCGATGATGACAAGCGCCGAAAGGATTGCGGCCAGGGTCAACGAGACCAGAGGTACAAGGGCGACATCGGCCCAACGTGGCAAGCGGTCCATCAGGCGGCCTCCCCTTTTCCGGTCACGCCGGCCATCATCAGGCCAAGCTCACGCTCGTTGGTGGTTTCGGGATCGCGGAAGCCCATGATCTTGCCGTCGAACATCACGGCGATGCGGTCGGACAGGCTCATGATCTCGTCCAATTCGACGCTGACCAGAAGGATCGCGGCACCCGCATCGCGAAGCGCGATGATCTGCTTGTGGATGAACTCGATCGCACCGATGTCGACCCCGCGGGTCGGCTGGCCGATCAGCAGCAGCGCAGGGTTCTGCTCGATTTCGCGCGCCACCACGATCTTTTGCTGGTTCCCGCCCGAAAAGCTCTTTGCAGCCAGGGTCGGGATCGGCGGGCGCACGTCGAAGGTCGCCATCTTCTTTTCGGTATCGGCGCGGATCGCGTCATTATCCATGAAGAGCGCGTTCTTCTGGTACTGCGGATCGTTGAAGTAACCGAAGGCCACGTTCTCCCACGCAGTGAAATCGAGGATCAGCCCGTGGTGATGCCGGTCTTCGGGCACATGGGCGATGCCGGCCTCGCGCCGGCTTTGGCCGTCAGCTCCCTTGCCCTGCAGCGGCAGGGGCTGGCCTTTCATCGTCACCTTGCCGGTCGCCCGGATCATGCCGCCCAGCGTTTCCAGAACCTCGGTCTGGCCATTGCCTGCAACCCCGGCGATGCCAAGGATCTCGCCCGCCCGGATTTCGAAGCTCACGCCCTTCAGGCGCTCCACCTTGTGTTCGTCCCGGACCCGCAGGTCTTCGACCTTCAGCACGACCTCACCCGGCTTGGCGACACCCTTGTCGACCTCCAGCAGGACCTTGCGGCCCACCATCAGCTCGGCCAGTTGCTCGGGGCTTGTCTCGGCGGTCTTGACCGTGGCCACCATCGTCCCGCGCCGCATGACGCTGACGTTGTCGGTGGCCTCCATGATCTCGCGCAGCTTGTGGGTGATCAGGATCACCGTCTTGCCCTGATCCTTCAGCCCCTTCAGGATGCGGAACAGGTGATCAGCCTCGTCGGGCGTCAGCACCCCGGTCGGTTCGTCCAGGATCAGGATCTCGGCCTGGCGATAAAGCGCCTTCAGGATCTCCACCCGCTGCTGGTGGCCGACCGAGAGGTCCTCGATCAAAGCATCCGGGTCGACATCCAGTTCGTAATCCCGCGCCAGTCGTTCAAGCTCGCTCCGCGCCTTGGCGAGCGAGGTGTTGAGCATCTGGCCTTCCTCTGCGCCCAGAATGACATTTTCCAGTACGGTGAAATTCTGCACCAGCTTGAAATGCTGGAAGACCATCCCGATGCCGGCGCGGATGGCGCTCTGGCTGTCGGGGATGGGGGTCAACTGGCCGTTGACGAAGATCTGGCCGGAGTCCGCCTTGTAGAACCCGTAAAGGATCGACATCAGGGTGGACTTGCCCGCGCCGTTTTCGCCGATGATCCCGTGGATCGTGCCCTTGGGCACAGCAATGTTGATATCCTTGTTTGCCTGGACCGGACCGAAGGCCTTTGAAATGCCCTTCAGTTCGATGGCAAAAGCAGCGTCTGCCATGCTTCCCCCCGTTTGCGCTGGGCCCCTGCCGCATATTTCTGCGGTCTTTTCGGGCAAACCTTACCAGTGCCGCGCCCAAGAGGGCGCGGCAGCAGTCGCTTCAATTCAGGCCAATCAGAACGTGGCGGCCGGGCAGGTGTTGTCCGACATGTAGTCGTGAACGACGATCTCGCCCGACTTGATCTTGGCGGCAGCCTCGTCGACCTTGGCCTGCATCTCCGGCGTCACCAGCGAGGCGTTGTTCTCGTCCATCGCATAGCCGACGCCGTCATTGGCCAGGCCCATGACGTTGATGCCCGGGGCCAGCGCTTCGCCTTCCTTGAAGGCCTCGTAAACGGCGTTGTCGACGCGCTTCAGCATCGAGGTCAGGACCGAGCCCGGATGCAGGTGGTTCTGGTTCGAGTCGACGCCGATCGAGAGGATCCCTTCGTCCGCAGCAGCCTGCAGAACACCGACACCCGTGCCGCCAGCGGCTGCATAAATCACGTCCGCGCCTTGCGCTTTCTGGCCCTTGGCAAGTTCAGCGCCCTTGACCGGGTCGTTCCAGGCGGCCGGCGTGGTGCCGGTCATGTTCAGGACGACGGTCGCATCCGGGTTCACGGCCTTCACGCCCTGGGCATAGCCGCAGCCGAACTTGCGGATCAGCGGGATGTCCATGCCGCCGATGAAGCCGACGGTGCCCGACTTCGAGGCCAGCGCCGCCATCATGCCGACGAGGTACGAGCCTTCGTGTTCGTTGAAGACCACCGATTTGACGTTCGGCTGATCGACGACCATGTCGATGATGGCGAACTTGGTGTCCGGGAAGTCCGGGGCGACCTTGTTCAGCACGTCACCGAAGGCAAAGCCGGTCATGACGACGGGGTTTGCGCCTGCTTCGGCCAGACGACGCAGCGCCTGTTCGCGCTGGGCTTCGTCCTGCATTTCCAGTTCCTTGAACGTGCCGCCGGTTTCGGTCGCCCAACGGGTCGCACCGTTGAACGCGGCTTCGTTGAAGGATTTGTCGAACTTGCCGCCAAGGTCGAAGATGATTGCCGGCTCTGCTGCTGCAACGCCCGCAAAAAGGGCGAATGCGCAAGTTGCCCCGGCAAGGGATTTCATAAGGCTCATAAGTGCTCTCCCGGTTGATAAATCGTTCTCCCGCCCTGTCCGCCGGTCCCCCGGTCGCGAGCGAGTTCTGAGTTGATTAGCGATGAAGCCTGCTTGGGGGTCAAGCGGGATTCTTCTTCGGACGGTAAAAATTTGACCTTTTGGTCAAAAAAACTTACCGGGCAGCCTGTCGCGGCAGATTGCGTGTCAGGATCAGGGCGTCCAGGCGCTGGCCATCGGTACTCTGGTAGTAGCCGGGGCGACGACCGACCCGCGCGAACCCGGCTGATTCGTAAAGTGCGATTGCCGCCAGATTTTCGGCGGAAACCTCCAGAAAGGCCCGCTCCGCACCGCGCAACTGCGCCTGATAAAGGAAACGCGAGACCAGTTTCCGACCAAGTCCCAACCGTCGCGCTTCGGGGGAAACCGCCAAGGTCAGCAACTCGGCCTCTCCAGCGACCGTTCTGCCCAGAAGAAAGCCCGCGTCGCCCTCGACAAGCAGGAAGGCCAGAGGATCGGTCAGAAAACCGGCAAAATCTCCGGAACTCCAGGGCGGCGGCGTCCGGAAACAGCGGGCATGCAGCGCGGCAAGGGCCTCGGGTGTCACGGAAGAATCACCGGTGGTGGGTCGGAAGGGGGGGCTGCATCGGCGCCGCGCAGGTAGAATGGGGCTGGGCGGGGCTGGGGCTTGGCCGCCCGAAGCGCCCCGATCCGGGCGATCGCTTCGGCCAGGGGCATTGCGGCCGATAGTGCGCCGGAGCCTGCACCGCTGCCGGTGACATGGGGCAGGGGCTCCACAGACCCTGCCGGTGCGATCCGCGCAGGTCCGGGGCCATCCTCAAGGAAATCCTGCACATAGACCTCGCCGCGCCGGGCATCCTCGATCACCCGCAGCGGGCGTGGGAGGCCAAGGGCCAGCGCCTCCAGCCGCGTGACCCCGACTGCCGGAATCCCAAGCCCCAGCGCCAGACCCCGCGCCGCCGAAACCGCGATGCGGACGCCGGTGAAATTCCCCGGCCCGGTCCCCACTGCAAGCGCCTTCAGGTCGGCCCAGCCGATCCCGCCTTCGGTCAGCAGCTCTTCCAGCAGCGGGACCAGCCGTTCGGCCTGACCTTTCTCCATCGCCTCATGCCGCAGGATCACCCGGTCGGGCAAAAGCAAAGCGGCCGCGCAATGCGCGGCCGAGGTGTCAAAGGCCAGAATCGGCAGGATCACGATCAGGCCGCGACGGGGCGGACTTCCAGCACTTCGGGAATATAGTGCCGCAGAAGGTTCTCGATCCCCATCTTCAGCGTCAGGGTCGACGACGGGCAACCCGCGCAGGCGCCCTGCATGTGCAGGTAGACCACGCCCCGGTCGAAGCCGTGGAAGGTGATGTCGCCGCCGTCCTGCGCCACGGCCGGACGGACGCGGGTGTCCAGAAGCTCCTTGATCTGCCGGACGACATCGCCGTCCTCGCCCGTATGCTCGGCATGACCGCCGCCCGTGGCGCCTTCGCCATCGATCACCGGCTGGCCCGACTGGTAATGCTCCATGATCGCGCCAAGGATCTGCGGCTTGATATGCGGCCAGTCGACGCTCTCGGACTTGGTGACCGTCACGAAGTCATTGCCGAAGAAGACGCCCGTGACGCCCCCCGCAGCAAAGATGCGCCGCGCCAGGGGCGATTTGGCCGCCGCTTCGGCACTTGGGAAATCCGCGGTGCCCAGCTCCAGCACGGTCTGGCCCGGCAGGAATTTCAGCGTCGCGGGGTTCGGCGTGGATTCGGTCTGGATGAACATTCTGGGTCTCCGACTATTCTCGTCGGATATGCGCCCTGCACCCCTGAGAGTCAAGTTTGGAACCGTTCTAAATGGCGCAACGGTCGCAAGAAACGGTTACCAGATCACCACCACGCCCGCGTAGACAAGCAGCGCCCCGATCACGCAGGCCACCGCCAAGGAGCCGAGGTCCTTTGCATTCTTGGCGAATTGTGACCAGCCGGGGGACAGGTGATCGATCACCTCCTCCAGCGCCGTGTTCAACGCCTCGACCGCCACCAGCACCAGCCCGATTGCCAGAAGCCCGGCGATTTCGGGCAGGCTGGCCCCGAAAAGCAGAAGCAGCACCAGAAGCCCCAGGATCAGCGCCACCTCCTGACGAAACGCGCTTTCCTGTGCCAGCCGCCTTAACCCGGCAAGGGAATATCCCGCTGCTGCCGCGAAATGGGCAAGGCCGGTCTTGCGGGACGGCTTCTCCGGTACCGCCACCGCTTAGCTCGCCATCTTCCGGCAGGCCCCTGCCAGATCCAGCGCTGCATCCCTTGCTTCGGTTGTCACATCCAGCATCCCAAGAACGGTCGAGAACATGTTGTCGTGGCTTGTCGCGTCTGCCGTGCCTTTGGCCAGACATGTCGCATCCAGTGCCAGACTGTCACGGAACCGCGTCGACATCCAGATCACCATCGGCACATGGGTCTGTTCTTCGGGCGCCATAAAATCCGGCGCCCCATGCAGGTAGAGACCGCCTTCGCCCAGGCTTTCGCCATGGTCGGACACGTAGAACATGGCAGGGATCACCCGGTCCTGACCCTCAAGCGTGTCGATCACCGCCGCCAGGAAATGGTCGGTATAGGCGATCGTGTTGTCATAGGCGTTGACGATTTCCTCGGTCGTGCAGTTGGTCAGCTCCGGTGTCGTGCAGGCCGGTGCAAAGACTTCGCGATCCTCAGGATAGCGCAGCCAGTAGCTTGGCCCGTGGCTCCCGATCTGGTGCAGCACGATGACCGTGTTTTCCGTGATCGTCGCGGCCTTGTCGGCCAGCGGTTTCAGGAACACGCCGTCCAGGCATTCGGGCTTGCAGAACTCTGCCCCGTCCGCAGCTGACATCAAGCGCTTGGGCACGCGATCCGCCACGGCCTTGTCGCCGCCCTGGTTCTCCCACCATTCCACCTTGAAACCGGCATGGACAAGCACGTCGAGCAGGCTTTCGTGACTAAGCCCGCCTTCGTAGGAATATTCCGCCTTGGTCAGGGGCGAGAACATGCAGGGCAGCGAGGTCGCGGTTGCCGTGCCGCAACTTGTGGCATTGGTGTAGTAAAGGATGTCGCGGGCCGCCAATTCCGGATTGGTCTGGCGGGCGTAGCCGCCCAGCGACCAGTTTGCCGCCCGCGCTGTCTCGCCCGCGACAATGACCAGCAGAACCGGCTTTTCCGCCCCGGCAATCGAGGCCCCCGGGCGGGCATCCTGGCCGGTCGGTGTCAGGACGATCTGCGTGGATTTCACCATCATCTTGGCATAGCGCAGCGCGCCCGACAGCGGCGCGAGCGGCTGAAGCGAACCCATCAGCGCCTTCTCGCCGCGCAGCACCGTCGAATAGGCCTTTAGGTTGGTGAAAAGGAGCCCCACCACCAGCGCTGCAGCCAGCGTCGTGACCAGGCTCCAGCCTGCCAGTCCATGCCAAAATCTCCGCCGCCGGACCCGCACCCAAAGGACCAGTGCCGAAGGCAACAGGCCATAGGCAGCGACATGGCCGATGAAATGGGGCGTGATCATCGCGCCGGCCTCGGCCGCATTCGTCGTCATCGCGTTCTGGATCATTTCGCGGTCGACCACGACGCCCAGCACGTCGACATAGTAGGAGGTCACCGCCGCAATCATCAGAAGCGCGACGAGAACCGGCTTCTGCACCCGCGGAAACGCAAGCAGCGAGACGATCATCAGCATCAGGCTCCAGACGGCCAGTGCGAAGACCAGGGCCGTCCCTTGCCGTCCGTCAAAGATCCGGAAGAGATGCCCCCAGAAGGTGGCGTTGCACAGCGCAAGCAGATAGGTCGCGACCACAAGGTTCAGGGCAAGCGCCGAAAGGACAGGGCGTCCGGGCGCCGCACGCGGCTTCGGTGAGAAGGTCGTCATATGGGTTCCTGGGAGGGAAGAGCCCAATTGGCTCGATCCAGGACCATTTAACCCATATCGCGGAAAAGCGATGTAAGCAGGCGCTTAGCCGAAGGCGTCTCAGCCCCTGCTCCCGGGGTAAATCCGCAGTAGATCCGGGTGCCCGGTCAGGTAATGCTTTCCAGCCGTTCTTTCGACAGATCGCCCGGCACGATCGTGATCGGGACCGGCAAGCTGCCCGAATTGCGGCTGAGCGCGGTGACTAGTGGCCCCGGCCCCGACTTGTCCGAGCCCGCACCAAGGACGAGGACGCCGATCTCGGGATCGTCCTTCACCTGGGCCAGGATCTCGTTCACCGGGTCGCCCTCGCGGATCACCAGTTCGGGGTTCACACCCTGCTTGTCGCGCATCCATTTCGCGAAGACCTCGAAATGTGCCTCGATCCGTTCCCGCGCCTCGGCGCGCATCAGGTCGGCGATACCCATCCAGGTCTGGAACTCTTCCGGCGGCACGATCGAAAGGATTGTGACCCCACCCCCGGTATGCGCTGCCCTAAGTGCTGCAAACCGCATCGCGTTCAGACATTCGCGGCTGTCGTCCAGAACGACCAGGAATTTCCGCATGACTCTCCCCTTTGCCGGCCAGATCATGGCCCGGCCCGTGGGGGGATGGCAAGCGTCACGCTGGGGGAGTTTGCGCCGGCTGCTCGGGATTTCGCGTCTGGACGTTACTCCAGCGGCACGCAGGAGCCTCCGAAATAGTCTTCCTGGCCGCCCCAGTTCAACTGCGCGCCCGAGGTTCCATCGGGCACCGAAATCCAGAAGACGCCATCAAGCACGTCTTTCCCAAGGATGTAGTAGACCCGCAGGTCGTCGGCGACATAGCCTTGCCCAAGACCGAAAGTTGCCGGACCTGTGCCAAAGCCGGTCTTGGCCCCTCCTGAAACGATCAGGTTGAAGGCACTGCCTTCGGCCCAGAAATCCACTGCGATCTCTTGACCTGTCGGGCAGGCCTCAGTGCCGTCGCGGCCCATGTCGCAGGCTTCCAGTGTCAGCTTGCAGCTTTGCGTGAAGGCAAAGTCCTGTGCTGCGACGGGCAGCGCCGTTGTGCACAGGACAAGCCCGAAAAAGGTGGATCGGAACATCATCTGTTATCCTCTGACCACGGGTTCACGGCCGGACCAGGCATCCGCAGGTTGTCCGGCACAACGGGTATTTGCGGCCTTGCGCGGAATGACTGTGGACCGCGCTTCATCCGCGCTGCTTTTCGGCGCAGGACCGCACCAGACCCAGCACACCGCCAAGCCCTCGAACCTCGTAGGCCAGGTCGTTGCCGACACCGGTCAGGCGGATCCAGTTGCCTTGCGCCAGCATGACATGCGCATCGTGCAGGGGCGCAAGGCTGAAACTGACTGTCTTGGCGTCGATCGCCAGTGCCTTGCCGTAGGAGGGCACGCCTGTCTCCATCATCAGGCTGGCGTCCAGCTCTTGCCCCGGGGTCAAGCTCAAGGTGGGAAAGACAAAGACCAGTTCGACGCGTTCATCCTTGGTCACATTGACCCAGATGCTTTCGCCGTTGCTGTAGCTCAGGCTCGCGTAGCAATGACTGTAGGCCCCCGTCGCATCGGTCGCCGCCCCTCCGGTCCAGAGCCCGAAAGCTATGGCCGTGTCCGGAAGGTCCTTGGCGACGGCCGGAGCGGCCAAAAGCGCTGCGACAAGGACAAGGGACTTTCGCATGTCAGGTTCCTTCACTTCGCGATGCCACAAGGCTAAGCGGTGACAGGAAGCTTGCGAAAGTTGCCTATTCCATACCCGGACCTGGGCTTCAGCCTGTCCCGCGTCCGGCAAGCTGCAGCACTTTCGGATAAAGGCGCCAAAGGGTGACCGTCCGCGTTGCGTTCAGCACCATCAACGCAGCCCAAAGACCGTGGTTCCCGGCCACCGGCACCAGCAGAACCAGCGCGAGTCCGTAGACGACGACCGAGGCAAGCATGGCCCGCAGCATCACGCCGGTCAGAAGCGCGCCGATGAAGATGCCGTCATAGATCCAGGCCGCGACCCCGATCAGCGGGGCAACCACCAGCCAGGGAAGATAGCTCCGCGCCTCGGACTGTACGTCCGGAGCGGTGGTCATCAGATCGATCATCCCCGGCCCAGCCAGCGCGAAGACCAAAGCCAGACCGATCGCACCCCCGAAGCCCCATTGCATGCAGATCCGCCCAGCCATCCGGGTGTCGGCCACCGAACGCGCGCCCACGGCCTGCCCGATCAGCGCTTCGGCAGCGAAGGCAAAACCATCCAGCGCATAGGCGGTGATCTCGAGGAACTGCATCAGCACCTGGTTTGCCGCCAGCGTGACGTCGCCGAACCGTGCGCCAAGAAAGACGAAGGTGGTGAAGGAAAGCTGCAACAGGATCGTCCGCCCCATGATGTCCCGGCTGGCCGAGAACATCCGGCGCATAGACGCCGGATCGCCCAGCCGCGCCAGCGCCTGACGCAGGCCAGGCCCGAACGCATCGCGGGCAAGCCAAAGCGCCAGCAGAAGGCCCGTCCATTCCGCGATCAGCGTTGCCGCCGCCACGCCGGGCACGCCCCATCCGAGCCCCAGGACGAACCAGAGGTCCAGGACGATGTTGAGCCCGTTCTGCCAAAGCTGCAGCACCAGAACGCCTCGTGTGCGTTCAAGCCCCACAAGCCAACCGGTCAGCGCATAAAGCGCGATCGTCGCCGGCGCCCCCCAGATGCGGATAGCTAGATAGTCCCGAGCCAGCCCCTCGACCTCGGGCGAGGCGGGGGCGAGGGCGAAGGCCCCAGCGAAGAGCACGACCTGCGCGATCACCAGCGCCAGCCCGGCAACGCCGCCCACGATCAGCGCCCGAATGAGGACAGCCGAGCGCTCGGCCGCGTCCCCCGCCCCTTGCGCCTGCGCGGCCAGTCCCGAGGTCGACATCCGCAGGAACCCAAAGGCCCAGTAGAGCGTCGCCAGGATCACGGCCCCGATCCCTACGGCCCCAAGGCTTGCCGCCTCGCCAAGCTGGCCGATCACGGCGGTGTCGACCGCGCCCAGCAACGGCACGGTTGCATTGGACAGCACGATCGGACCCGCGATCCGCAGGACCCGTCCGTGCGTGATCTCGGTCATGCCGACGGCTCGACCGGCGGCATCAGGAAGTGTCCAGTGGCTTGCGCGAAAAGCCGGTTGCGATTGTCCTGCCAGGCCTCGACATGGACACTCGCATAACGTCTTCCGGACCGGTTCACCCGGGCGCGGGCATAGGCGTCGCGCGGCAGGCCGGTGCGCAGATAGTCGATGGTGAAGTCGATGGTCTTCGGCAGCCGCAGCGGCCCTGCCGGCAGCGCACCCTCAGCCTCGACCCCTTCCCAGAGCGAACTCCAGGACAGCTCGATCATCGCTGCGATCTCAAGAAAACCGGCCGTGGCCCCCCCGTGCAGCGCAGGTAGTGCCGGGTTGCCGATCAGGCTGTCGTGATAGGGCAGGACGGCGGTCAGCTCATCGCCCCGCCGGTCGAACTGGATGCCCAGGAAGCGGATATACGGCACGCCGTCCACCAGACTGCGCAGCAGGGCCTCGCGTCGCTGCTTGACGACATGCACCGGTTCGGGCCGCTTCATTTCGTCCCCCGTTCCACCGTGAAGGCTCCGGTCGCCATCGCAACGGGCCGACCGACATCGTCATCGGTCGCAACTGCCCGCACGAAGGCCACGCTGCGGGTCACATGATGGCACTCCGCCCGTGTGCGGATTGTCTGCCCGGGCGTTGCCGGGCGCATGTAGTCGATCCGCAGATCCAGCGTCGCGGTCGAGATCCCCGCCGCCGGATGGCACATCACCGCGGCTCCGCAAGCCGTGTCCATCAGCGCCGACACCGCGCCGCCATGGATCACCCCGCTTTCCGGATCGCCGACCAGGCGCGGATCATAGGGCATCGCAATCTCGGCTTCACCCGCGCCTATCCGTTCCAGCCGCATTCCCAGCGCATGGCTGTGCGGCAGAGCTTCGATGAACTTGCGGGCGATGGCTTCGATCTCGGGCATGCGGTATTCTCCGTCCGCATCAAACTTCTACCGGAACGGGAACGCAACCCCACCCGATACCGTTGCCAGACTGTGGCCTCTGGGCCTAGGGTGCGCGGCGGGAGGACCGCGCATGACCGAGACCCGGCTCAACTTCAAGGAGATGTGCGCCAAGTTCGATGTGACGCCGCGCACCCTGCGCTACTACGAGTATATCGAACTGCTCGCACCTGAACGAGACGGGCGTGCAAGGTACTACGGTGCCCGCGAAGTGGCCCGGATGAAGCTGATCCTGCGCGGCAGGCGATTCGGCTTCTCGCTCGAGGAAATCCGGCAATGGCTGCAGATCTACGGCAAGAAGGGCGAGAGACCGCAGCTTGAAGCCTGGCTCCAGCTTGCCGACCGACAACTGGTCGAACTGGAAAAGCAGAAGGCCGAGCTTGAGGGCTCGATCGCCGATCTGAGGGCGCTGCGCGAGACTGCCGTACAGGAAATGGCAAGACTCCCCGACGCCTGAATCTGGGTCGGCCCGACGGCCTTGGCCACATGCACAAAACTCTGAAAATTGCGCGCCAAAACTGCGCGGAACGCGGAAAATTGCGATGCCCCCACGTCAGTCAAATCATGACGTGACGTCACGGTGACGTTAACGTCAATTGCTCTGGTATTCTGGTCATCGGGAACGCATCTGCCGCCACATGGATGCAACCTGATTACGAGTTGACGATGAAGACCGACCTGCCAAACGACGTCCTGACAATCCGTGAAATGTGCGAGGCCTATGACGTGACCCCGCGCACGCTGCGGTTCTATGAGGCAAAGGAATTGCTGACCCCGATCCGGATCGGGACACGGCGGCTTTTCACGCGGCGTGACCGGGCGCGGCTGGCGCTGATCCTGCGCGGCAAGCGCTTTGGCTTCAGCCTGGAGGATATCCGCCAGACGCTGGACCTTTACGACCGGGACGGCGGCAATACCGCCCAGAGGCAACGCGCCTTTGAACTTGCGGTTGAGCGTCTGGCTGCAATGGAAGCGCAGCGGGCCGAGCTTGATCTGGCCATAACCGAGCTCAAGGCCGAACTGGCCGACGCCAGGTCCAAAGGGCTGGTGCCAGGCCGCGCGGCCTGAACGACCCACGCCCGATGGGGCGCGGCACCTACAGGGAAGAGGATAGGAAGATGCCCAGCTACACCGCCCCCGTGAAGGACATGCAATTCCTGCTGCATGATGTCCTCAAGATCAGTGAGGCCGACATTCCCGGCTACGCTGACCTCGACAGAAGCTTCACCGAGGCAGTGCTGGACGAGGCCGCGAAGGTCGCTTCGGATATCCTCGCCCCGCTGAATGCCGTGGGCGACCGCGAGGGCTGTGTCCTGGAGAACGGCGTGGTCCGTACGCCTACCGGGTTCAAACAGGCCTTCGACACTCTGCGCGAGGGCGGCTGGATGGCGCTGGACGCTGCGCCCGAATTCGGTGGCCAGGGCCTGCCCTACCTCATGCACACCGCCGTGAACGAGACCTTCGTCTCGGCCAACATGGCCTTCAACATGTACCAGGGCCTGACCCATGGCGCCTATTCGGCGATCAAGGTGCATGGGACTGAAGAGCAGAAGGCGAAGTGGCTGCCGAAGATGGTCAGCTGCGAATGGACCGGCACGATGAACCTGACCGAGCCGCATTGCGGCACCGATCTCGGGATGATGCGGACCAAGGCCGAACCGCAGGCAGACGGGTCCTACAAGATCACCGGGCAGAAGATCTTCATCTCGGCCGGCGACCACGACATGGCGTCGAACATCGTCCACCTTGTCCTCGCCAAGGCCCCTGGCGGGGGTGAAGGGACGAAAGGGATCAGCCTTTTCATCGTGCCGAAGATTCTGGTGAACGAGGACGGCTCGCTGGGCGCTCGCAACGCGGTCTCGGTGGGCAAGGTCGAAGAGAAGATGGGCATCCACGGCAATGCCACCTGCGTCATGAACTATGACGGCGCTACAGGTTACCTCTTGGGCGAGTTGCACAAGGGCATGAAGGCGATGTTCACGATGATGAACGAGGCCCGGCTTGGCGTGGCGCTGCAGGGCTATGCGGTGGCCGAGGCCGCCTATCAGAACGCCCTGGCCTATGCGAAGGACCGCCTCCAGGGCCGCGACGTCACCGGGGTGAAGAACCCCAATGGCCCGGCCGACCCGCTGATCGTCCACCCCGACATCCGCCGCAACCTGATGGAGCAGAAGAGCTTTGTCGAAGGCGCCCGTGCGCTGACCTTCTGGGGTGCCACCCTGATCGACCGCGCCCATACCGGTGATGCGGCCGCCGACGGGCTGATCGGCCTTCTGACCCCGGTCCTCAAGGGCTTCCAGACCGACAAGGGCTTTGAAATGGCCGTGCAGGCCCAGCAGGTCTATGGGGGACACGGCTATATCGAAGAATGGGGCATGTCCCAGTTCGCCCGCGACGCCCGGATCGCGATGATCTACGAAGGTGCCAACGGCGTGCAGGCACTGGACCTCGTGGGACGCAAGCTCGCGACCGACGGCGGCAAGCACGTGATGGCCTTCTTCGAAATGGTGAAGGCCGAATGCAAGACCCATGACGGCGACGCCCGGATGGCCGGTCTGGTCGAGCCGCTGAAGACCGCCTCAAAGCAGCTTCAACAGGCCGGGATGTTCTTCATGCAGAACGGGATGAAGAACCCCAACGCGGCGCTGGCCGGGTCCTATGACTTCATGCACATGATGGGCCATGTCTGCCTCGGGCTGATGTGGGTGCGGATGGCCAAGGCCGCCCTTTCCGCACTGGACGCAGGCACCGCCGACCGCGCCTTCCATGAAGCCAAGCTCGCCACCGCCCGATTCTACATGGCCCGCCAGCTTCCCGCCTGCACGATGCACCTCGCCCGCATCGAAACTGGGGCCGATACGGTCATGGCACTTCCCGCCGAGGCGTTCTAGTCTTCCGACCGGGGCGGGCCGAATGGGACAAGCGCCCGACGGTCCGCCTGACTGCACCAGCGCTCAGGGAAGGAAGTCGACCATGAAACTCTACTGCTTCGGCGAAAGCGGCAACGCCTACAAATGCGCCCTGGCGCTGACGATGGCCGATCTCGACTGGGAGCCGGTCTTCGTCGACTTCTTCAAGGGTGAAGCGCGCAGTCCCGAGTTCAAGAAGATCAACGAGATGGGCGAAGTGCCTGTCCTGATTGACGGCGACACCACGCTGACCCAGTCCGGTGTGATCCTGGACTACATCAGTTCCAAGACCGGCAAGCTTGGCGGGCGGTCGGCGGCGGAACGGCGTGAGGTGTTGCGCTGGCTCTTCTGGGACAACCACAAGCTTTCCACCGCTATCGGCACCACCCGGTTCCTGATGAACTTCCTGCCCCCGGAGAAGCGCCCCGAAGGCGTGATCCCTTTCATGCAAGGCCGCCTGAAAGCCGCCTACACCATCCTTAACGACCACTTGGCCGACCGGAAATGGGTTGCGGGCGAAGCTGTCACCATCGCGGACCTCTCCTGCTGCGGCTACCTCTACTACCCCGAGCCCTTCGGCTTTGACCGCAAGGACTGGCCCCATATCGACCGCTGGCTTGACCGCATCGCGGCTCTGCCCGGCTGGAAACACCCCTACGACCTGATGACGCGGGCCTTCCCCGCCACCTGAGGAGCATTCCCCATGACCGACGCTTTCATCTACGACGCCGTCCGCAGCCCGCGTGGCAAGGGCCGCCCCGACGGGTCCTTGCACGAACTGACTTCGGTCGCGCTTTCGGCCAAGGTGCTGAACGCGGTCAAGGAACGGAACGGGCTGGAAGGTCACGCGGTCGAAGACGTCATCTGGGGCAACGTCACCCAGGTCGGTGAACAGGGCGGCTGTCTCGCCCGCTCCGCCGTCCTCGCCTCCGACCTTGACGAACGCATCCCCGGCCTTGCGATCAACCGGTTCTGTGCGTCGGGCATGGAGGCCGTGAACCTGGCTGCGAACCAGGTCAAGGGCGGGGCAGGGCATGCCTATATCGCCGGCGGGGTCGAGATGATGGGCCGCGTTCCGATGGGCTCGGACGGGGCGGCGATCGCGGTCGATCCCGGCCTCGCGATGAAGACCTATTTCGTCCCGCAAGGCATTTCGGCCGACATCATCGCCACCGAATACGGCTTTACCCGTGATCAAGCCGATGCGCTGGCGATGGAATCCCAGCGCCGCGCCGCCCAGGCGTGGCTGGAGGGCCGGTTCTCGAAATCCGTCCTGACGATCCGCGACCAGAACGGCCTGCCGATCCTGTCTACTGACGAATACATGCGCCCCGGCACCGACATGCAGGCCCTTGGCGCGCTGAAACCGGCCTTCAAGGATATGGGAGAGGTCATGCCCGGCTTCGACAAGGTCGCGATGATGAAGTATCCGCATCTGGAGCGGATCAACCACATCCACCACGCCGGGAACTCCAGCGGCATCGTGGACGGGGCGGCGGCGGTCCTGATCGGCGACGCGGCCTTTGGCCGGGCCCATGGGCTGAAACCCCGCGCCCGCATCCGCGCCACGGCCAAGATCGGCACCGATCCGACGATCATGCTGACCGGCCCGGTCCCCGCGACGCAGAAGATCCTGAAGGATTCCGGTCTCTCGATCAGCGACATCGACCTGTTCGAAGTGAACGAGGCCTTCGCCTCGGTCGTCCTCCGCTTCCAGCAGGCCTTCGACGTCGACCCCGCGCTTGTGAACGTCAACGGCGGCTCGATCGCCATGGGCCACCCGCTGGGCGCGACCGGGGCGATCATCATCGGCACCTTGCTTGACGAGCTTGAGCGCCAGGACAAGGCCATGGGCCTCGCCACGCTTTGCATCGCCAGCGGCATGGGTGCAGCCACGATCATCGAGCGGGTCTGACCGGATGCGCGGCGCAAGTGACCTTTACGTCATGCACCGGGCGCAAACCCGGATTGATGTCGCATGCGGACAGGTCAATGTCGGTTTTCTACGCCGCGCCAACAGTGATTCTCCCAAGATAGCGGCATATCCAAACCGTTTTGAGGCTCGATTAAGTGCAGTATTCCAAGGTTTCCGAGTTCATGTCTCGCCGGGCCGAGCAGATGCTCTCTGGCCAGATCGAGGCACTGGCAGCCGCCTTTGCCTATCCGTTGCCGGTCTATCTGCAGGATCTGCCAGTTGTGGTCAGCAAGGCGGAAAGCGCCTGCGCCATGCTGTGCCTGCAACGCCTGTCGATGATCCAGCGCCATGTGGTGGCCGTCCGTCCGACAGTCACGGCCATCGACCTGCCCCGCAAGGGGCGTTTCCGCGTCTGGGTCGACTGGCTGGAGGTCGCCATTCCGCCCGAAGGCACGCGCCGCGCTTCGGCCGTCTACTACTGCTCGGATGCGGGGGACGGCATGAAGATCGAGATGGTCAGCTATACCCGTCTTTCGACGCCCGAATTGCAGCCGCAGTTCGCCGCGCTCGCCCTGTCCGCCTGACGCCCGGGCCTTCCCGGTCGGGCGATGGCCCAACCGGAGGAGGTTCCGATGCCCGTGATTGACCCGACCAAGGTTCCGGTGAAGACCGGCTCGATCTACCCAGAGCCCTATGCCAGCATGATGAAGGGCCGGTCGTCCCTGCGTCTTGGTGATGCGGGTGGCCTGACCCAGTTCGGCGCGAACCTTGTCACGCTGGAACCCGGCGCCCTTTCCAGCTTGCGGCACTGGCACCAGAATGAGGATGAATTCGTCATGGTGACCGAGGGCGAATGCACCCTGGTCCAGGACGCAGGCGAGACCGTGATGCGGGCCGGTGACTGCGCGGCCTTCCCGGCGGGCAGCACGGATGGCCACCATTTCATCAACCGCACCGACCGGATCGCCCGTTTCCTGGTCGTTGGCACCAAGGCCCCGCGCGAGGTGGCCACCTATTCCGATGTCGATCTGAAAGTCGAGATCGCAGAAGGCAAGGCGCGCTTCACCTACAAGGACGGAACCGATTTCAAGGGACCCCGATGAACCCGCTCACCTTCTACCAGGCTGCGCTGGACGTGGTGTCTGATGCGGTCCTCGCGGGGGATTTCGCGGCCTATGCCGCGATGATCGACCTGCCCTACCTGGTAAGGACCGAAACCGCCCAACTGCTGGTCACCAGCCTGGACGCGCTGCGCCCGACCTTTGACGCGCTGCATGCCGGGCTGAAGGCGCGCGGCGTGCTTCACTACAAGCGGTTGGCACGCAAGGCCGAATATGTCCGCCCCGACCGGATCGAGGGCTGGCACAACTCGCACATGCTCGACGAGGCTGGCTTTGCAATGCCCTCTCGCCACGCCCGACAGGTGATCGTCCATCGCGGCACGTCCTGGCTCTTTTCCGAGGCACAATACCCCATAACCGCGAACAGCTGGCCGATGACTGACGCCGGGCTATTTGCCGATCCGGTGCTCTGGGACGGTCCGAGGGCGCCGGTATGATCATCGACCCCACCTCGGCACCCGTCAGCGGCCAGAACGGGCTCCAGACCCTCCACCTCTCCGTGGCGGGCGGCTTGACCCAGTTCGGTGCCTACATCGATACGCTTGCCCCCGGGGCCTGGTCCAGCCACCGCCACTGGCATTCTGCCGAGGATGAGTTTCTCTACCTCCTCTCCGGCACCGCGACCCTGCGCGATGATCATGGGATGACCGACCTTTTCCCTGGCGACGCTGTCTGCTGGCGCCATGGCGACCCGAATGCTCATCACCTGACAAACCGGGGCGACGTGCCCGCCCGTTACCTGATTGTCGGAACCCGAGCCAAAGGTGATATCTGCACCTATCCCGACGACGGCCGCCGCCAGATCAATGGCGAGACCCGCTGGCAAATGGTCGCCAAGGGTGGCGCAATCCTCAGGGAAGGCGAGTTGCCCGAGGAACTCCTGAACCTCCGCGCACCCTGGGGCAAGCCTTTCGACGGCACGCCCAAGCCCAGTGTCCTGCGCGCGGGATCGGTTCCGGGCGAGACCTACCCGAGCCCCTATCCCGCCCCCTATACCGAAATTGGCGACTATATCGCCCATCCACTCTCGGACGCAGGCGGGCTTACCCAGTTCGGGGCCTTCACCGAGACCCTGATGCCCGGCGCCCGCTCTGGCCAGCGCCACTGGCATTCTGACGAAGACGAATTCCTCTACACGCTCGACGGCGTCGTCACCCTGCATGAAAACGACGGCGCCCGCGACCTGCCCCCCGGCACCTGCGTCTGCTGGCCCGCTGGGGTCGCCAATGCGCACCAGCTGGAAAACCGCACTTCCCAACCGGTCACCTATTTCGTCGCGGGCTCCCGCCTGCCCGAGGACGAGGTGACCTATCCCGACATCGACCTTCACTACTCGCGCCGGAACGGCCTCCGCACCTTGTCGCACAAGGACGGCACCCCCTATCCCGGCTGGCCCAAGGAGACCAACAGATGACCGACTTCACCATGAGCAAGGACGCTGAGGGCGTCGCCACGATCACCTGGGACGTCAAGTCCAAGTCGATGAACGTGATGTCGACCGAGGCCTTCATGCATCTCTCCGGCCTTATCGACGAGGCCCTGGCCAATGCCGCCGTCAAGGGGATCATCCTTACTTCCGGAAAGAAGGACTTCGCCGGCGGCATGGACCTGAACGTCATCGCGAAGATGCGGGCCGGGGGCGCTCAGGCGATCTTTGATGGCGTGATGGGGATGCACCAGGTCCTGCGGAAGATCGAACGCGCCGGGATGGACCCGAAGACGCTGAAGGGCGGGAAGCCGATCGTCGCGGCCCTTCCGGGCACAGCGCTGGGGATCGGCCTCGAACTCCCGCTCTCCTGCCACCGCATAATTGCCGCCGACAATCCCAAGGCCAAGATCGGCCTGCCCGAGATCATGGTCGGCATCTTCCCCGGCGCTGGAGGCACGACGCGGCTTTCCCGCAAGCTCGGCGCAATGATGGCGGCGCCCTTCCTGCTGGAAGGCAAGCTCGTCTCGCCCAAGGAAGCCAAGGCATCCAGCCTGATCGACGAGGTCGTGGCCCCCGAAGACCTGCTGAAACGGGCCAAGGAGTGGGTGCTTTCGGCCACTGACATCGATCTGGTGAAACCCTGGGACGCCAAGGGCTACAAGATGCCCGGCGGTGCGCCCTATCACCCGGCGGGCTTCCCGACTTTTGTCGGCGCTTCGGCCATGGTCCATGGCAAGACCATGGGCGTCTACCCGGCAGCCAAGGCGCTCCTCGCGGCGGTGTATGAAGGCGCCCTCGTCCCCTTCGACACGGCTCTGAAGATCGAGGCACGGCATTTCACCTCGGTCCTGATGAACCCTTCGTCCTCCGCGATGATCCGCAGCCTCTTCATCAACAAGGAAGCGCTGGAAAAAGGCGCGAACCGCCCCGCCGCGCCCGACCAGTCGGTGAAGAAACTCGGCGTGATCGGTGCCGGCATGATGGGCGCGGGGATCGCCTATGTCTCGGCCAATGCCGGGATCGAGGTCGTACTGATCGACAACACCCAAGAGGCCGCAGACCGAGGCAAGGCGCATTCCGAAGGCCTCCTCGACAAGGGGATGAAACGCGGCAAGGTGACGGCAGAGAAAAAGGCCGAAGTCCTGGGCCGCATCACCGCGACCACCGATTACGCGGCCCTCGCCGGGGCCGACCTGATCGTGGAGGCCGTCTTCGAGGACCCCAAGGTCAAGGCCGACGTCACCCACAAGGTCGAGGCCGCGACGGCGGCGGACTGCATCTATGCCACCAACACCTCGACCCTGCCGATCACCGGCCTCGCCGCCGCCAGCCAACGGCCCGACGAGTTCATCGGCATCCATTTCTTCTCGCCCGTCGACAAGATGAACCTGGTCGAGATCATCCGTGGCAAGAAGACCGGCGACGTGGCCGTGGCCAAGGCGCTCGACTTCGTCCGCCAGATCCGCAAGACCCCGATCGTCGTCAACGACGCCCGGTTCTTCTACGCCAACCGCTGCATAATCCCCTACATCAACGAAGGCATCCGCATGGTCGCCGAAGGGGTGGAACCCGCGCTGATCGAGAATGCGGCCAAGCTCGTGGGCATGCCACTTGGGCCCCTGCAACTGGTCGATGAGACCTCGATCGACCTTGGGGTGAAGATCGCCAAGGCCACCAAGGCCGCGATGGGCGCAGACTACCCCGATGAAGCGGTGGACCATGTCCTCTTCTGGATGGCCGACCATGGCCGTCTCGGCAAGAAGTCCAACGCGGGCTTCTACGCCTATTCCGACAAGGGCGAGCGTCTGGGGCTTTGGGAGGGGCTGGAAGCCAAATACCCGCTCGACAAGGCGCAACCGAGCCTCACGGATGTCCAGCACCGCCTCCTCTTCGCGCAAGTGCTGGAGGCCGTTCGGGCGCTGGAGGACGGCGTCCTCACCGACATCCGCGAAGGCGACGTCGGCGCGATCCTCGGCTGGGGCTTTGCGCCCTGGTCCGGCGGGCCATTCTCCTGGCTCGACATCATCGGCGCGCCCCGCGCAGTCGAGATTTGCCGCGGCCTCACCGCCCAGTTCGGCCCCCGCTTCCACGCCCCCGCGCTTCTGCGCGAGATGGCTGACAAGGGCGAGACCTTCTACGGCCGGTTCGGCGGGGAAAAGGCCGCAGCCTGAGCGACACCAGGTAGGGTGGGCAAAATCGCCCGCCCTACGCCGCGGCAATCACGCGCAACGGGCTCGCGTCTCTGCACGCTTAGAGATTTAAACAGGACGAATTGAAGACGGCCGAAAGGCCTGCACTTGGCCGGGCCAAGACTGCGTTCTCAAGGGGTTGGATCGAACCGGTAGCCGAACCGCTCGATATCCTCGCCGCAGACGTCCGCCACCGTCGCCACATCCCGTGCCGAATAGTAGATTCTCCAGTCGCGTGTCCGCTCACTGGCATTGGCGCGTGTCAGGGGCAGCGCGAAGCCCAGATGCGTCTCCACTGGGGCCACATCCTCGGCATAGTGCTCCAACCGAATGAAAACGCTTGGCTTTTCTGACCCGTCGCTCCGCCGCAGGTAGGCGCCGTAAGGCCAAAGCCGAAACCCCGCAATCGTCTGCGGGTGGTTCAGGAAGCCGCTGAAGTCATGGCTCTTGGCCAACCCCACCGCCGGATGCGCAAAGCTTTGCGTCCGCAGCCAATGGTAATAGCTGACCACCCGGTCCCAGGGGTTCCGCACCATGGTAACCGTCTGGAATGCCTCGATTTCCTCCGGGGTGATCAACCCCACCACGTCTGCCAGCGTCGAGTGTTTCCAGACCCGCCCAGCCGTCTTTATCCCCTTCCAGCGCCCGGCCCGTTTACGCGCCTTTGGTGTGTCGCCGATCAGGATGTCATCCTTCGCCGCCCGCGCCTCATAGGCGAGCGTAAAGGCCGTCCCGCCGGTCTTCGGCACGTGCACGAAGATGAACCGGCGGGCGCGGGAGAGGATCATGGGTTGACGAGGTTCGGCAGGGGCTTGCCTTCCAGATGCACAATCAGGTTCGCGACCGCCATCATCCCCATGTTCTCACGCACCTCCAGGCAAGCGGTGCCGAGATGCGGCAAGAGCGTGACGTTTTCCATCGCGATCAGGGCGGCCGGAACCTTCGGCTCGAACTCGTAGACATCCAGCCCGGCCCCTGCGATCCGGCCCTGTTGCAGGGCGTCGATCAGGGCAGTTTCATCGACCACATCGCCCCGGCTGATGTTCACGAAGATGCCGGTGGTCTTCATCATTCCCAGCGCGTCAGCATCAATCAGATGATGCGTCGCCTTGCCCCCGGGCACGGCGACCACGACAAAATCCGAAGCCATCGCCTCGGCCATCTCCACTTGCCGCGCCGGAAGTCCCGGGTCTTCGACCTTGGAGCGGTTGTGGAACACCACCTCCATGTCGAACCCGTAGTGGCAGCGCTTGGCAATTGCCTTGCCGATCCGGCCGAAGCCTATGATACCCAACCGTTTCCCGGTGACATGTGTGCCAAGCATCTGCACCGGGCCCCAGCCTCCCCAGGCGCCCGCCCGCAGGATACGTTCTCCCTCGCCAAGGCGGCGGGCCGTCATCAGGATCAGGCTCAGCGCGATGTCTGCCGTTGCGTCCGTCACCGCGCCGGGGGTGTTGGTGACAGCAAGCCCCGCCGCCTTCGCCGCTTCGGCGTCGATGTGGTTGTAGCCCACTCCGAAGTTGGCAAGAATCCTGGCCCGAGGCGCTGAAACATCAGCAAAAACGTCGGCTTGGAACCGGTCGCCCAGTGTCGGCAGCACCGCGTCGAAGTCGCGCAGCGCGGCGCGAAGCTCTTCGGCCGAAAGCGGCTCGGTCCGGTCGCGCAGCGTCACGTCGAAGCGGGCACGGGCGGCCTCCAGAACACGGTCGGGCAGGCGGCGGGTGATCAGAAGTCTTTGCATCAGAAGAGTTTTCCTCCCAGGGGAACCTCATGACCGGGCCCGATCAGCACGACCTGGCCCGCTTCGTCCGGCACGCCCAGCACCAGGACCTCGGACAGGGCCGGGCCGATCTGGCGGGGCGGGAAGTTGACGACGGCCAGGACTTGCCGACCGACCAGCTCCTCAAGCTTGTAGTGTGTGGTGATCTGCGCCGAAGAGCGTTTTTCGCCGATATCCGGCCCGAAAGCGACCCAGAGCTTGAAAGCCGGTTTCCGGGCTTCCGGAAAGGGCTCGGCCCGGGTGATGCGCCCGACACGAATGTCGACCTTCTCGAAATCGGCGTAAGAGATAGTCATTTGCCAAGCTCCCGGCCCCGGTCGGCAGCGGCCTTGACCGCCCGTTTCAGGAGCGCCGGGAAGCCCGTCTCTGGGTCCATGAGCACGCCTAAAGCGGCCGCCGTGGTCCCGCCAGGAGAGGTCACGTTGATCCGCAATTGTGCAGCGCTTTCAGGGCTTTGGTAGGCCAACTCCCCGGCCCCGCAGACGGTCGCACGGGCAAGCTGCATCGCCACATCGGCGGGTAGGCCCTCGGCTTCGCCTGCGGCGGCCATCGTCTCGATCAGGTGGAAGACATAGGCCGGGCCGGAACCGGAGACGGCGGTCACTGCGTCAATCTGATCTTCACCCGTCAGCACTACCACCTGACCCACGGCGGCCATCAGGTTGCGAGCAAGGGCAAAGTCGGCATCGGAGACATGGGCATTCCGACAGATCGCGGTGATCCCACGGCCCACCATCGCCGGAGTGTTCGGCATCGTCCGCACGATTGGCGTCTGCGCCCCCAAGGCCGCCTCGAACGTCGCAATCGTGGTCCCCGCAGCGATGGAAACGAAAAGCGTCTTCCCGTTCCCCAGGGCCTGCAAGGCGGGCAGGGCGGCGCCCATCATCTGCGGCTTCACCGCCAGCAGCGCCACGGCAGGAGAAGCCGGAACCCCTTGATTCAGATGCACTCCGGTCGACCGCAGCCAGTCGGTCGGATTGGGCTCGATCACCCAGACCGAAGCCGGAGGCACCCCCGCCGCCAGCCAGCCGGTCAAGAGCGCCGTCCCCATCTTGCCGCAGCCAAGCAGCACCAGCCCGTCCCGGGCCACGCGATCCAGTGTCATTGAACCCCCCTTCAAACCGGGGAGAGGTTAGGCGCGGCCGTAAGCCTCGGCAATGGCGACTTTCATCGCCTCGGCAGGCGTCTGGTCGCCCCAGCAGGTCAGCTGGAAGGCCGGATAGAACCGCTCCGACGCCATGACGGCCGCAGCAATCAGCCGGTCGATCTGCTCCGGCCCCGCGACCTGACCGCCCGAGAGGACCAAACCATAACGCCAGACCATCAGCTTCTGCTCGCCCCACCAGGTGAAGGCGCCGGACCAGACCATGTCGTTGCAGCGATTAAGAATATCGTAAAGCGCGGGGATCTTGTCCTCCGGCGGCTCCATCTCGAAAGTGCAAATCAGGCGTAGCGTCTCGTCCTGCTCGGACCAGGCGAGTGTCAGCGAATAGGTCCGCCATTGACCCTCGACCGCCATGGCGATCTGGTCATCGGTCACACGGTCGAATTCCCAAGCATGATGCTCGGCCAGGGTCTCGACGATGTCGATCGGATGCAGATCTTCCATCGCAGCGTAGTCCTCGGAAAGCGACATTGCCCGGCCTCATTATGAAGCTTCAGGCGGGCCGCGACCCACAAGAAGCTGGGTGTCTGGCAAGGGTCAGCGTTTGCCCGACGCTGCCCTTACTAGATATGGTGGGACACGAGCGGAAGCCTGTAAAGCGAATTCTTCCAAAAATAGCTGTGGAAAAGCGGATTTCCTTGCCGGGAGAGTCTGTAGAGTCAAAGACTTGGCCTTTGAGGACTCGTGCTGCGGTGCCAGGACACGCCAAGGGAGAAAAAAGCCCCCGTGCAGGGGGGCACGGGGGCGCATGTCGGGTCGGGCCAAGCCTCAGGGGACAGCAGGGCAGGGCCAAAGGCGATGGGGACAGATCGCATCTCCGAACGCCGTGACACTACTGGCCGGGTGAATCGGGAATGTGACAGGCCCGCGAAGGACCTGCCGAAAATTGCAGATCACCGCCAGCGCGAACGGATCATGCCGGTGATGTCATAGACCTGTTCCAGAATGGGCCGAGCAAGCGCATCGGCCCGCTCGGCACCATCGGCCAGGATGCGGTCGATCTCGCCGGGGTCGGCCATCAGCCGGTTCATCTCGGTCGTGATCGGCGAAAGCTTCGCGACGGCCAGCTCGACCAGCTTCGGCTTGAAGCTTCCGAACTGCGCGCCGGCATATTCGGCAACGACTTCGGCAACACTCTGGCCAGAGAGGGCCGCATAGATGTTGACCAGATTCTTGGCCTCGGGGCGGTCCTTGAGGCCCTCGGCCGTTTCGGGCAGCGGCTCCGGGTCGGTCTTTGCCTTGCGAATCTTCTGCGCAATCGCATCGGCGTCGTCGGTCAAGTTGATCCGGCTTTGATCGGACGGGTCCGACTTGGACATCTTCTTCGATCCGTCCCTAAGCGACATCACGCGGGTTGCGGCGCCTTCGATCAGGGGCTCCACGACCGGGAAGAAGCTGACGCCATAGTCGTTGTTGAACTTGATCGCGATGTCGCGGGTCAGCTCAAGATGCTGCTTCTGGTCTTCCCCGACCGGAACCATCGTGGCGTGATAGACCAGGATGTCCGCTGCCATCAGCGCAGGATAGGCGAAAAGGCCCAGCGAAACGTTCTCGCTGTTCTTGCCCGCCTTGTCCTTGAACTGGGTCATGCGGCTCATCCAGCCCATGCGCGCGACACAGTTGAAGATCCAGCCAAGCTCGGCATGGGCGCCGACCTGGGACTGGTTGAAGAGGATCGAGCGCTTTGGGTCGATGCCCGCCGCAATGAAGGCCGCAGCGCCTTCGCGGGTGGCATGGCGCAGCTTGGCGGGGTCCTGCCAGGTGGTGATCGCATGCATGTCGACGAGGCAGTAGATCGTCTCGATCCCCTCGTCCTGCTTCTCGACAAAACGCTTCAGCGCGCCAAGGTAGTTGCCAAGCGTCAGCCCGCCCGAGGGCTGGATGCCCGAAAAGATGCGGGGCTTGAAGGCTTTCGGCGTTTGGACCGCCGAAGTTCCGGATGACATGGAAAGGCTCCGTCTGGATTAAGCTGCCGAACCCGCGTAATCGAAGGGGGAAGAACCGTCAATCGGACAGGCAGGCATGGACCAGGACCCGCAGGCTGCACCCTTGAACCCGTTGCCCATGATCGTCTGGGTGCTTGCCCTGCCGTTGATCGCGATGGAAATCGCACTCACCCTTGCCGAACGCGGTCTGGTCGGTGGTGCAGGGGGTGTTGGATGGCGCCTGCAGGCGGTCGAACGTTTCGGTGCGTTTCCCGAGCTTCTGAAGCACCAGTGGCAGACCGGCGGTTATCCATTGGAAGAGCTGCACCGCCTGGTCAGCCATTCCCTGGTCCATGGCAGCTTCACCAACGCGCTCTTCGCCGTGGTGATGCTTCTGGCGCTTGGCAAGATGGTCGCCGAGGTCTTCCGGTGGTGGGGGGTCGTCATCGTGGTCATGGGCTCGGCCGCAGTGGGTGCGCTGGCCTATGGCCTCATGGTGCCGGACGTCCGCGTCCCGCTGATCGGCGCCTTTCCGGCGGTCTACGGCCTGATTGGTGCCTTCACCTTCCTGATCTTCACCAATTTGGCCCGCGTCGGGGCCAACAAGTACCGCGCATTCTCGCTGATCGGGTTCCTGCTTGCCATTCAGCTTGTGTTCGGAGTGCTCTTTGGCGGTGGCTGGACCTGGGTGGCCGAAGTCGCCGGCTTTGCGGCGGGTTTTCTGCTCAGCTTTGTTGTCAGCCCCGGCGGTTTCCGGCGGGTTCTGGACCAGTTCCGTCAGCGCTGACGCCGCAGAGCCTTTAGGTCAGACCACTGTACCGCGCGCAGCCCGAACGCGGCGGCCGCATAGCTGGCGATGCCAATCCCGATCAGCAGGACCAGACCCGCAATCCGGTAGGCCCGAAGGTCGAGCATCGGCTGCAGAAGGCTCCAACCACCCCAAAGGGCCGCGCCCATCAGCGCCGAGGCAAGCGCAATCCGCCAGAAGCGTGACAGGAAACGGCTGTCGAAGCGGGTCTCCTCACCCAGTCGCCGTGCGCCCCACCAAAGCTGGCCAACCATGACCCAGGCGGAAAGCGTCGTCGCCCAGGCCGCGGCCGAGAACCCGATCCAGGGCATCAGGCCGAAAGCCAGAGCCGCGTTCAGGATCATGGACCAGACCGCATAGCGGAAGGGGCTGCGTGTGTCCTCGCGAGCGTAGAACAGGGGCTGCAGCGCCTTTTGCAGCACGAATGCTGGCAGCCCCAATCCGTAGATCGCCAGGGCCAGGGCCGTCGCCGCAGTGTCGTCCGCGCCGAAAAGGCCGCGCTGATAGAGGACCTCGGTAATCGGGAAGGCGATCACCACCAGGGCCACCGCGGCTGGAAGGGTAAGCAGAAGCGCAAACTCCGTGCCCCGGTTAAAGGCCTCACGCCCGCCTGCAGTATCGCCGGCCTGAAGACGGCGGGACAGTTCGGGAAGGAGGACGGTGCCGACTGCGATCGCGACAACGCCGAGCGGCAGTTGGTAAAGGCGGTCGGCATAGACCAGCCACGAGATCGCCCCCTCGGTCCCCGAGGCGACCTGGCGCGAGACGAGAAGATTGATCTGCACCACCCCGCCGACCAGAAGCGCTGGCCCCATGTTAACCATCAGCCGACGGAAGTCCGGTGTCAGCCGCGGCCAGCGCAGGCGGGGGATGAATCCGATGCGGCGGGCGGCGTAAAGCGTCCAGGAAAGCTGCGCGATGCCGGTCACCGGTGTCGTCCAGGCGAGTGTCCGGCCCATGTCCCAACCGAAATAATGCGCAAGCATCATGGCAAGGATGAAGACCACGTTCATCAGGACGGGAACGGCCCCCGCTTCGGCAAAACGGCCATGCGCGTTCAGGATGCCGGAGAGGAGCGCGAAGAGCGAGATGAAGCCGATGTAGCAGAAGGTGATCCGGCCGAAGTCGACCGCCATGTCGAAGCGCCCGTCGCCGACAAAGCCCGCCGCCATGGCCCAGACCAGAAGCGGCATGGCCAAGGTGCCGATGATCGTGAAGATGATCAGAAAAGTCGTGAGGCCGGAGAAAGCGTTCTGGGCGAAATCCTCGGCGTCCTCGCCCGCCTCCAGCTTCTTGGCATAAAGCGGCACGAAGGCCTGGTTGAATGCCCCTTCGGCAAAGAACCGGCGGAACATGTTCGGCAGCGAAAATGCCACGTTGAACGCATCCGCCACCGGCCCCGCGCCCAGGTAAGCCGCCATCATCAGCTCGCGCACCAGCCCCGCGCCGCGTGAGACCAGCGTCCAGCCACCCAGCGTGACGATATTGCGGATCATGCCGCGCGAACTCATGCGCTGGCCCTTTCGGCGCCCTCGATGATCGCCTGGCGGAGCTTCTTTTCCAAAGCCTCCTGCCGGTGCTTCTGGTGCAGCTTCAGCCCGAACATGTCCTTGACATAGAAGGTGTCCACCACCTGTGCGCCGTAGGTCGCGATCACGGCGCTGGCGATATAGATGTTGTTGACCGCCAGCGTCCGGGTCAGGTCATAAAGCAGACCCGGTCGGTCCCGGGTATCGACCTCGATGATCGTGTAGATGTCCGACCCCTCGTTGTCGAAGGTGACATGGGTCGGGAAACGGAACTCGCGCTCGCGCTTCTTGATCTTGTCGCGGTCCTTCAGGGCCTCTCGCGCCAAGACCTCGCCCTTCAGCGTCTTGTCGATCATTCCCCGCAGGCGCGGCAGGCGGGCGGCCTCATAGGGGTGGCCCTCGATGTCCTGGACCCAGAAGACCGCGGTCGCATAGCCGTCCTTTGAGGTATAGGTCCGCGCATCCACGACGTTTGCGCCGACCAGCGCCAAGGCACCTGCAAGGCGGCTGAAGATGCCGGGATGGTCGGCCAGCGCAAAACAGGCGCGGGTGGCGTCGCGGTCGGGGTCAGGGTGAAGGTCGATGCGGATCTCGTCATCACCAAGTCCCTGCAGAAGCTTGGCAAAGACCACATGGGTATCGGTCGAAAGCCCCTGCCAATAGGGCGGGTAGTGCCGCGTCGTCTCGTGCTCGAGCGCCGCCTTGTCCCAGTCCGCAAGCCGCTCCCGCAGCGCGCGGGTCGCATCGCCCTGCCGGTTCTCGCGGTTCAGGGTCTCAAGACCCCCCTCCAGAGCCTCGGCGGTCAGCTTGTAAAGCTGGCGCAGGAGCATGGCCTTCCAGTTGTTCCAGGTCCCCGGACCCACGCCCCGGATATCGCAGACCGTCAGCACGGTCAGGAGGTCCAGCCGCTTGCGCGTCTTCACCGCCTTGGCAAAGTCGCGCACCGTTCGAGGGTCACCAATGTCGCGCTTCTGCGCCATGTCGGACATCAGAAGGTGGTAGCGCACCAGCCACTCCACCGTCTCGCATTCCTCGGCATCCAGACCCAGCCGCGGACAGATGCGCCGCGCGATCTGGGCGCCAAGGATCGAATGGTCCTCGGGCCGCCCCTTGCCGATGTCATGCAGCAGAAGCGCAACATAAAGCACCCGTCGGTTGACCCCGCCCTTCAGGATGCCTGAAGCGACGGGCAATTCCTCGACCAGTTCCTCGCGTTCGATCTGCGCCAGACAGCTGATCGTCTGGATGATGTGCTCGTCCACCGTATAGTGGTGATAGACGTTGAACTGCATCATCGCGACGATGGCTTCGAACTCCGGGATGAAGGCGGCCAGAACGCCCAGTTCGTTCATCCGTCGCAAACTGCGTTCCGGGTTCCCGTGCTTGAGCAGCAGGTCAAGGAAGATTCGCTGGGCCTCGGGGTCGTCGCGCATCTCGTCGTCGATCAGGTCAAGATGCGAGGTCACGATCCGCATCACGTTCGGATGCAGGAGGTATTTGGTACGCAAGCCTTCCTCGAAGACCCGCAGCAGGTTCAGCTTGTCCTTGAGGAAGTCCTTCGGGTCGACGACGTCGATCCTGCCCTGAACCAGCTTGTAGCCCTTCTTGACCCGCTTGGTCATCTTGAAGATGCCGAAAAGGCTTGCCTCGCGCTTGGCGTGGCGGGCTTCCAGCTCGGTCAGGAAGATACGGGTCAGCTCGCCGACCCGGGTTGCCAGGCGGAAATAGTCCTGCATGAAATGCTCGACCGCCCGCCGCCCGCCCGTATCGCGGTAGCCCATCCTGGCGGCCACTTCGACCTGAAGGTCGAAGGTCAGAGTGTCGGTTGGCCGCCCGGTGATATAGTGCAGATGGCAACGCACGGCCCAGAGGAAATCCTCGGCCCGGTCAAAGCTGTCAAACTCCTCGCGGGAAAGAAGCCCCGCCGCCACCAACCCCTCGGACGAGGGCACCCGGTGCAGGTACTTGCCGATCCAGTAAAGCGTCTGGAGGTCACGAAGGCCTCCCTTCCCCTCCTTCACATTCGGCTCCAGCACATAGCGCTGGCCGCCTTGCCGCTTGTGCCGCTCGGCGCGCTCGGCAAGCTTCGCTTCGATGAATTCGGGTCCCGAATTCTTGAAAAGCTCACCCCAGAGCTTTTCGTCCAGATCAGCAGCAAGCGGGGCGTGGCCACAGATGAAGCGGTGTTCCAGCAGCGCCGTGCGGATGGTCACGTCTTCGCGCCCAAGGCGCAGGCAATCCCGGACCGTGCGGCTGGAATGTCCGACCTTCAGCTTCAGGTCCCAGAGCATATACAGCATCGTCTCGATGACGCTTTCCGCCCAGGGAGTGATCTTCCAGGGTGTGAGGAACAGAAGGTCGACGTCCGATTGCGGCGCCATTTCCGCCCGGCCATAACCCCCGACACCCAGGACGGCGATCCGTTCGGCCTCGGTCGGGTTGGCCAAGGGATGCATGCGCATGGCCGCGGTCAGGGTCACCTTGACCAGCACATCGGTCAGCGCCGCCTGGGCCGAGATCAGCGCCCGTGCCTGTCGCGGCGTGTCGCGGAAATGGGCCTCGAAGGCGGCGATCGCGCGGGTCCTTGCGGCCAGAAGCTCACGCACCGCGGCGGTCCGGGCTGATTTCGGGTCAACTGCCTGCGCAAGGCTGCGCAAGACCGCCGCGGCGAGGTCGTCTGCATCGGGGAGGGGATAGCCGGATGCGACCACAAGGTCGGATGGCGAAGCCTCGGCCCGTTCCCCCACGATCTCAGAACCCGGCGCCCGCAAAGCTGCGCGGTGCTGCGTCGATCACCACGACCTGATTGTCGCGAATCTGCGCCACGGCGAGGCCGCGCTCATTGGTCCCGTTGGGCAGAAGGCGGAAGATACCCGACACCCCGGCAAACCCGGCGGACTGGGTCAGATCCGCCTTGCCGATCGGCGCACCACCTGCAGCCCGCGACGCAAGGGCGCCAATGGCGGCAATCCCGTCATAGGCAAGGCCCGCAACCGCCACCGGCTGGCTGCCATAGGCCCCTTCGTAACGGGCGCGGAACTGGGCCTGCAGGCCTGGGTCCGGCATGGCAAACCAGCCGCCCTGCACGCCCGGAAGGGCAAGAGTCGCCGGCGGGATGTCCCAACGGGTAAGGCCGATGAACTGGATGGTGCCGCGGTCGATGCCATTGTCGACCAGAAGCTGGCTCAGAAGCGGCAGCGCGCCCGCCGTGTCGGCGGTCAGAAACAGCGCCGTCGCACCCGAGGACCGCGCCGTGCTGACAATGCCCGACGCCGCCTGGACGATGCCGTTCTGCGAGAATTCATAAGAGGTTACGCCAACGACCGAGCCACCTGCGGAGGCGATGCCGCGCTCGATCGCGGCCTTGCCAACCTCACCTGCGACGTTGCGGTCGTGGACGATCAGGACCTTGGACTTGCCGTTGCGCACGGCATAGCCCGCCAGTCGCCGCGCCGTGTTGTCGAAGGTCTGGCCCAGGACAAAGACGTTGCCGCCCGCAATGGCTGCGTTGTTCGAGAAGGCCAGGATGCTGACCCCGGAATTGGCCACGGCAACACCGGCCGCATTGGCCTCTTCCGAATAGAACGGCCCCAGGATCACCTGAGCACCTTCGTCCACCGCCTGTTTGGCCAAGGCCGCTGCCTGGGCCGGGCTGCCGCCGGTGCGATAGACCCGAAGATCGACATTCACGCCGGACAGGTCGGCCATGGCAAGGCGCGCGGCATTCTCAAGGTTTTGGCCGAACAGCTCGTCCTGCGACTGGCCCGAACCCGAAGGGATCAGAAGCGCCACCTGCACCGAGCCGCCTTTGCCCGGCGGCGGCGTGCCCGGCCCACCGGCCGGAACGCAGGCCGAAAGGACCACGGCACCAAGAACAACGAGCATCTGACCCAGCGACTTGCGGGCCCGGTGAATTACGGACAACATGGTGGTTCCTCACTTTTGCAGCGGCAAGGGCGATTGCGGGCCAAGGTAATTGGTTCGGAAAGGGAAGTAAACTTGTGAGGCAGTCCTCGGATATCCCTGATTCGCCGGCGAAACCTGGCTTGCGCGCCATTCCGCCGGGGTTGCATTTTGTCTCGACACCCATCGGTGCCGCGCGCGACATCACGCTTCGGGCGCTGGATGTGCTGGCCGGGGCTGATGTCCTGGTGGCCGAGGATACCAGAACGCTGCGCCACCTGATGGAAATCCACGGGGTTCCGCTGGCCGGGCGGCAGGTGATCGCCTATCACGACCACAGTGGCGAAGGGCAGCTTCAGCGCCTGCTGGGGCTTATCGCGGAGGGCAAGAGCCTCGCCTATGCGTCCGAGGCCGGAACCCCCCTGATCTCCGACCCCGGCTTCGAGCTTGCGCGTGCCGTCGCTGCAGCGGGCCTCCCGATGAGTGCCGCCCCCGGCCCCTGCGCCGCTATCTGCGCGCTGACCCTGTCGGGCCTCCCCTCCGACCGCTTCCTGTTCGCGGGCTTCCCGCCGGCGGCACAAGGCGCGCGGCGCGACTTCCTGGCGGAATTTGCGGCCGTGCAGGCGACGCTCATCTTCTACGAAAGCCCCAAGCGACTGGCGGCACTCCTGGCCGAAATGGCACGCACCCTGGGTGGCGGCAGGCAGGCGGTGATCTGCCGCGAACTGACCAAACGCTTCGAGGAAGTCTCGCGCGGAACGCTTGAGGCGCTGGCGGCCGATTTCGCTGCCCGCGAGGTCAAGGGCGAGATCGTCGTCCTTGTCGACCGCGCCCCGCCCGAGGTCGCAAGCGAAGCCAGCATCGAAGCTGCGCTCGACACGGCCCTCGCCACGATGTCCGTTAAGGATGCTGCAACCTTTGTCTCGCAAACTCTCAAAGTATCGCGCAAGTTGGTCTACAAGATCGCCCTCGACCGCAGCCAGAGATAAAGCATGCCCTTCGACTTTGCCCACATCCAACAGTCTCGGTCCGAGCGCGGCCTTGTGAACTACCATGCCGGTCACGCCGCCGAAGCCTCGGTCGCGCGCCACTACGAAGACCGTGGTATCGCGATCTGTGCGCAGAACTGGCGCGGGATCACCGGCGAAATCGACCTGATCGGTCGCCGTGGGGACGAAGTGATCTTCGTCGAAGTGAAGCAAAGCCGCACGCATGACCTTGCCGCCTCGCATCTCTCGCAAGCCCAGATTGCCCGCATCTTTGCGACAGTCGATGAATTCCTCGCCGGCGAACCCAAGGGTCTTCTGACTGATGTCCGCATTGATCTGGCGCTTGTCGACGGCCAGGGCCGCATCGACGTGGTGGAAAACGCCTTCGCGGGCTGAATTGCATCTTCCGCTGCCTTGGGTCATCACTCGCTTCAACGCGAAGGAGTGAACCATGCCCCTCAAGGTAGCCCTGCAGATGGACCCGATCGGGTCGGTCAACATTAACGCCGATTCAACCTTCCGGATCGCGCTGGAAGCCCAGGCGCGGGGGCATCATCTGTTCTTCTACACCCCTGATCGTCTGGCCTTTGTCGAGGGCCGCGTTATGGCACGCGGCTGGCCGATCGAGGTCCGGCGCGAGCTTGGCAATCATGTCAGCTATGGCGAGGAGACCGAGGTCGATCTGGGTTACTATGATGTCGTGTGGCTCCGCCAGGACCCGCCTTTCGACATGGGCTACATCACCACCACGCATCTTCTGGAGATGATCCACCCCAAGACCCTGGTCGTGAACGATCCCTTCTGGGTCCGGAACAGCCCTGAGAAGCTCCTCGTCCTGCGCTTCCCGCAATTGACACCACCGACCGCCATTGCCCGCGACCTGGCCACCATCCGCGCCTTCAAGGCCCGGCACGGCGACATCATCCTGAAGCCGCTTTACGGCAATGGTGGTGCGGGCGTCTTCCGGCTGGACCCGAACGACCGCAACCTTTCCTCGCTGCATGAGCTCTTCATGGGCATCAACCGCGAGCCCCTGATCGTGCAGAAATTCCTGCCCGCCGTCGCGCAGGGTGACAAGCGGGTGATCCTGGTCGACGGCGAGCCCGTGGGCGCGATCAACCGGGTGCCACAAGCGGGCGAGACGCGATCGAACATGCATGTCGGCGGACGGCCGGAAAAGATCGGCCTCACCGACCGCGACCTGGAAATCTGCCGCACCATCGGGCCCGTGCTGCGCAAGAAAGGCCAGGTCTTCGTCGGCATCGACGTGATCGGCGACTGGCTGACCGAGATCAACGTGACCTCGCCCACCGGTATCCAGGAATTGGAGCGTTTCGACGGCACCAATGCTGCGGCAAGAATCTGGGAAGTGATCGAGGCGAAACGCCGGGCCTGAAGTCGGGGCCCTTACGGATTGGTGGCGGGCGCGGCGGTTGCCGGCGCTTCAGTATCAGGTGCCACTGGCGCCTCCGCCTCGGTCTCTGCGGCCGGTTCGGGCGGGGCCGTCAGGACGCCGTTCTGCCAGATGCCTGTCGCGACTTCCCCGCTGGCATAGGTCAGGGTGCCCTGACCTTCCCGGCGCCCGGCCTTGAACAGGCCCTCATAGACATCGCCCCCGGGATAGGTGGCAATGCCTTTCCCCTCGATCTGCCCCGCAACCCATTGGCCAACATAACGGAAACCTTCCGTCGTGGTGAATTCGCCCTCGCCGTTGCGCAGACCCGCCTTGAACGTTCCCTTGTACAGGCTGCCATCGGGATAGACGGCAGAGCCGACCCCTTCACGCTGGCCGTCGACCCAGTCGCCCTCATAGCGATAGCCGTCCGGATAGGTCATCACGCCCGTCCCCTGCGGCTTGGCATTGACGAATGCGCCCTCGTAGACCCGGCCATCGGGGTAGGTGGCCCGGCCCAGGCCCGCAATCAGTCCTGCCTGCCAGTTGCCCTGGTAGGTCGCCCCATCGGGATAGGTGATTGCCCCCTGGCCATGCGGCTGGTCGGCCTTCATCGCGCCGATATAGACCGATCCGTCAGGATAGGTGATCGAACCCGTGCCTTCCATGCGGCCGTCAACCCAGCTGCCCTCGTACTTGAAGCCGTCGGTCGTGGTAAAGCTGCCCTGACCATGACGACGGTCCTTCACCCAGGACCCAAAATAGATGTCGCCGGACTCGTGGGTCAGCTTGCCCTGACCCTCGCGCAACCCGTCCCGGAAACTGCCCTCATAAACGTCGCCGTTCGACTGCGTGAGGATCCCCTTGCCGTTGATCTGGCCGCCGGCCCATTCCCCCTGGTAGATCAACCCGTCCGGCATCATGAGCTTTCCGGTCCCCGAGCGCTGGCCGTCGACCAACGCACCCTCATAGGTAGCACCGTCGGGGTAGGTGATCTTGCCGGAGCCTTCCTTGATGCCAAGCACCCAGTCGCCCTCATAGGTGTATCCAGATGGGTTGGTCAGCTTGCCCTTGCCGTTGTGCGTGCCCTTGACGAAACTGCCTTCGTAGACCGAACCGTTCGCATAGGTCGCTACGCCAAGGCCGGTCATCTGTCCCTGGACCCAGTCTCCCTCATAGGTGCGGCCATCGGGTGCCGTGATCTTGCCCTTGCCTTCGGGCTGGCCCTTGACGAAGGCCCCGACATAGACCGACCCGTTGGGATAGCGCGCCGTGCCCTGACCGGTGATTTCCCCCTCGACCCATTCGCCGGTGTATTCAAAGCCCGAGGGCAGCCGGTAGGTGCCGGTCCCGTGTTGGCGTCCGTTCAGGAAAGTGCCTTCGTAGACCGACCCGTCATCGTATTGCTTCGAGATGATCTCGCCATCCTGCGCGGCGACCGGAAAGGCAAGCGAAGCGAGGAGAACGGCAGTCAGAAGGCGCATGGACGAATCCCCGGTGATTGGCGGCAAGGGTAAGGGTCAGGGTCCAGCGTGACAAGCACGGGCCCGACACCGGTAGGGGCGCTTTTCCTTGGGCCTCAGTCTGCTAGAAGGGACATGGAGAATGGGGGCCATGATGAGCGATACGTTCAACCTGATGCTGGCGCAGCTGAACCCGACGGTCGGTGCGATCGCGGCGAATGCAGCCCGGGCGAAGGAGGCCTGGACGAAGGGCCGTGCCGCGGGGGCCGACATGGTCGCGCTGACCGAGATGTTCATCACCGGCTACCAGACCCAGGACCTGATCCTGAAGCCCGCCTTTGTCTCGGCCGCCATTGCGGCGATCGAAGCTCTGGCCGTTGACTGCGCCGATGGTCCTGCACTTGGGATCGGCGGGCCGGTCCGGGCGGCGGGCAAGCTTTACAACGGCTATTACGTGCTGGAGGGCGGCCGCGTCCATGCCCGGGTGCTGAAGCACCATCTGCCGAACGACGCGGTCTTTGACGAGAAGCGGGTCTTCGCCTCGGCCGATGTGCACGGGCCCTATGTCGTAAAGGGTGTCCGCATCGGCACGCCGATCTGCGAAGATGCCTGGCACCCGGACGTGGCCGAGACCCTGGCCGAAACCGGGGCCGAGATCCTGCTGATCCCGAACGGCTCGCCCTATCATCGCGGCAAGCCGAACCTGCGGCTGAACCTGATGGTGGCCCGGGTGGTCGAAACCGGCCTGCCGCTTGTGTACCTGAACATGGTCGGCGGTCAGGACGACCAGGTGTTCGACGGCTCGTCGATGGTGCTGAACCCCGGTGGGCGGCTGATGGCCCAACTGCCCCAGTTTGACGAGGCCGAGGTGATGGTGACCTTCCGCCGGGGGCCGGACGGCTTTCGGGCAGGCCAGGGCGCAATCTGCGAAATCCCGCCCATCGGCGAGGCGGATTATCGTGCCTGCGTCTTGGGGCTGGGCGACTACATGCGCAAGACCGGCTTCAAGAAGGCACTGCTTGGACTGTCCGGCGGCATCGACAGTGCGATTGTCGCGGCGATGGCGGTGGATGCGCTTGGGCCAGAGAACGTGCGCTGTGTGATGCTCCCGTCCGAGTTCACCAGCCAGCAGTCGCTTGATCTGGCGACGGCGGCGGCAAATGCCCTGGGCTGCCGCTATGACACGGTGCCGATTTCCGGCGCTCAGGCGGCGGTGGGAGAGGCTTTGGGGCCCCTGTTTGCGGGGACCGAACCGGGGATCACCGAAGAGAACATCCAGTCGCGCCTGCGCGGGCTTCTGCTCATGGCACTGTCGAACAAGTTCGGCGAGATGCTCTTGACCACCGGAAACAAGTCGGAAATGGCGGTCGGTTACTGCACGATCTACGGCGACATGAACGGCGGCTACAACCCGGTCAAGGACATGTACAAGACCCGCATGTTCCTGACCGCGCGCTGGAGGAACGAGAACCACCGGGCGTGGATGAAGGGCCCTGCGGGCGAGGTCATTCCAGAGGCGATCATCGCGCGGCCACCAAGCGCAGAGCTGCGGGCAAACCAGACCGATCAGGACAGCCTGCCGCCCTACGAGGTGCTGGATGCGATCCTGGAATGCCTGGTCGAAAAGGAAATGTCAGTGGCCGAGATCGTCGCGCTGGGCTTCGACCGGGCCACGGTGAAGAAGGTCGAACACCTTCTCTATATCGCCGAATACAAGCGCTTCCAGGCTGCCCCCGGCGTCAGGCTTACGCAAAAGGCCTTCTGGCTGGACCGTCGCTATCCGATTGCAAGCCGTTGGCGCGATGACGCCTGAGATCGTCGTCGTCAACTTCTACGCTTTGCGCGATGCCGAGGCCTTTGACCGTGCTGTCCGGCTGCTGGTCGCTCGCGTCCGGCTGACCGGGCATCCGGGGGTGAAGAGCTACCGGTTCTTCGGCTCTGGACCGAAGGAACGACGGGCCGTCGTGGTCTATGATGGACCCCAAGCCTGGGTCGGTCACCACGATCTCATCATGGGCTGGCCCGAAATGGTGGCCCTGCGCGCGGCGGCGCAATTGGCGCGGGTAGATCTCTACGGACCATTGACCCCGCCAATGCAGGACTGGATCGAGACCATGGGCCTTGGCCGCAAGCTCAAACACCAAGGCGAAGCGATCGCTGGGTTCCGGCGATAGCGGGGGCAAGGGCAGGTGGGCAAATTGCCCACCCTACGCTCGCGTCCGGTTCAGACTGCCGTGACCACGCATTCCGGCAGAAGGCGCATCACGTCTTCCGGTCGGCAAAGTTGGGTGGCGTCGGTTGTGACAGCGGCTGATGCGGCGGCCGAGCCAAGCGCCAGCGCCTCGGCATTCGATTGCCCGCGTGAGAGAGCCAGGACAAAGGCCGCGACAAAGCTGTCGCCTGCACCGACGGTCGATTTCACCCGAACCTTTGCGGCCTTGGCGAAGATGCGGCTGTCCTTGTCGGCCAGCACATTGCCATCGGCCCCGCGCGCAATGATCACGGTCTTGGCGACGCCCCGATGGACAAGCGACTGGGCGAATTCGGCAGTGTCTTCGCGCGTGGGAAGCGGGCGGCCGGCAAGGCCCTCGCCTTCTTCGCCGTCCATTCGCAGGACCTCGAGGTCCGGGATCGGATGGCGCACCGCTTCGGTCAGGGTCGCACCCGAGGTGTCAAGAACGACGCGGCTTTCCGTCATCGATGCCGCAAGCTGCGCCGGGAAATCGACAGGCACGCCGGGCGGCTGGCTTCCCGAAATGACCGAGAGCCCGCCAGGACGGGCCGTCGCCCGCAAGAGGGTAAAGACCCGCGCACGTTCGGCCTCGCCCCAGACGGGACCGGGCAACATGAAACGGTACTGCTTTCCGGTGGTGACTTCGTTCACCGTCAGCGACTGGCGGGTCTCGCCGGGCCCGAGGATCGACAGGAAAGTGACCCCCTCGGCCCGGATCAGCCCGGCCAGCCGGTCACCGGTAAGCCCACCGATTGCGACCAGCGCAAGGCTGTCGCCACCAAGGGCCTTGATCGCGCGCGAGACATTCAGGCCACCCCCACCCGGGTCAAGCAGTGGCTCTGTACAGCGCAGTTTGTGGCCGGGAAGCAGCTCATGCACCTCGGTCGCCATGTCGAGTGCAGGGTTGAGCGTCAGGGTAAGGATCGGAAGCTGGGACATGCGGCACCTGTTCGTGTTACCGCTATCATAGTGGCTTCCTCAGGAAATGGAACCAGCCGCCGATGGGAAGCTGGCTCCAAATCTTTGCGAAAAGCTCGGCAGAATCCGTCGAAGGAATTCGGCCCAGCCTCAACCGTTCAGCATCAGCTGATAAGTTGCGGGCACATAGCGGAAACCGTCGCCCATAGCCTCGACATAACCAATGGCAGGGAAGGGCATGTGATAGCCGATGAAAGGAATCCTGTCGGCGGCAATCTGCCCGAAGACCTGCTTTCGGACCGCAGCGGCCGCGGGTTTGTCGGCGTCAAACCGGACTTCCCAATCGGGTTTCTGCAGCGACCAGACATAGTGGTTGGCCGTATCCGCGGTGATCATCAGCCGCTGACCGTCTGATTCGATCTGGTAGACCATGTGCCCGGGGGAATGGCCAAAGGCAGCGATGCCGGTAATGCCGCCAGTCACGCTGCCGCCGTCATCCAGAAAGGTGATCTTGTCGTTCAGGGGTCTCACATTCATGTCGAAGCCTTCGTTCGCGGCTCCGGACCAGTGATTGTGTTCGACCGCGCCGGTGACATAGCGGGCATTCGCAAAGGTCGGGGTCGTTCCATCCGCACCCATCAGCCCGCCGATATGGTCGCCGTGCATATGGGTCAGCACAACGACGTCGACCATCTCTGGTGACACGCCGGCTGCAGACAGCGCGGCCAACGTGCCTTCGGCGGCCAGTCCGGTGTCGAAAAGCACCAGTTCTGTCCCGGTGTTCACCAGTGTCGGCGTGAAGAAGTTCTGCGTGCGGTCGGCCGGAATGAAGTTCGCGGCCGCCAGGGCCTGAAACTCTTCCGGGCTGGCGTTGGTGCCAAAGGTTTCCTGCGGTTTGTCGCTTGCGCGCGATCCGGCGAGCAGCGTCGTCACTTCGAAGCTGCCAAGCTTGAAGCGGTTCCAGGGCGCAAAACCTGCACCCAAAAGCGCGGCCTCGGCTTTCGCGATTTGCGGCACTGCTACGGCAAGGGGCATGGCAACACCGGCAAACATCGCTTGACGGCGGGAAAGGTTGGTCATGGTATCCTCCTGCGATTGGACGACACAAGGTAGACCGACGTCGGGCCCCGTCCGGTAACGCCTCCGTCAGCCTCGGTGCGGACCCGCACATCCGTTGTGCGCAACCGCCCTGATCGGGTCACTCCCACCAGGGGTCGATGGCGGCGATGTCGTCGTCGGACCAGCCAAAATGATGGGCGAGTTCGTGAACCACGACATGGGAAACCATCTCGCCGATCGACACATTGCCGCGCTCGGCCCATTCATCCAGGATCGGACGACGGAAAAGCCAGATCACATCCGGGCGCGTGACCTGTTCGGCTGTCGATTTCTCGGTGAGCGGAACGCCGTCATAAAGGCCCGTCAGGTCAAAGGCATCATCCACCCCGAGTTCCTCAAGCATTTCGTCTTCGGGAAAGTCCTCGACTCGAAGAAGAATGTGGGTGGCGGGTTCCCTGAAGGGCTCAGGCAGGGTCGAGATCGCTTCGTGCGCAAGCTGCTCGATGAAGCTCAGCGTCGGGGCGATGCTTTCAGGGGCGGGATCTGTCATGCGGTGAAGATAGGAAGGTAACCAGGCAGGGGGAAGGGGCGCCAGGCGTCGGCTCCCATGCTATGGTGGAGAAAACCGCGAGGTGATCATGGCCAAAGACCAGAAGACAACAAGCGCGCCCCTTGACCGGCAGGCCTGGTTGGCAAGTGTCGACGAAGCTCGGCGCAACGAGGCCGAAAGGCTGCTTGCGATCTTTTCGGAGGAAACCGGCTGGGAGGCCCGGCTCTGGGGGGCGTCGCTGGTAGGCTTCGGGCGCTACGAATACCGCTACGACAGCGGGCATGGTGGCGAAAGCCTGGCCACTGGCTTTTCGCCCCGGAAGGCTGAACTCTCGATCTACATACTGCCGGGTTATGCCGACTTTGGCAGCATCCTGTCGCGTCTTGGTCCACACCGGACGGGCAAGTCCTGCCTTTACCTCAAGCGACTTGCCGCAGTGGACGAAGGCGTCCTGCGCGAGCTGATCCGGGCCGGCCTGCAAGATCTGGGTCAACGCTGGACGCTGCATCCGGTCTGAAGGATCGCGCGGCCACGGGGCTCCGGCACGGCTTCGAACGGAAAACCTTCGCCAACTGGACAAAACCGGTCGCCTGTGACAGGGAAGGGCGCTTGAAGGAGCCCGTCCGATGACCGTCACCACCCGCTTCGCCCCCTCGCCCACTGGCTGGATCCATGTGGGCAACCTGCGCACTGCGCTGATGAACTACCTGATCGCCCGGCAGAACGGCGGCCAATTCATCCTGCGGCTGGACGACACGGATCAGGAGCGTTCGAAGCAGGAATATATCGACGGGCTGAAGGAAGACCTCGCATGGCTCGGGATCAAGTACGACCGCATTGAACAGCAGTCGAAGCGGATGGCGCGCTACGCCGAGGCGGCCGAACAGCTGAAGGCCGCAGGCCGGTTCTACGAATGCTTCGAGACCCCGGTCGAGCTTGACCTCAAGCGCAAGAAGCTCCTGAACATGGGGAAACCGCCGGTCTATGACCGCGCGGCGCTGAACCTGACCGAGGCGCAGAAGGAAGCCTACCGCGCCGAGGGGCGGCAGGGCTACTGGCGCTTCAAGCTCGATCAGGAGCGGATCGAATGGAAGGACGGGATCATCGGGGATATCTCGATCGATGCCGCGTCTGTGTCTGACCCGGTGCTGATCAAGGCTGACGGGCAGGTGCTGTACACCTTCGCCTCCTCCGTCGATGACGTGGACATGGGGGTGACCCATATCGTCCGCGGCGCCGACCATGTGACGAATACCGCGACCCAGATCCAGATCATGAAAGCGCTTGGCGGCACCCCGCCGACCTTTGCGCACCACTCGCTGTTGACGGGCCCGCAGGGCGAGGAACTGTCCAAGCGTCTGGGCGTCCTGTCACTTCGCGACCTCCGCGCGCGGGGGGTGGAGCCGATGGCGCTTCTCAGCCTGATGGCGCGGCTGGGCTCGTCGAAGCCGGTGGAACTGGCCGCATCGATGGACGATCTCGTTGCCGGGTTCGACGTGGGCTCGTTCGGGGCCGCGCCCACGAAATTCGATGCCGAGGATCTGTTCCCGCTGACGCGCCACCACGTGCAATCGCTGCCCTTCTCTGCGGTCAAGGACCGGATCGCCGCCCTGGGCGTGCCGGCCGCCGAGGCCGAGGCCTTCTGGGCTGTGGCAAAGGGCAACATCACGGTGATGGCGGACCTCGCCGAATGGTGGACGCTTTTCCGGGATGGCGCGACGCCGGTGGTGGACGATGCCGACCGCGAGTTTGTTGCCAAGGCGCTGGCGCTGTTGCCGGCGAAGCCCTGGACACACACGACCTGGGGTGAATGGACGCAAACGGTGAAAGAAGCGACGGGGCGCAAGGGCAAGGACCTCTTCCGCCCGCTCCGCCGGGCGCTGACCGGCCGCGATGCCGGGCCGGAGATGGCGGATGTGATGCCGCTGCTGCACAAAGTGCCGACGGTCTGAACCTGACGGCCGGCCCCCGGAGGGTTTCACACCCTCCGGACCGCCCGTGGGATACTTATGCAAAGATGAAAGGGCTTGGCCCCTTCGGTCTTGAGGAGCGGGAATGGCTGGGCAACAGGCGAAATTCGTCGAGGGGAACCTCTTCCGGCATGTGTCGGTGATGGCCCTGACCTCCTCGATCGGATTGATGGCGGTCTTCGTTGTCGATCTCATCAACATGCTTTACATCGCAATGCTGGGCCGGGCCGAACTCGCCGCCGCCATCGGCTATGCAGGCGCCGTCCTTTTTTTCACGACCAGTTTCGGCATCGGCATGTCGATTGCCGTCGGGGCACTTGTGGCGCGGGCCCTTGGCGCGCGTGACCCCGCGCTGGCCAAGGCGCGGGCGACCACCGGATTGATCATCGGTTTTGTCTTCGGCTCGATCTTCGCGGCTGTGATCTGGCTTGCGCTTGGTCCACTTGTCACCCTTCTCGGCGCGACCGGCGAGACGGCCGAGCTTGCGGTTCATTTCCTGCGGATCGTGACTCCTTCGCAGCCCCTGCTGATGGTTGGCATGATCGGCGGCGCGATCCTGCGCAGTCATGGCGATGCGCGTTCGGCGATGATGGCGACCGTCTGGGGGGCGGTGGCCACAGCGGTGCTCGACCCGATCCTGATCTTCGGCCTTGGCTGGGAACTGACGGGTGCCGCGCTCGCCAGCGTCGCGGCGCGCATGGTGATCGCCGTGATGGCGCTGCAGCCGATCTTGAAGAAATACGGCGGCTTTGATCGGCCGACGCCCGGGCAGGTGGTCGCGGATATGGGGCCGATCTGGGCCATTGCCCTGCCCGCGATCCTGACCCAGGTCGCAACCCCCGTGGGGCAAGCCTTCGTTACCCGCGCAACCAGCGCCTATGGCGAGGCCGCCGTGGCCGGCATGGCAATTGCAGGGCGCCTGACGCCGGTCGCCTTTGGCGTCATCTTCGCGCTCTCGGGGGCCATCGGGCCAATCATCGGCCAGAACTTCGGCGCCGGGCGGATGGACAGGGTACGTCGCGCCTTCTTCGATGGGCTGATCTTCACCGGGCTGGTCATCCTGTTCGTCTCGGCGCTGCTGTTCCTCTTGCGCGGTCAGATTGCCGACGTCTTCCTGGCCGAGGGGCTGACGCGGGACCTGGTCTACCTCTTCTGCGGGCCGCTTGCGCTTCTGTGGTTCTTCAACGGGATGATCTTCGTCGGCAACGCCGTCTGCAACAACCTCGGGCGGCCGTTCTGGTCGACAGTGGTGAACTGGGGGCGGCATACGGTCGGGACGATTCCACTCGCGATCTGGCTGGGCGGGTATTGGGGCGCGCAGGGTGTGCTGATCGGGCAGGCACTTGGCGGCGTGATCTTTGGCCTTGCTGCAGCCTGGCTGGCGCTTCTGGCGATCCGCAATCCGGTGCTTGCCCAACCACGCAGTCGCCCGGCGCCCGAGGCGGCACCGGAGACGGAAACCGTCGCCAGCCCGGGCGAGCGTCGGGCATAACGCGGTCGCTTCTGCGCGGCATACCGTCGTATTCCGTTTTTCCTTGCCGCCGCATGTGTCGATGCGCTAATCAACCCGCGTCAGGTTCGGGAGAATCCGGCGGGCCGCAGGGCCCATCGGTGCCGAAGGAGCAACCGCCCCGGTAAACTCTCAGGCGCAAGGGACCGTAGCTGACGACAGACTCTGGAGAGTTCCCGGGCCACCGGGACGCCGAAGGGATAACGATCTCAGGCGCACGTCAGCGTGCAAGGACAGAGGGGGCATCGCAGGGTGGGGATTGGCCCGCCTGACGGTGCCGGTTTGTTTTCCGGCCAGGGATGGAGGGGCGGCGATGGCCGACCTGAACGACGGGCTTCTGCGGCTTGGGCTGCATGATCTGCATGTGGCGCTGGGCGGCAAGATGGTGCCCTTCGCCGGCTACGAGATGCCGGTGCAATATCCTGATGGGGTGATGAAAGAACATCTGCACACCCGGTCGGCGGCGGGTCTTTTCGACGTCAGCCACATGGGTCAGGTGATCCTGCGCCCGAAAGCCGGGATGGAGGCGCTGAAGCTGGCCTTCGAAGCGCTGATGCCGGTCGATGTGCTGGGCCTTGCCGAAGGCCGCCAGCGCTATGGTCTTTTCACCAACGACACGGGCGGAATCCTCGACGACCTGATGTTCACCAACCGGGGGGATCACCTCTATGTCGTGGTGAACGCGGCCTGCAAGGCGGCGGACATCGCGCACATGACGGCCGGAATGCCCGGCGTTTCGGTGGAGCCGGTGACCGACCGCGCGCTGCTGGCGCTGCAGGGGCCGGGCGCTCAGGCGGCACTGGAGGCGCTGTTGCCTGGCGTTGCGGCGATGAAGTTTATGGACCACCGGGTCATTGGCGACGTCTGGGTTTCCCGGTCGGGCTATACCGGCGAGGACGGGTACGAGATTTCGGTTTCGGATCCCAAGGCCGAAGACTTTGCCCGGAAGCTCCTCGCCCAGCCCGGCGTGGCCCCCATCGGCCTTGGCGCCCGCGACAGCCTGCGGCTTGAGGCGGGGCTATGCCTTTACGGGCATGACATCGACACGACGACAAGTCCGGTCGAGGCCAACCTGACCTGGGCAATCCAGAAGGCCCGCAAGGCGGGTGGGGCGCGCGAAGGCGGCTTCCCCGGTGCGGCGCGCATCCTGAAGGAACTGGCCGAGGGGCCGGAACGGCTCCGTGTCGGTCTCAAGCCCGAAGGCCGCGCGCCGATGCGCGAAGGCGTGGAGCTTTTCGCCCCGGATGGCACCCCGGTCGGCCGGGTCACCTCCGGCGGCTTCGGACCCTCGGTCAATGCACCCATCGCGATGGGCTATGTCGCCCGCTCGCATGCCACCACCGGCAGCGTCCTCGAGGGCGTAGTGCGCGGCAAGCGCCTGCCACTGACTGTCACGGATCTTCCCTTCCATCCCACCAGCTACAAACGTTGAGGCGAGACGATGAAATACACAAAGGATCATGAATGGCTGCGCGTCGAGGGCGATCTGGTCGTCGTCGGCATTACCGAACACGCCGCGACCCAACTGGGGGACGTGGTCTTCGTGGAACTGCCCGAACCCGACACGATGGTGGCCGAGGGTGACGAGGTTTGCGTGATCGAAAGCGTGAAGGCCGCATCCGACATCCTCGCCCCGGTCGATGGTGAGATCGTAGCGGTGAACCAGAAGCTGGTCGACAATCCTGGCCTCGTGAACGAGGACCCGACCGGGGCCGCCTGGTTCTTCAAGATGAAGCTCGACGACCTGAGCGTCCTCGACGATCTCATGGACGAGGACGAGTATCAGGAGCTGATCGGCTGATCGTCTCGCGCCCGGAGTTTTCGAAAACTCCGGGCAAATCTTTTCGAAAAGATTTGCAAATTCCTTCGAATGAATTTGCCCGCCCCATGCCAAAGGTATGCGCCATGACCTTCACGCCCACCGACTACAACCCCTATGATTTCGCCAACCGCCGCCATATCGGTCCCTCTCCGTCCGAGATGGCGGAGATGCTCGCCGCAACGGGCGTTCGCAGCCTGGACGAGTTGATCGACCAGACTGTGCCGCCCTCGATCCGGCAGTCAAAGCCCTTGGCCTGGGCGCCGCTGGCCGAGCATGAGCTTCTGGCCCGCATGAAGGAGGTCGCGGCGAAGAACCGGGTGATGACCCAACTCATCGGCCAGGGCTATTATGGCACCGTCACCCCCCCGGCGATTCAGCGCAATATCCTCGAGAACCCTGCCTGGTACACGGCCTACACGCCCTACCAGCCCGAGATTGCCCAGGGCCGGCTTGAGGCACTGCTGAACTACCAGACCATGGTCTGTGATCTGACGGGGCTGGACGTCGCCAACGCCTCGCTTCTGGACGAAGCCACCGCCGCTGCCGAGGCCATGACCATGGCCGAGAGGGTGGCGAAATCGAAGGCCAAGGCCTTCTTTGTCGACCGCTTCTGCCACCCCCAGACCATAGCCGTCATCAGGACCCGGGCATTGCCCCTGGGCATCGAGATCATCGAGGACATGGTCGAGAAGCTCGACCCCTCGAGAGTCTTCGGCGCGATCTTCCAGTATCCGGGCAGCTACGGCCATGTGACCGACTTCACCGCCCAGATCGCTGCGCTTCACGCGGCAGGCGCGGTGGCGGTCGTGGCAAGCGACCTTCTCGCGCTTTGCATGCTCAAGGAGCCGGGCGCGATGGGGGCCGATATCGCCGTCGGCTCGGCCCAGCGTTTCGGCGTGCCGATGGGCTATGGCGGGCCGCATGCGGCCTTTATGGCGGTGAAGGACGCGCATAAACGGCAGATGCCGGGGCGGATCGTCGGCGTGTCGATCGACGCGCAGGGCGGCAAGGCCTATCGCCTGTCGCTCCAGACCCGCGAGCAGCATATCCGGCGCGAGAAGGCGACCTCCAACGTCTGCACCGCGCAGGCCCTGTTGGCCGTCATGGCCTCGATGTACGCGGTTTTCCACGGGCCGAAGGGCCTCCGCGCGATTGCTGAGCGGGTGCATTTCCTGACCCAGCGCCTCGCCCGCGCCTTGAAGGCCGCCGGGGCCAAGGTCAGCCCCAAGGCCTTCTTCGACACGATCACCGTCGAAGTCGGCGTAGGCCAGGCCGGTATCCTCGCCGCCGCCCGGGCCGAGGGGTTGAACTTCCGCAAGATCGGCACCGACCGCGTCGGCATCAGCCTGGACGAGACCACCGACGAACGCGTCCTCGTCCGCGTCCTGAAAGCCTTCGGCATCGACGGCGTTCCCCCGCACCGGGCAACGCTCGGCTTCCCCGAGGAGATGCTGCGCACGACCGACTACCTGACCCATCCGGTCTTTCACATGAACCGGGCGGAATCGGAAATGATGCGCTACATGCGTCGCCTCTCCGACCGTGACCTCGCACTTGACCGGGCGATGATCCCGCTCGGTTCCTGCACGATGAAGCTGAACGCGGCGGCCGAGATGATGCCGATCACCTGGCCCGAATTCGGCAGCCTCCACCCCTTCGCCCCGCGCGATCAGGCGGCGGGCTATACCGAGGCGATCAACGATCTCTCCCAGAAGCTCTGCGAGATCACCGGCTATGACGCCATGTCGATGCAGCCGAACTCCGGTGCCCAAGGCGAATACGCGGGACTTCTGACGATCCTCGCCTATCACCGGGCGCGGGGGGATCACGATCGCAAGATCTGCCTTATCCCGGTCTCGGCACACGGCACCAACCCGGCCTCGGCGCAGATGGCAGGGATGGAGGTGGTGGTCGTCAAGTCCGCGCCAAACGGCGACGTCGATGTCGAGGACTTCCGGGCGAAGGCCGTGGCCGCAGGCGACAAGCTCGCGGCCTGCATGATCACCTATCCATCGACGCATGGTGTCTTCGAGGAAACCGTGCGGGAGATCTGCAAGATCACGCATGAATTCGGTGGGCAGGTTTATATCGATGGCGCGAACATGAACGCGCTTGTCGGGCTGGTGAAGCCCGGCGAAATCGGCGGCGATGTCAGCCACCTGAACCTGCACAAGACCTTTGCCATCCCGCATGGTGGCGGCGGTCCAGGCATGGGGCCGATCGGGGTGAAGGCGCATCTCGCGCCGCATCTGCCAGGGCACCCCGAGACGGGTGGCGAGGGCACGGTTTCGGCGGCACCCTATGGCAGTGCCTCGATCCTGCTGATCAGTTGGGCCTATTGCCTGATGATGGGCGGACAAGGCCTGACCCAGGCGACGCGGGTTGCAGTTCTGAACGCAAACTACATCGCGGCGCGGCTCTCCAGCCACTATCCGATCCTCTTCATGGGCAACAAGGGCCGGGTGGCGCATGAATGCATCCTCGACACTCGTCCCTTCGCCGAGGTCGGTGTGACGGTCGACGATATCGCGAAGCGTCTGATCGACAACGGTTTCCACGCGCCGACCATGTCCTGGCCGGTCGCTGGGACGCTGATGGTGGAGCCGACGGAATCGGAAACCAAGGCAGAGATCGACCGTTTCATCAACGCCCTTCTCGCGATCCGCGACGAGATCGCTGCGGTAGAGCGGGGCGAGATCAGCTCGGAGGATTCGCCGCTTCGCCACGCGCCTCATACCGTGGCGGCCCTGGTCGGCGAGTGGAACCGGAAATACAGCCGCGAGGCCGGCTGCTTCCCTCCGGGCGCCTTCCGGGTCGACAAGTACTGGCCGCCCGTCGGCCGTGTCGACAACGTCTATGGCGACAGGAACCTGATCTGCACTTGCCCGCCGGTCGAAAGCTACATGGAAGCGGCCGAGTAACCTAGGGCGCTGGTACCTGCGACCCCGCGCCGGACCCCGCGTCCGGCGCGGAATACTTCTCGAAACAGGCCATTGCCGCCTCAAGCGCGACATCTGCATCAGGCGTGTGAAAGACATCGGGCTGCCGCCCCGGGACTTCAAGGCTGATGCGGCCGTTCTGCCGAATGATGGCGGCGATGCCCTCGATCCCGGGCATCGGAATGGCGACCGTCGTCGGGTTCACTACACGGGCGCGAACCCTGTCCGGACCGAAGGTTTCGCCCATCAGGATCACTTCGATGACCTCACCCGTGGGGAGGTTTGCACCTTCGATGCTGGTGATGACCACGAACGCATCGTCCGACCGCAGGATGTAGCTCAATGTGGTCGCCCCGTCGAAGCCGATCGAAACGCTGCAATAATCGAACCGACCATCCGGCAGCGCAGTGGCCCCGCCCCACCAGTTGTCGGCGACCGTGAAGCGCGACTCCTCGATCTGCTCCTCTTCCTGGGCCTGCACGGGCAGCGCCAGCAGAAGCGCGCTGATAGCCTTTGCTGCCAACTTGAGGGCGCGGCACATGCATTGGTCCTTTCCTGAGGTCGACGCCACCTGAGCACCTCCGACAAGTGCGGCCAAGGCGGGATTCCCGGACCCTGAACGCTGAGGGGTTCCGAAATCCGGGCGGGGCTCAAAGCGAAGGGGCACTCGACAGCACGCGCGACCAGGGCCCACAAGCAGGGGTCCTGGCAAACGGCCTAGTCAAGAAACGGGTCTCGAACGGACCAGGCCCTTCGTCAGGGCGAGGGCTTCGGCGCAGGCGTCCCAAGCGCCCCGCCGGGCCGCGTGCCAAGTCCGCCGCCCGAGCCGACGCCGCTGGTCTTGGGCTTGGTCAGGTCCGGCACTTTCGGTGGCACCTTCAGGGCTCCGGCCCCGGACCCCAGCACCTTCCCGCTTCCCCCCTGGGTCGCAAGGCATTCTTGCGCCATGGCGAGGGCCGGGCTGATACCATCGATGTCGAACCCGTCGTCGATCCCCATTCCAAGCATCCGCAAGTAGCGACCGCTGTTCAGGAAATCGATCGAGGCCTGGACTCCGTCATAGGTGATCCCGGCAAAGGCCGAATCCCAGGCTTCGCCATTGCCGATGGCTGGCAGGCCGGTTTCCATCATCACCCAAAGTTCGAACTTCTGCCCCGGCTGAAAGGTCACCCCCGGCTGCGACAGCAAAATGGACAGGGTGTCGTTCGGATAGACACCGATCCAGAGGGTCTGGCCGTTCACATATCCAACCGAAGTATAGCAATGCGAAAAGCCGCCCCGGTCGTCGGAAATGGCACCTCCGGCCCAGTTGCCGACCTCGAATTGCGAGCCCGGAATGTCTTCGGCCTGAACGGGGGCAAGGGAAGCGGCCACCAGGGCCGAAGCTAGGGCAAACGCGCGCATGGGAAGATCCTGAGCAGAGTCCTTGGCGCAGAATGACAACGGATCGCCCTGTCATGCAAGTCAGGGTTTCCGCAAAGAAAGGCAGGCATTGACCCGGCATCGCGGCAAGGCTAGCGCTGGCGCTCATGACCGGAACCCGCCCCTTGTTTCTTGCCGGACTGACGGCAAGCCTGCCGATCGTGATGGGCTATTTCCCGATAGCCTTTTCCTTCGGCGTGACAGCCACCCGGGCCGAATTCACCGTCCTGGAGGCGACAGCACTTTCGCTCATCATCTATGCCGGTGCATCGCAGTTCCTTGCGCTGGCCTTGCTCTCCTCCGGGGCGCCCGTGCTGGTGTCGGCCTTCACGCTGATCGCGATGAACCTGCGCCATGTGCTCTACGGCCCGGCCCTGATGCGACAGGCCGGACGCGAGGCCAGCACACGCTACGCCTGGGCCTGGGCCTTTGGCCTGACGGACGAGGTCTTCGGCCAGGCCCTCGGGTCCTTGGCCCGCGGCCAGAGGTTTTCCGAGCCCTACATGTTCGGACTGGGGCTCGGGGCCTATGCCAGCTGGGTTCTGGGCACCCTTGCAGGGGCAGTCGCGGGCGGCGGCGTTCTGGACGGCTGGCCCAGCCTCAGCGCCGGCCTTGGCTTCATGTTGCCGGCGCTTTTCCTGGCGCTCCTGCTTTCCATCCTTAACCGTCGGCAACTGCCTGTGACCGCCGTTTCCGGCGCCGTCACCGTGATTGGCACGCTGATGTTCTCGGGCACGACGGGCATCCTTCTTGGTATCCTGGCCGGGGCGCTTGCGGGATTGGTGCGGAAATGAACTGGGACCTTCTGACCGTGGCTCTTCTGGCTGGGGTGGCAAACTGGGCCTTCCGAGCCCTGCCGATCATCAGCCGAACCGACAGGCAGCCCGCGGGCGGCTGGCTGGAGCGTTTTCTCTCCGCAACCGGCCCCGCCGCGATTGCCACCCTGCTGGTCGCCTCGCTCTTGCCGCTTGTCACACCCGATCCCGGGAAATTGCTGGCGGTCGTCATCGGCATCGTGGCGGTGCTCGTGACTTACTATCGCGCAGGTTCGGTCGTCTTGGCGACGCTCGCAGGCGCGTTCGCTCATGGCGCAGCCGTCTGGCTTCTGGGATGAGGCAAGGCTTGCGCAGCGCCCGGGCTTGCGCGACCATGGTGCAAAGCAAAGGAGGCCCGCCATGCTTGAGATCGGCCCGCAAAAAGTGGTGCATGTGATCTACCTGGCCCGCGAGGGCGGGGTTGGGGATGCCGAGCTGCACGCCTTCATCGATGCACTGAACGACGACGAAAAGGCGCAATTGACGGCGGTCGCGTGGGTCGGCCGTGGCGCATTTGAACCCGAAGATTTCGACGAGGCCGTTGCCACGGCGACGGCCGAGGCGACGACCCCGACGGCCGATTACCTGATGGGCATGCCGCATCTGGCCGAAAACCTCGAAGCCGGGCTCGACGCCCTTGGGGTCGATGTGTCGGGCGAGGAAGAGGATTTTCTCTGAACGGCCGCTGAAAGCCTTGTGTGGACCAAGGCTGGATCACATCTAAGCCGCAACTGGATTATGGGGTGTGCCATGGCCGTTGCAGAAGCGCTGAAACTGACCTGCCCGACCTGTGGTCAGGCCAACCGGGTTCCTTCCTCCCGCCTTGCCGATGGGCCGAAATGCGGGGTCTGCGGCAAGACGTAGGTCGACGGAACGGTTGCCGCGCTGGATGGGGCGACACACGACAAGGTCACACGCGGCGATGGATTGCCGGTGCTGGTCGACTACTGGGCGCCCTGGTGCGGTCCCTGCCGGATGATGGCGCCGGAATTCGCCAAGGCGGCTTCGGCGCTGGCACCCGCGGTTCGGCTGATGAAGCTGAACACGGAGGGCCACCCCGAGATTTCCGCCCGCGCGGGCATTCGTGGCATTCCGGCGCTGATCCTCTACCGCGACGGCCGCGAAGTCGCCCGCCTTGCCGGTGCAAGGCCTGCTGCCGACATCGTGGCTTTTGTCCGCCAGCATCTCGGCCCCGGCGCGCGCCCGGCAACTTGACAAGCCCGCCGGGATGGGCGAGACACCCGCGCAAGGTCATTGGGGCAGTAGCTCAGTTGGGAGAGCGTATCGTTCGCAATGATAAGGTCAGGGGTTCGATCCCCCTCTGCTCCACCAATGACCATTGATTTTATTGAATTAATTCTCCGTCTAACGATTTTACCCGCCTAAAAACCCACCTATTTCAAACCGCTTGGGTCAGTTGAAGGACTGCCCGACCAAATGTGCGAGCAGCAAGCGTTTCGAATGGCGAAAGCGGCGCTGGGCATAGCCAACCCGGAGCTTGCAGAGGCGACCGGCTTGCACCGGAACACGCTCAACAAACTCGACAAGGGCGAGGGGAAAGCGTCTACAGTGCAGCTAGTCAGGCTCACCCTTGAGGCGAGGGGAATCCAGTTTCTTGAGAGCGGGCAAGTTGCAGCTGGGCCGGGCGTAGCGTTGCGCGAGGTGGGGCAGTGAATAGAGTTGTACTAGCGGCTTTCCTGGCTCTGGCTGCCTGCTCAGAAGAGGAAGGCACGTCCTATGATGCCGGTTATGACGACGGGCATGCATCCGGCTACAATTCTTTCTGCAAGCTTAGGATTACCATCATATGGGGCAACTTTGACTATCCAGAGTATGCGAGAGGCTTTGCGGACGGCGAAGCCGCAGGTATTGCCGACGCAAAGGCGTTCGATTGCAAGGGCTGAAACTTCCTGCACGAGGTAAGGCGATGAGATTTGCTGCTTTGGTCACAGTTTGGCTTGCGCTGCTGCCGCTACCTTCGATTGCCCAGAACCTTGATGGCAATTCACTTCTGGAAGCCTGTGAGGCTCCGGAGCAAGATGCGCGTCTTGCATTCTGCACCGGGTATATCCTGGGCATAGTCGAGGGTGTCAAATGGGGATCGGTTGTGTCGGTAATGACTTCCGGAGCTGAGTTGGAAACTGCAGAGTTAAATGGGCTTTCCGATGTCTTGCTTGGCTACTGCACCCCGGCGGAGGCAGAGCTTCGGCAACAC